>JAEZCN010000018.1 GCA_023433515.1 Pseudomonadota bacterium
GGGGGCGGTCGGCTGCGCGGGGGCCGGGCCGCCCCGCCCGCGACCGCGGCCGCCACCGGCGCGGCGCTCACGAGTTTGTCGCCGACGTACATCTCGTCGACCTGCTTGCCGGAATAGATCTCGGGCCGCTGCTCGCCGGTCACTTCCATCAACGCCAGCGCACCCTTGTTGAACGCGCGGAAGATCGCGTGATCGACCAGCACGTAGTTGCCGGGGACCTCCGTATGGAACTCGACGATGGCCGCGCCGCCCGGCGGGATCAGCGTCGTCTGCACGTTCTCCTGCACGCGGGTGCCGCCCTCGTACTGCACGCGATCGAAGATCTCGCCGATCACGTGGAAGCTGGACGCGAGATTCGGTCCGCCGTTGCCGACGTACAGGCGCACGTTCTGGTTGGTGTTCGCCTTGAGTGCGTTGGGTCCCGTGAGCGCGGACTCGGAGCCGTTGAACAACACGTAGGTCGCGTTTTCGTCGATCGCTTTCTGCATGTCGAAGGGCTGGTGGCCTTTCTCGCGATATTTGCCGACCGTGTAGAAGTCGCCCTGCATCACGTAGTACTCGGCGTCGACCGGCGGCAGTCCTTCGGGGGGCTCGACCAGGATCAGGCCGTACATGCCGTTCGCGACGTGCATGCCCACCGGCGCGGTCGCGCAGTGATAGACATAGATGCCCTGGTTCAGCGCCTTGAACGTGAACTGCGTGCGATGGCCCGGCGCCGTGAAGCTCGAGGCCGCGCCGCCGCCGGGGCCGGTGACGCCGTGCAGGTCGATGTTGTGCGGCATCTTGCTGCTGGGGTGATTCTTGAGATGGAACTCGACGGTGTCGCCCTGGCGCACGCGGATGAAGCTGCCGGGCACCGTGCCACCGAAGGTCCAGAACGTGTAGGTCACGCCCTCGGCGATTTCCTTGTCGACCTCGACCACTTCGAGCTCGACGATGACTTTCGCGGGGTGATTGCGGTTCGTCGCCGGCGGCACCTGCGGCGGGCTCGTGAGGACCGCGTGAATCGGCTCGCCCTGCGGGGGACCGAAGTCGCCGTTGCGCGAGCCGCCCGTGTCAGCCTTCGTTGCATCGGGTGCGCCGCCACAGGAGGCGAGCAGCGTCGCCACCACGATAACCATCCACTTGTTCATCTTGTTTCCCTTTGTTTGCCTGCGGCAATGGTGATGCCGCGGCGCGGGGGCCACATTGATGCAGATCAGGTGTGGCGGGGATCAGCAACACTGCGCACGAAGGGCATATTCGAGTACGTAGTGTTGCGTATGCGCGCGGGGCGCGGCAGCATGACGAGGTCTAACCATGCGCATCCTTTCCATCAACTGCGGCAGCTCTTCTCTCAAATGTGCGCTGATCGACAGCGCCGCCGGAACGACCTTGTTCGACAAACGCGTCGAGCGGATCGAAGCGGGCGGGCAGGCGGCCGCGATGGCCCAGGTGCTCGATGCGCTCACGCGCGAAGTGCAGGCGGACAAACAACCCGAGGCCGCCGCGCATCGCATCGTGCATGGCGGCGCGGAGTTCGCGGCGCCCGTCCTGGTCACCGATGAGGTGTTCGCGCGCATCGCGCGATTGAACGCGCTGGCGCCGCTGCACAACCCGCCCGCGCTGGCCGCGCTCGAGCTCGCGCGCCAGCGCCTGTCCGTGCCGCACGTGGCGGTTTTCGACACCTCCTTCCACTCGACCCTGCCGCCGCGCGCGCGTGAATACGCGCTGCCGCGCGAGCTGGCCGCGGAACACGGCGTGCGCCGCTTCGGCTTCCACGGCATAAACCACGAACACGTCATGCGGGCGGTCGCGCGTTTCCTCGGCCGCGCGCCGCAGGATCTGCGCATCGTGTCCTGCCATCTCGGCAATGGCGCGAGCGTCACGGCGATCGAATACGGCCGCAGCGTCGAAACCAGCATGGGCATGACGCCACTCGAAGGCCTCGTGATGGGCACGCGCGGCGGCGACGTGGATCCGGGCGTGCTGTTGCACCTGCTGCGTGCGCCCGGCTTCGACGCGGCGCGTCTCGACGAGGTGCTCAACCGCGAGTCCGGACTGCAGGGTCTCGCCGGATCGCACGACATGCGCGACATCGAGGAGCGGGCCGCCGCCGGCGACGAGACCTGCCGGCGCGCGCTGGCTATCTACTCGCACCGCGTGCGCAAGTACATCGGCGCCTACGCGGCCATCATGGGCGGCGTCGACGCGATCGCGTTCACCGGCGGCATCGGCGAGAACAGCGCGCTGGTGCGCAACCGCGTGCTGCAGCGGCTGGATTTCCTGGGCGCGCGACTCGACGACGACCGCAATGCCGATGCGCGGCCCGCCGCCGCGCGGCCGGTGACGCCGATCTCGGACCAGGGCAGCCGCGTCGCGCTGCTGGTCGTACGCGCCGACGAAGAGGCGGCCATGTCGAGCGCGGCCGCCGCGCTGCTTCAAGCGCCCCGCCGTGACACGGACCGCCGCGTGCCCATCGGAATCTCGGCGCGCCATGCGCACCTGTCGCCGGCCTCCGTCGAGAAGTTGTTCGGCAGCGGTTACACGCTCAAGCCGCGCGTCGACCTGTCGCAACGCGGCCAGTTCTCCGCGCAGGAGACGGTCACGCTGGTCGGCCCGCGCGGGCGCATCGAGAACGTGCGCGTCATGGGACCGCCGCGCAAGCAGGACCAGGTGGAGATTTCGCGCAGCGACGAATTCGTGCTCGGCATCGACGCGCCGGTGCGCGTCTCGGGCGACCTGGCCAATACTCCCGGCATCACGCTCGAAGGCCCCAGCGGCAGCGTGAAACTGGAACACGGCGTGGTCTGCGCGCGCCGCCACATCCACATGAGCACGGCCGACGCCGCGCGTCTCGGGCTCGCCGACCACGCGAACGTCGCGGTGCGCATCGACAGCGATGGCCGCGACCTCACCTTCAACGACGTGACGGTGCGCGTCTCGCCCGACTTCACGCTCGAGCTGCACCTCGATACCGATGAGGCCAACGCCGCGGGCATCGAGCGCGGCATGACCGGAGAAATTCTCGTCTAGCCCGGGCTGGCCGGGCTGACTAGCCGCGCCACTTCCAGTCGCGGATCTCCGGCATGTCTTCGCCGTGCGCGCGGATGTATTCGCCGTGCCGACGCAACTGGTCCGCGACGCGTTCGCGCAGCACCGGCGCGTGCGACGCCAGGCGCGGGATGCGGTTGAACACCGCCTGCGCGAGGTGAAAGCGGTCGAGCTCGTTGCGCACGGTCATGTCGAAAGGCGTGGTGGTGGTGCCTTCTTCCTTGTAGCCGTGCACGTGGAAGTTGTCGTGGTTCGTGCGGTCGTAGGTGAGGCGATGGATGAGCCACGGATAGCCGTGGTAGGCGAACACCACGGGTTTGTCCCTCGTGAACAGCTTGTCGAAATCCTCGTTCATGAGCCCGTGCGGATGCTGGCGCGGCGACTGCAGCGTCATCAGGTCCACCACGTTGACCACGCGTAGCTCGATATCCGGCACCCATTCGCGCAGCAGCGTCACGGCCGCGAGCGTTTCGAGCGTCGGCACGTCGCCCGCGCAGGCCAGCACGGCTTCCGGCTCGCCGCCCGTGCCCGCCCAGGTCCATTCGCCGATGCCGCGCTCGCAGTGCGCGACGGCATCATCCATTCCGAGCCACTGCTCCTGCGGCTGCTTGCCCGCGACAATGACGTTGACGTAGTTGCGGCTGCGCAGGCAGTGGTCCGTGACCGACAGCAGCGTGTTGGCGTCCGGCGGCAGATAGACGCGGATGATCTCGGCCTTCTTGTTGACCACGTGATCGATGAAGCCTGGATCCTGGTGGCTGAAGCCGTTGTGATCCTGGCGCCAGACGTGCGAGGTCAGCAGGTAGTTGAGCGAGGCGATGGGCTTGCGCCAGGGGATCTGGTTGCAGACCTTCAGCCACTTCGCGTGCTGGTTGAACATCGAGTCGACGATGTGCACGAAGGCTTCGTAGCAGCTGAAGAACCCGTGCCGCCCGGTCAGCAGATAACCCTCGAGCCAGCCTTCGCACTGGTGCTCGCTCAGCATCTCGAGCACGCGGCCCTCGTGCGACAGCGCCGTATCGGTGGGACGGATTTCCGCCATCGACATGCGCGTGGTCACCTCGAGCACCGCGTCCCAGCGGTTGGACGTGAACTCGTCGGGCGCGAACAGCCGGAAATTGCGCGACTCGAGATTGCGCTTCATCACGTCGCGCAGGTACTTGCCCTGCTCGCGCGTGGCCTCGGCACGCACCGCGCCGGGCGCGGGCACGTCAATGGCGTAGTCGCGGAAGTCGGGCAGGTCGAGTTTGCGCAGCAGCAGGCCGCCGTTGGCGTGGGGGTTCGCGCCCATGCGTCTCGTGCCGGTGGGCGCGAGCGCGCGCAGTTCGGGTTTGAGCCGTCCCTGCCCGGTGAACAATTCCTCGGGTTTGTAACTGCGCAGCCATTGCTCGAGCTGCCGCAGGTGCTCGGGCTTTTCGGCGAGCTTCGCGAGCGGCACCTGGTGCGAACGCCACGTGCCTTCCACGGGAAGGCCATCGACTTCCTTCGGGCCCGTCCAGCCCTTCGGAGTATCGAGCACGATCATGGGCCAGCGCGGCCAATCGGTTCCGCCGGCGCGCGCCTTGCGCTGGATCTCGCGGATGCGCTCGATCACCTGGTCCATGGTCACGGCCATGAGTTGATGCGTCGCCGCGAAGTCCGCCTGCTGCTGCACGTAGAACGGCTCGTGGCCGTAGCCGCGCATCAGTTCGGTGAGCTCCGCGCGCGGAATGCGTGCGAGGACCGTCGGCCCCGCGATCTTCGCGCCGTTCAGGTGCAGGATGGGGAGCACCGCGCCGTCGTGCGCGGGGTTCAGGAATTTGTTGGAGTGCCAGCCGGTGGCGAGCGGCCCGGTCTCGGCCTCGCCGTCGCCGATGACGCAGGCCACCAGCAGGTTGGGATTGTCGAAAGCCGCGCCGTACGCATGCGAGAGCGCGTATCCGAGTTCGCCGCCTTCGTGGATGGAACCCGGCACCTCGGGCGCGACGTGGCTCGGGATACCACCCGGAAACGAGAACTGCCGCACCAGCCTGCGCAGTCCTTCGAGGTCTTCGGTGACTTCCGGGTAGTGCTCCGTCCAGGTGCCCTCGAGATACACGTTGGCGACCAGCGCCGGTCCGCCATGCCCGGGGCCGGCGATGTACAACGTCTCGAGGTCGTACTTGCGGATGACGCGGTTGAGATGCGCGTAGATGAAGTTCAACCCCGGCGTCGTGCCCCAGTGTCCGAGCAGCCGCGGCTTGACGTGCGCGAGCGTCAGCGGTTCGCGCAGCAGCGGATTGTCGAGCAGGTAGATCTGGCCGGCGGCGAGATAGTTAGCCGCGCGCCACCAGCCATGCAGGCGGTCGAGGTACTCGGCGTCGAGAGTGGGATCCGGGGCGGTGGCTTGCATGCGCGCCTTAGCCTACGCCATCGATGAGCGGATTTGGATGCCAAGTTCGCGTAGGCGCGCGCCGCAATCTGTCACCCGCTGGCCGCCGTGGGGACTTAAGCCCTACCATCCGGTCATGAATTCCCGCAGCTCTAACAATAGCCACGCGCTTCCCTGCGACGAGGTCATCCGGCAACTCGCCGCCGACGCGCAGTCGGGTATCTCCGAGGCGGAAGCCGCCGAGCGGCTGGCGCGTGGCGGCCCGAACGAGCTGGAGCGTGAGCGGCGTATTCCCGGGTGGCGCAGGTTCCTGGCGCAGTTCGCGGACCCGCTCGTGCTGCTGCTGATCGGTGCGATGGTGATCTCGTTCGCGTCGTGGCTGTACGAGCGCGAAGCCGCGGTGCCGTACGAGACCATCGCGATCCTCGCCATCGTGGTGCTCAACGCGCTGCTGGGGCACATCCAGCAGGCGCGCGCCGAGCAGGCCCTGGCCGCGCTGCGCAGCATGTCCGCGGCGCAGGCGAGCGTGATTCGCGGCGGGGGGGGGGGGCGCCGGGGGAGCGCCCCCCCG
>JAEZCN010000078.1 GCA_023433515.1 Pseudomonadota bacterium
CGCTGGTCATGAACTTCCAGGTCAACACCTCGCCGCTCGCCGGCAAGGAAGGCAAGTTCGTCACGAGCCGCCAGATCCGCGAGCGCCTGATGCGCGAGCTCGAGAGCAACGTCGCGCTGCGCGTCGAGGAGACCGCGGACGCCGACGTGTTCCGCGTCTCGGGCCGCGGCGAACTGCACCTGACCATCCTCATCGAGAACATGCGCCGCGAAGGTTATGAACTCGCGGTGGGCAAGCCACGCGTCCTGACGAAGACCATCGACGGCGTGGTGCACGAACCGTTCGAAGCGCTGACCGTCGACATCGACGAAGCGCACCAGGGCGCGGTGATGGAATCGCTCGGCCGCCGCAAGGCCGAGATGAAGGACATGCAGAACGACGGCCGCGGCCGCGTGCGCATCGAGTACCGTGTCTCCGCGCGCGGTCTCATCGGCTTCCAGAGCGAGTTCATGAACGCGACCCGCGGCACCGGCCTCCAGAGCCACATCTTCGACGGCTATGCGCCGCTCGCGGGTGATATTCCCGACCGCCACAACGGCGTGCTGATCTCGAGCGAGCCCGGCAACGCCGTGGCGTATTCGCTGTTCTCGCTGCAGGAACGCGGTCGCCTGTTCGTCTCGCATGGCGAGGCCGTGTACGAAGGCATGATCATCGGCATCCACTCGCGCGAGAACGATCTCGTCGTGAACCCGATCAAGACCAAGAAGCTCACCAACATCCGCGCCGCGGGCAAGGATGACGCGCTGATCCTGACGCCGCCGATCGATCTCACGCTCGAATACGCGGTGGAGTTCATCGCGGACGACGAGCTGGTCGAAGTCACGCCGAAGAACATCCGCATCCGCAAGCGCATGCTGCTCGAACACGAGCGCAAGCGGGCGAGCCGCGTGGAAGAAGCGCTGCTGGCCTAACAACGGTCGAGCGCTCGCTCTCTGTCTTGTCACGAACGGGGCTGCTTCAGCCCCGTTTTCCTTTATGGCGCTCGGACGCCCGGGAAACTACACTTCCCTCATGACCGGCTTCGACCTCCAGACCGAAAACGTCGCGCGCCTGATCCAGCTCGCGCTGGGTCCGGTGTTCCTCATTTCCGGCGTGGGCATCACGCTCAGCATGCTCACCCAGCGGCTGGCACGCATCGTCGACCGCGCCCGCGCGCTCGAGGATAGACGCGACGCAGCGACCGACGAGGACCGGCTCAAGCACATCGACGAAGACTTGCGATTCATCGTGCGCCGCACGCGCTACATCAACAGCGCGATCGCGCTTTCGACGACGTCGGGCCTGCTGACCGCGCTGGTCGTCACGCTGCTGTTCGCGAGCGAATTCGCGCGCATCGCGGTGGGCGGAGTCATCGCGATCATGTTCGTCGCGGCGACGGCGTGCATGGCGATCGCGTTCCTGATGTTCCTCATCGAGGTGCGCATCGCCACCAAGTCGCTGCGCATCGGCGGGAAGATTCGCCGCTGATGAAGCGCCTGCCCCTCGCCGTCGTCGCAATGCTCGCCGCCGGCGCGGCCCCTGGCGCGGACAAGGGCGCCGACGAGGGCGCGGTCGGGGATCCGTTGCTTCCAACCACCGCCCAGGTCATGGAGGGCGCCCAGCCTTCCGACTGGCGACGCCCCGATCCCGCCAACCTTCTCTATCTCGATTTCGCGGCGGGCCGCGTGATCATCGAGCTCGCGCCCCGCTTCGCTCCCGAACACGTCGCGAATCTCAAGGCGCTGGTGCGCAGGAATTTCTTCGATGGATTGCCGGTCGGCCGCGTGCAGGACAACTACGTGACCCAGTGGGGCGATATCGACGAAACGCGCGGCGAAATGGCGACCAGGCGCAAGCTTCCCGATGAAACCGTGTTCCCATGGAGCGCCGCCATTCCGTTCGTCAAACTACCCGACGCGGACGGCTACGCTCCCGGGACGGGCTGGATCGACGGGTTCCCCGCGGGCGTCGAGCGCAAACCCTCCGGCACCGCCTGGATGACGCATTGCTACGGCACCGTCGGCGTCGGCCGTGGCGACTGGCCCGACACCGGCGACGACACGCAGCTCTACGCGGTCACCGGCCAGGCTCCGCGACACCTGGATCGCAACATCGTGCTCCTGGGCCGCGTGTTGCGCGGCATGGAACTGTTGTCCGCGCTGCCGCGCGGCAGCGGACCGCTCGGCTTCTACACCGACGAAGAGAAGCCCCACCGGCCACTCATTCTCAAGGCGCGCCTGGCGAGCGATGTGCCCGAGGCCGAGCGCACCGCGATCGAGGTGCTGCGCACGGATACGCCCCTGTTCGCGAAGTACGTCGAAGCGCGCCGCAACCGCCGCGAATCCTGGTTCGTCCGCCCCGCCGGCCATATCGACGTCTGCAACGTTGCGATACCGACTCGCTGATGGGGAGACGCTGATGGGGACAGATCTATCTATTGACGATAACGAGCGGCGCTCATCTCGTTATCGTCGCAGAATAGATCTGTCCCCGATTTTTCTCCTCGCGTTGTTCGGAGTGGTGCACGCGGACTCGGCTGTGTCGCCGGCGTGCGTGCGGGACGCGAAGGATCGTGCTTTGCACGAGCACGCTTACGTTCCCATCGGTGGCATCGAACAGTGGATCACCATCGACGGCGCCGATTGCGCGAATCCCGTGATCTTGTTCGTGCACGGCGGGCCGGGAAATCCGCTTTCGCCCCTCATGGATACGTTGTATGGCCCGTGGCGAAAGTCCTTCACGATCGCGACCTGGGACCAGCGCCTCTCGGGCCGCACCTATGCGCGCCACGAGCCCGTCGTGGAGCTCACCGAAGAGCGACTCGATGCAACCACGCTCACCATCGACCAGCTTGTATCGGACGGCATCGAAGTCGCCGAACACCTGCGCGGCAAGCTCGGCAAGCGAAAGATCTTCCTGACCGGATCCTCGTGGGGATCCGTGCTCGGCGTTCACATGGCGCATGAGCGCCCGGACCTCTTTCACGCCTACGTCGGTGTCGCGCAGCTCGTGAACGCGCGCGACAACGTGTCGGCGAGCTACTCCGCGACGCTCGACACCGCGCGTGGCAGACAGGACGCAGACGCCATCGCGACCCTGGAAAAACTCGGCCCACCACCCTGGACCAATCCGCGCAACTTCGGACAGATGCGCCGCATCATCCGCAAGTACGAAAACGAATCCACGTCCCCGGCGCCCCGGCTCGAATTCGCAGCCGAATACAGGTCGGACGCCGATATGGCGGCCTACGAAGCCGGCGAAGAAATCTCGTTCATCAAATACCTCGGCCTCAAGGGCGACGGCATGGCCGCGAGAGTCGACCTGCCGGCACTCGGCGGGAAATACGCGCTCCCCATGCTGTTCGTCCAGGGCGAGGAAGATCTGCTGACTCTTCCGGACGTGACGCGCGCGTTCGTCGATTCTCTTCAAGCCCCACACAAGAAGCTGGTCATGGTTCCGGGCGCCGGCCATGACCCCAACTTCGCGCTGATCGAGGCCCATTTCCGCGTGTTGACGGAAGCCGCGCAGGCAGAAAACCGGCCGGAAAAATAGAACTGTCCCCACCATCTCTGCGAGAATCCGCGCCCTATGGGACGCATTTTCGAAGTACGAAAGCACACGATGTTCGCGCGCTGGGACCGCATGGCCAAGCAGTTCGCGCGCATCGCCAAAGACATCAACATGGCCGTCAAGGCGGGCGGCGGCGACGTGAATTCGAATCCTGCGCTGCGGCGCCAGGTGCAGAACGCGCGCAACATCAACATGCCGAAGGACAAGGTCGAGGCCGCGATCAAACGCGCGCTCGGCAATGACGCGACCAACTACGAGCAGATCATCTACGAGGGTTACGCGCCGCACGGCGTGGCGGTCCTCGTCGAGACCGCGACGGACAATCCGACGCGCACGGTCGCCTCGGTGCGCACCATCTTCTCGAAGGGCGGCGGCAACCTCGGCACCGCGGGCAGCGTCGCATTCCAGTTCCGCAAGATGGGCGTGTTCCGCCTCAAGCCCGAGGGCATCGACCAGGACGACCTCGAGCTCTACCTGATCGACCACGGACTCGAGGAGTTCGGCGAAGGCGCCGGCGACAAGGGCGAGCCACAGCTGGTCGCGCGCTGCCTGTTCCCGGAGTTCGGCCACATGCAGGAGGCGCTCGAGAAGCGCGGCATCCACCCGATCTCCGCGACGCACGAATACATCTGCACCACCCCGATCGAACTACCCGAGGCGCAGGCCAACGAGGTGCTCGAACTCGTCGACAACCTCGAGCAGAACGACGACGTGCAGAACGTCTACCACTCGCTCGCCTGACATGGATTCGCTCGAAGCGCTCGTCACGCGCAGCTCCGCCAAGACCTACGGCGAGTTGCCGCCGACCCAAGAGGACCTCGCGAAGGTGCTGCAGGCCGCGGTGCGCGCACCCGATCACGGCCGGCTGCGCCCGTGGCGGTTCATGCTCATCGAGGGCGAGCAACGCAGGACGTTCGGCGACATGCTCGCCGCGTCGGCGCTGCGCCGCACGCCGGGACTTTCGGCGGGCGACCAGCAACGCGAGCGCGACAAGGCGCTGCGCGCGCCGCTCATCATCGTCGTGGCATGCCGCGCGGTGCCGGGTACGAAGGTGCCCGTGATCGAGCAGATCCTGGCGGCCGGCGCCGCGTCGCAGAACATCCTGCTGGCGCTGCATTCGCTGGGCTACGCCGCGGCGTGGAAGACCGGCGCGGCATGTTATGACCCCGAGGTGAAGAAGTCGCTCGGCCTCAACGCCGACGATCACCTCGTCGCGCTCATCTACACCGGCGGCGGAGCCGGCGCGACGTTCGCGCCCGGCAAGGCGGCGAGCGTGCAGGATGCGATGCTGGCGTTTCCGGGCTAGCTAGTTGCCGGTCCGCGTTCGCGGAACCAGGCCCGACCCGGGCCAAACAGCAGCACCACCGCGCAAGACGACAACAGGTGCGGCAGTGCCGTCGCGGCAACGGCCGTCCACGAAATCACGTAGTGAACTCCTGCCGATGCCCCGCCGGGCGTGTAAATCCACGATCCGAGGAAGATGAGCGAAATCATCCAGAGGACGAGGAACACGATGCGCGCCCAGTTGTGCCCTCGCGCGATGGTCACGCACAACACGATCGCGAACGCCGCATCGAGCACTCCGATTGTGAGGTCGATCAGCCGATTCGAGCTGAAATCGAACCTGCGCAGGTCTCCAAGGACGCCCGCCACCGAAAGCAATGTCTCGAGGCCGATCAGCAGCAATGCCACGGTGACGGCAGTCGGACGTGATTCACTCACGGCCGCGGCGGCGCCGGAAACCGTTGCCCTTGGCGGCGAGTATGGATTGTGGCCGTCGTTCACGACGCGAGAATAAGCCGTCAGGAGGCCGCCGCAAGCTCGAGTAGTTCGACGCCCTCCCGGACCTGGTCGCCGGTCTTGCAATGGAGCTGTTTCACGGCGCCCGCGAATGGCGCCACCACTGTGTGCTCCATCTTCATCGCCTCCATGACCAGCAGTGGCGCACCTCGTGCGACCTGGTCGCCGGGTTTCACGTTGATGGTGATGATCCGCCCCGGCATCGGCGCCGCCAGGCTTCCATGTCGGTCCGCGGCCTGCGCTGTTGGCACATAGGGATCGACGATATCGAAGACGACATGCTCGACGCCGCGGAACAGGTGCACGGCGCCGCCGGCAACGACCGCCTCGAACGCGGTCTGCGCCGGCGGATTCTCGAAGGCGATGAGGGTTTTTCGTTCGATATCCCGCCAGCGCAGCGTCACTTCGCGTCGCGACCGGCCCAGCAAGCGCCATCCGCCCGCATTCGACCAGGGCGATAGTCCGGCCGCCGGCGCGATCGCACGCCACGCCGCGAATTGCCACACGGATTCGGGAGGTTCGTGACTTTCCGGCAGCACGTGCGCGCGTTCGCGCTCGATGAGCGCGGTATCGAGGTTGCCTTCGACGAACGACGGCGCTGTAGTCAGCCGTCCGAGGAATTCGACATTCGTGCGCACGCCCGCGACGCGGAACCGCTCGAGCGCGGCGCGTACTCGCACGATTGCCTGCGCGCGCGTCGCGCCATGCACGATGAGCTTGGCGATCATCGGATCGTAGTACGGCGTGATCTCGTCGCCCTGCCGCACGCCTGTATCGATGCGCAAATCCGCGGACTCGGGCGGAGCCGCGAGATGCTCCAGCCGACCGATCGAGGGCAGGAACTCGCGCTCGGGATCCTCGGCGTAGATACGCGCCTCGATGGCATGCCCGGCGACGCGCAGGTCGTCCTGCTGCATCGGTAGTGGTTCGCCGGCCGCGACACGAAGTTGCCATTCCACGAGGTCGAGACCCGTGATCATCTCCGTGACGGGGTGCTCCACCTGCAGGCGCGTGTTCATCTCCATGAAGTAGAACGCGCCGTCAGGCGCGGCGATGAACTCCACGGTGCCCGCGCCCGAGTAGTTCACGGCGCGTGCCGCCGCGACCGCGGCCTCGCCCATCGCTCGGCGTCGCTCCGGGGTCATGCCCGGCGCGGGGGCTTCTTCGATGACTTTCTGGTGACGGCGTTGCACGGAGCAGTCGCGCTCGAACAGGTGGATCACGTTGCCGTGCCGGTCGCCGAAGACCTGCATCTCGATGTGCCGCGCGGTCGTGACGAATTTTTCGAGCAGCACCCGCGCATCGCCGAACGCGGCGCCGGCCTCGCGCTGGCAGCTTGCGAGCGCGGACTCGAAGTCGGCCGCGCGATCGACGCGCCGCATGCCCTTGCCGCCGCCGCCCGCCACGGCCTTGATCAGCACGGGGAAGCCGATGCGCTCCGCCTGCGAGAGCAGATAGTCCGGCTCCTGGCGGTCGCCGTGATATCCCGGCGTCAGCGGCACGCCCGCCTTCTCCATGAGCGCCTTCGCGGCGGACTTCGACCCCATCGCCTCGATGGATTCGGGTGAGGGCCCTACGAACACGAGGCCGGCCGCCGTGCAGGCGCGCGCGAATGCCGCGTTCTCCGAAAGAAATCCGTAGCCCGGGTGGACCGCCAGCGCGCCGGTCTTGCGCGCCGCCTCCATGATGGCGTCGCCGCGCAGGTAGCTGTCGCGCGGCAACGCACCGCCGATGTAGATAGCCTCGTCGCAGGCGGCGACGTGCGCCGAGCGCGCGTCGACATCCGAATACACGGCCACCGTGGCAATGCCGAGCCGCCGCGCGGTACGCGCGACGCGACAGGCGATCTCGCCTCGATTCGCGATGAGCAGCTTCGCGAACACGTTTATTTCTTGGGCGCCCAGGCCGGAGCGCGCCGCTCGAGGAATGCGGCGATGCCTTCGCGGCCTTCGGGAGAAACGCGCGCGTCGGCGATGCATTTCGCGGTTGCCGCGAGCAACACGTCGTCCAGCGGAGTTTCGATGACGTCGGCGAGCAGACGCTTGGTTGCGGCGAGTGCCGCCGGACTCGCGGCGAGCAATACCGTGACGATCCGGTCCACCGCGGCATCCAGCTCCTCCGCGGAAACGACCTCGTGCACGAGTCCGATTGCGCTCGCGCGCCGCGCGCCAAACTTCTCGGCGGTGAGCATGTAGCGCGCGGCATGACGCGGTCCCATCGCGCGCACGAGATGCGGAGAAATGGTTGCGGCCACGATGCCGAGCTTCACCTCGGAAAGCGCGAAGCTCGCCGACTCCGCAGCGACGACGACGTCGCAGGCCGCGGCGAGACCGACGCCGCCGCCGAACGCATCGCCCTGCACACGCGCGATCACCGGCTTCGACGAAGCATGCACCGCGTTGAACATGCGCGCGACCTTGAGTGCGTCGGCATGGTTCTCCGGGTGGCTGTAGTCGGCCATCGCGCGCATCCAGTTGAGATCCGCGCCGGCGCAGAAGGCCGGCCCGCGCGCCGCGACGACCACGACACGCGTGGCGGCGTGCGCTTCGATCTCGGCGAAAGCCTGCGCGATTTCGGCGATCAGCACGTCGTTGAAGGCATTGCGGACTTCGGGCCGGTTGAGCCACAGCCAGCGCACCGCGCCGCGCTGCTCGATCTCGAGGTGTCGGTAGTCGGACATTCGCCGCCTCTACATCCGGAACACGCCGAAGCGAGTTTCCGGGATCGGCTGCCGATTCGCCAGCGCGAGGCCGAGCGCCAGGCACATGCGCGTGTCGCGCGGATCGATCACGCCGTCGTCCCACAGGCGCGCGGTCGCGTAATACGGATTGCCCTGCGTTTCGTATTGCTCGCGGATCGGCGCCTTGAACGCGGCCTCTTCCTCCGCGCTCCACGTGCCGCCCTTCACCTCGATGGCGTCGCGACGCACCGTCGCGAGCACGTTCGCGGCCTGCTCGCCGCCCATCACCGAGATCCGCGAGTTCGGCCAGGTCCACAGGAAACGCGGCGCATAGGCGCGGCCGCACATGCCGTAGTTGCCCGCGCCGAAGCTGCCGCCGACGATGACCGTGAACTTCGGCACGCGCGCACACGCGACGGCGGTGACCATCTTGGCGCCATGCCGCGCGATGCCTTCGTTCTCGTATTTCTTGCCGACCATGAATCCGGTGATGTTCTGCAGGAACACGAGCGGGATGCGGCGCTGGCATGCGAGCTCGATGAAATGCGCGCCTTTCTGCGCGGACTCGGAGAACAGGATGCCGTTGTTGGCGAGGATCGCGACCGGCATGCCGTGGATGCGTGCGAAGCCCGTGACGAGCGTCGTACCGTAACGCGCCTTCCACTCGTCGAACTCGCTGCCGTCGACGATTCGCGCGATGATCTCCCGCGAATCGAACGGCTTGCGCGGATCGGTCGGGATGAGCCCGTAGAGATCGTCCGCCGGATAAAGCGGCTCGACCGCGGAGTTTTGCCGGATTTCGGTGCCAGGCACCGGACCCGGTAAATCTTTTCCGAGGGTGGCGACGATGCGGCGCGCGATGCCGAGGGCGTGGGCGTCGTTCTCGGCGAGATGGTCGACGACGCCGGATAGTTTGGCGTGGACCTCGCCGCCGCCGAGTTCCTCGGCGCTTACGACTTCGCCGGTCGCGGCCTTCACGAGCGGTGGGCCGCCGAGGAAGATCGTTCCCTGGTTACGCACGATGATCGATTCGTCGCTCATGGCCGGCACATACGCGCCGCCGGCCGTGCACGATCCCATGACCACCGCGACCTGAGGTATACCCGCCGCCGACATGTTGGCCTGGTTGTAGAAGATGCGGCCGAAGTGCTGCTCGTCGGGGAACACCTCGTCCTGGCTCGGCAGGTGCGCGCCGCCGGAATCCACGAGATAGATGCACGGGAGCCGGTTCTCCTCGGCCACGCGTTGCGCGCGCAGGTGCTTCTTGATGCTGACCGGGTAGTAAGTGCCGCCCTTGACCGTCGGATCGTTGCAGACGATGACGCATTCGCGCCCGGACACCCGGCCGATGCCCGTGATGATCCCGGCGCCCGGGGACTCGTCGTCATACATGCCCCAGGCCGCCAGTGGCGAAAGCTCGAGGAACGGCGTGCCGGGGTCGAGCAGCATTTCGACGCGGTCGCGCGGCAGCAACTTGCCCCTCGCGACGTGTTTCACGCGGGCCGCCTCCCCGCCTCCCAGCGCCGTTTTCGCCTGCCGGGCCTTCAATTCGTCGACCAGCGCACGCATGGCCGCCCCGTTCGCGGCGAATTCCGGACTCGTCCTATCGACTTTGGATTCGAGCGGCGGCATGATTGTCCGACAATAGTACAATCGATGAATTGAAGGCAAGCGACGCCGCACGAACATGAACCCACTCGATCGCTGTGATTTCGATTTCGGCCTGGGCGAGGAGCTCGACGAGGTGCGCACCCAGGTCAGGCGTTTCGCGCGCGAGCGCATCGCACCGCGCGCCGAGGAAATCGACCGCACCAACGAATTTCCGCGCGACCTGTGGCCCGAGCTCGGCGCCGCCGGCCTGCTCGGCATCACCGTTCCGGAACGCTGGGGCGGGGCCACTCTCGGCTACCTCGCGCACATCGTCGCGATGGAAGAGATTTCGCGCGCGTCCGGATCCGTGGGCCTGTCGTACGGCGCGCATTCGAACCTGTGCATGAACCAGATCGTGCTCAACGCCACCGACGAGCAGCGGGACCGCTATCTACCGAAGCTGGTCTCGGGCGAACACGTCGGCGCGCTCGCGATGAGCGAACCCGGCGCCGGATCGGACGTGGTCGGCATGCAGCTGCGCGCCGTCAAGCGCGACGGCGGCTACGCCCTCACCGGCCGCAAGATGTGGATCACCAACGGCCCGGACGCCGACGTCGCGGTCGTCTACGCAAAGACCGACGCCGCGGCCGGCCCGCGCGGCATCACCGCCTTCATCGTGGAAAAGGGCTTCGCGGGTTTCTCCACCGCCCAGAAACTCGACAAGCTGGGCATGCGCGGCTCGTCCACTTCCGAGCTCGTGTTCGAGGACTGCTTCGTGCCCGAAGAGAACCGTCTGGGCGGACTCAACCAGGGCGTGCGCGTACTCATGAAGGGCCTCGACTATGAACGCGCCGTGCTCGCCGGCGGACCGCTCGGATTGATGGCCGCGGCCCTCGACCTGGTGCTGCCCTACGTGCACGAACGCAAGCAGTTCGGCCAGCCCGTCGGCACCTTCCAGCTCATGCAGGCCAAACTAGCCGACATGTACGCCTCGCTGAATGCCGCGCGTGCCTATGCCTACGCGATCGGTCGCGCCTGCGACGCGGGCCGCTGCTCGCGCCAGGACGCCGCCGCCGCGATCCTGTTCGGCGCGGAGCGCGCGACGCAGATGTGTCTCGAGGCGATCCAGGCGCTCGGCGGCAATGGCTACATCAACGACTACGCCGCGGGCCGGTTGCTGCGCGACGCGAAGCTCTATGAAATCGGCGCCGGCACGCAGGAGATCCGTCGTATGCTCATCGGCCGCGAGATCTACGAGCTGACTGCCTGAAAAATGGCGCGATCCGGCAAGAACGAAAAGAAACGCAACGGCGCCACGGCGTTCGAACCCATCCGCGTCGAGCCTGCCTACCGCAAGGTGGCCGCCGCCCTGCTCGAGCGCATCACCGACCGCACGATCAACGCGGGCGAACGCCTGCCCCCGGAAGTCGAACTCGCGCGACAGTTCGGCGTGCATCGCGGCACCGTGCGCGAGGCGCTGCGCGAGCTCGAGACCAACGGCATGCTCAAGCGCGAGCGCGGCTCGAAGCTCATGATGGTCACGCGCCCGACGCGCCACGCCGTCGCCGCGAACGTCTCGCGCGCATTGTCGCTGCACGACGTGAGTTACCACGACATCTGGGAAGCGCTCACCGCGCTCGAACCGCCGATCGCGACGGCCGCCGCGCGCGAGCGCACCGCCCGCGATCTCGCGCGACTCGCGGAAGTCGCCGCCGAGGACGTCAGCGTCACCCAGACCGCGGATTTCTTCCGCGCCACCGGCGAGGCCACGCACAACGGCGTCTTCATGCTGGCGCACGAACCGCTGCTCGCACTCCTCGTGCCGGCGCTCGGCGCGATGATGGACAAGGTACCGCAGGCCACGGCGCGCATCGCCACCGCCCAGAAGCGCATCCTCGCCGCCATCGAGGCGCGCGACGGCGCCCTGGCCGCGGACTGGATGGCGAAACATATCCGTGACTTCCGTCGCGGTTTCGAACTTGCGCGCATCGGACTCGATCAGCCCGTAGCCGGCGCTTACGAAGGCACTTAAAATCTCGCGCGGGTCGATGCCTGGGAGGGCGCCCCGATGAACAGAAAAATACTGCCGCTGGTGCTCGCCTGCTCCTGCGCGCTCGCTCAGGACACGGCCACGGAACCCGCGAAGGCTCCGGGCAGCACACCGGCTCCCCCCGCGCTGCGGGCACCCACGCTCGCGGACCTGTTCTCCGAACGGCACATCGTCGACGTGGCGATTTCACCCTCGGGCCGCCACCTCGCAGCGATCGTGCGCCGCGAGGGCATCGACCGGCTCATGGTCATGGATCTGACCACCCGCGGGCAGCAGATCATTCACGACATCCGCCACGATTCGTCCGGCAGCATGATCGTCGCGACGATGGGCGCCGTTTACTGGAAGTCCGACGATCGCCTCGTCTACGGACTCAGCTTTCGCCCGGCCGAGGGCGTGCGCACCGTGAATCCCGGGATGTACGCGAAGATGGGGCGCCGGCTCTACTCCATCAACCGCGACGGCAGCAACCCCGTCGGGCTGCTGGCGGACAACCGAAATTCCGCGCTGAACGGCGCGAACGACCTCGGCGACGTCGCGAACTATCTGGCGAACGATCCCGCGCACCTGCTGCTGCTCATCGACGGTTTCTCGGGACGTACCCTCTTCAAGGTCAACATCCTGACCGGCAACGGCGAGCAGATAGAGAGGCCCGCAGCCGACGTCTTCGGCTGGTGGTTCGACGTCGCTGGCACTCCGGTCGTGCGCATGGAGTCGAGCTCGGGCAACGTCACGCTGTATCGCAAGAACAACGGCAAGTGGGTCCGGTTCCTGCGGATGCGGGTACGGGAATTCCGCGAACGATCGGAATACGAAGTCGCGGGGCCTTCCGATCAGCCCGGCAAGTTCTATGTGCTCGCGCGCCGTGAGGGCCACGACCGCGCCGGCCTCTATCTATTCGACCTCGAGAAGGAGCAGTTCGGGGAGCCGCTCCTCGAGAACCCCCAGTACGACCTGACGTCCGCGCGGATTTCGCGCGACGGCAAACGAGTGATCCACTACTGCCACGTCGCGCACGTGCGGATCTGCGAATCCCCCGACCCGAAGCTCAACGCGCACATGCGGGGATTGCGCAAGATGTTCGACGATTCGGCCAACGTGTACGTCTACGACTCCTCCGAGGACGGCAAGAGTTTCCTGCTGTTCATCGAAAGCCCGCGCGACCCGCCGGGCTTCTACTACTACCTCACCGAGTCGCGGCGCATCGAGGCGCTGGGACCCACGCAGCAGGCGATGACAGAAGTGATGCTGCCGCGCGCCTCGGTGGTGAATTACACCGCGCGCGACGGCAAGCAGCTCTCGGGTTACCTCACGGTGCCGGCAAAGACTCCGAAAGATCAGCGTCTGCCGCTCGTCATGTACCCACATGGCGGACCGGAAACGCGCGACAGCCTGAGCTTCGACAGCTGGGCGCAGTACTTCGTGTCGCGCGGCTACGCGGTCTTCCAGCCCAACTTCCGCGGCAGCGACGGTTATGGCCGCGCGTTCGCCGAGAGCGGATACGGTGAGTGGGGCCGCAAGATGCAGGACGACATCAGCGACGCCATCAAGGCGCTGGCCGAACAGGGAGTCGTCGATCCGCAGCGCGTGTGCATCGTCGGCGCGTCCTATGGCGGGTACGCCGCGCTCGCCGGCGCGACGCTCACGCCGGACCTGTACAAGTGCGCGGTGTCGGTCGCCGGCATTTCCGATCTGCAGGAGTTCATCACCTGGCGCAAGCGCGGCTGGAGCAGCGAGTCGGCCAGCTACGTCTACATGCTGAAGGCCATCGGCAATCCCGAAGCCGACGCGCAGAGACTTCGCGAGACTTCGCCCGCCCAGCAGGTGGCGAAGGTCAAGGCACCCATCCTGCTCGTTCATGGAACCGAGGATTACATCGTTCCGATCTCGCAGTCGCGCATGATGAAACGCCTGCTCGATCAGTCCGGCCGCAAGACCGAGCTCATCGAACTGGAACACGAGGGCCACGGCGGCTGGTCGAAGAAGAACGAGATGTACGCGATGTCGAGCATCGGCGCGTTCCTGTGGAAACATCTCGGCCCCGGATACGGCGTGACGAGCGCGCCGGAGCTGATCGCGAAGTCGGATTGACGTGTCCAAGAAGTAGCGTCGCAATAGTCCACCGAGACAGGCTACAGTGCAGTCCTCGCTTCGACGGGGGACGACGTAATGCCGACAAGGAAAACTGACGCGGGCGGAATGCCGCGGCGCGACTTCATGCGCGGCGCCGCGGCCGCGACCGCCGCCTTCACATTCATGCCGGGACTGTCGTACGGGCGACAGAGACGCATCTCCGCGAACGACAAGGTGAACATCGCCGCGGTGGGCGTGGGCGGCCGCGGCCGCTCGGTCATGCAGGCGATGGCGAGCCAGAACCTGGTCGCGATGTGCGACGTCGACTGGGGCTACGTCGACTCGCGTTTCGCGGACATCGCCACCCAGATCGAGAACGCGACGAAACGAGCCAACGAGGCGCCCGATGCCGCGCAGAAGGAACGCTCGCTGCAGCAGGTGAAGGACTGGCAGGCGCTGCAGATGCAGATCCCGAAGTCGAAGCGTTACACCGACTTTCGCGAGATGCTCGACAAGCAGAAGAACATCGACGCGGTCATGGTCGCGACGCCCGACCACGTGCATGCGCACATCGCGCTCGCGGCAATGGATCTCGGCAAACACGTGTACGTAGAGAAGCCGCTCGCGTGGTCGGTGGACGAGTGCCGGCGCCTCGCCCGCAAGGCGGCGGATACCAAACTACACACGCAGATGGGGAACCAGGGACATTCCTCGCACGATGCGCGCGTCGTCAACGAATACATCCAGTCAGGCGCGATCGGCACCGTGACCGAGGTCCACGTGTGGACGAACCGGCCGCTCGCGTACTGGCCGCAGGGCATTCCGCGCCCCGCCCCGCTTCCGCCGGAAGCCAGGGATCTGCCCTGGAACATGGACGGAGTGATGAAACGCGCCGCCGGGTCGTTCGGCACCTATGCGCCGCCCGACAAGCTCGCGTGGGACCTGTTCATCGGGCCCGCGCGCCGGGTCGACTATCACCCTGTCTACCATCCGTTCAACTGGCGCGGCTGGACCGACTGGGGCGCCGGTGCGATCGGCGACATGGGCGCGCACCTGATCGACTCGGCGTTCTGGTCGCTCGATCTCGACTTCCCGACCACCATCGAAACGGTGTCGACGCCTTACAATCGTGACACCTATCCCCTGGCGACCACGACCTACTACGAGTTCCCCGCGAAGGGCTCGCGCCCGGCCGTGAAGATGACGTGGTACGACGGGGGTCTCACACCACCCAAGCCGATCGAGTTGGGCGCGGAGGAGCTCAACAAGGGCGGCGGCACCTTGTACATCGGCACCAAGGGCAAACTGCTGCATGACACGTACGGCTACAACCCTCGGCTGCTGCCGAAGTCGCTGCACGAAAGCGTGGGTAAGCCTCCCGAGACCATCGCACGCATTCCGACCAGCCACGAAATGAACTGGGTCGATGCGATTCGCGGCACGCAGAAGACCTCGACCCCGTTCGAGTATTCGGCGAAGCTGACGGAGATCATGCTGCTGGGCGTGGTCGCGTTGAACGCCGGGAAGAAGATCGAGTATGACGGCGCGAACATGAAGGTCACGAACGTGCCGGATTCGGATGCGCTGCTGAAGCGCACGTACCGTGCGGGGTGGGAACTGGGCTGATCGCTGCACCCTGAGGCAGGGATTCATCCGTTTCAGGGGCATGAAACTCGCGCGTCATCACATCGCTCTCGGAGTCGCTCTCCTCGGCACGGCATTCGCCCTGGTAACAGGCTGCACGCTCATGACACAGCCGGGAGTCACCGCGGCGGAGTCAACGCCCGTGCGGGTGGATCCGGCGGCGCTGGAAAAGCACGTACGCATGCTGTCGGTCACGCTTCATCCACGCAGCGTCGACAATCCCGCGAACCTGCAGGCGGCCGCCGACTACGTGCACGAACAGCTTCGCGCCACCGGCGCGCGCACCGACGTGCAGACGGTGAAGGTGGACGGGATCGACTATCGCAATCTCATCGCGCGATTCGGGCCGGAAGACGGGCCGCTCATCGTCATCGGCGCGCATTACGACTCGTGCGCCGACACACCCGGGGCGGACGACAACGCGAGTGGAGTCGCGGGACTGCTCGAACTCGCGCGGCTGCTCGCGGCCAATCCGCCGCCGCATCCCGTGGAGCTCGTGGCTTATGTGCTCGAGGAACCGCCCAATTTCCGCACGGAGTCCATGGGCAGCTTCCAGCATGCGCGCGAGCTTTCCCGCGCGGGACGCGAGGTGCGGCTCATGATGTCTCTCGAGATGATCGGTTATTTCCGCGACGAGCCGGACAGCCAGGATTTTCCCATCGGTGGACTCGCGACGTTTTATCCCGACGCGGGAAATTTCATCGCCATCGTGGGGCGATTTGGAGATTTCGGAGAGACCCGCCGCGTCAAGGCGCTGTTCCGGGGCGCCAGCGATCTTTCCGCGGAATCCATCAACGCGCCGCGCTCGGTTCCCGGAGTCGATTTCTCGGATCATGCGAGCTACTGGCGCTTCGACTATCCCGCGGTCATGATCACCGACACAGCGTTTCTGCGGAATCCTAACTATCACCGGGCGGGAGACACAGCCGATACGCTCGATTACGCGCGAATGTCGCAGGTGGTCCGTGCGGTGCATGCGGTCGCGAAGGAATTCTGAATCATGATCGCCCGCCGCTGGTTGCTGCAGCTCTCGATCTTGTCGCCACTGACCGCATTCGCCGCCGCGGCGGAAGACCCGATCGCCGCGGCGATGGCGCGAATCCGACCGCTGTTCATGCGCAAGCTTCCTGCACGTCCCGGAGACTGGCTCACCCAGCACGATGAGCCCGGCCAGACTTAGCAGCAGTTCCTTCGGGATTTCGTACGCGTGCGCGGCGGCGAAAGGGCTCGTATCGGTCGTGGCGCGATTGGTACTGGAGATGTCGTCGAGTCGCGCCCGCACTAACCACTTTGCGGCGGCGCGGGCATTGCATAACGTCGCCCGGCTCGTCGAAAAAAGGGCGCCTCCGGGGTTTCCCTGGGCTATGCTTGGGCCCAGCACGGCAACCGGTACGTCATGGAACCTTCAGAACTGCTGCGACTGCGCGCAGCGATCCTTCGAGATCCCGGCAACGCCGAACTGCACTACCTGCTCGGCGCGGAACTCGCGCAACGCCGCGAATACGGCGAGGCCGTCGCGCAGATGCGCACCGCGCTCGACATCAACCCGAAGCTGCACTTCGCGCGACTGCAACTCGGACTCCTGTACCTCACGATGGCGCAGCCGGACGATTCCCTCGCGATCTGGGCGCCGCTCGAGGATCTCGACGAGAGCGCGGCGCTGAAGGCTTTCAAGCGCGGGCTCGAAGCGTTGATCCGCGACGACTTCAATTCGTGCATCGGGTTCCTGCAGCAGGGTATTTCGCTCAACAAGCAGAACGCCACGTTGAATGACGACATGTCGCTGCTCATCGAGCGCGTGCGCGATGGCAGTGTCATCGCCGAGCCGGTGCCCGCGCACAGCCCCTCTACGTTCACCCCGTTCGGCGAGCCCTCGCGCACCAAGCATTGAGACTTGCCGGGACGGTGCCAGGCACCGAAATCCGGTAAGAATCGCGGCCATTGCGCCCGCCCCGCGGTCTTGTTATCAAGCCTCGGTGAGCAACGCCGAAGACTTCAGCCTCCCGGCCTGGACCTACAACGACCCCGAGTTCCTCGCGCTCGAACGCGAGCGGGTATTCCGTCCGTCCTGGCAGCCGATCTGCCACGTTTCCGAGATTCCGAAGCCCGGCGACTACCAGTGCTTCGATTTCATCGGCGAGATGCTGTTCGCCATTCGCGGCAACGACGGCGGTGTGCGCGTCTTGCACAACGTCTGCCGGCATCGCGCGGCGCGCCTGCTGGATGGGCCACGTGGGAGCTGCACGCGCCGCATCGTGTGTCCGTATCACGCGTGGTCGTACGATTTCGAAGGCCGGCTCGCATCGGTCGGCGGCGACCGCTCGGCATTTCCGGATCTGGACATGGCGCGCGAATCGCTGCCGCAGGTGGAATCCGAGATCTACGGCGGGTTCGTGTTCGCGCGGCTCGCGCCGGGCGGACCCAGCGTCGCGGAAATGCTGGCGCCGTACGCGGACGAGATCGCGACTCACCAGTTCGAGAAGCTCGACCCCATCGGGCGCGTGACGTTGCGCCCGCGCACCGTCAACTGGAAAAACGTCGGCGACAATTACTCGGACGCGCTGCACATCCCGGTGGCGCATCCCGGGCTTACGCGGTTGTTAGGCGCGTCGTACCGCGTGGAGTCGAAGGAATGGGTCGACCGCATGCACGGCGACATCACCGACAAGCCGTCGCGCAACTGGGCCGAACGTGCGTACCAGAAGTACCTGCCCGATGCCCCGCACCTCGCCGCGGACAAGCGCCGCACGTGGGTGTATTTCAAGCTTTGGCCGAACTTCGCGTTCGACGTCTACCCCGACCAGGTGGACATCATGCAGTGGCTCCCGATCTCGCCGACGCAGACGCTGATCCGCGAGATCGGCTACGCGCACCCCGACACGAGCCGTGAGATGCGCGCCGCGCGTTATCTCAACTGGCGCATCAACCGGCAGGTGAACGCGGAGGACACGGTGCTGATCCAGCGCGTGCAGGACGGCATGGCCTCGGGAAGTTATCGCGTCGGTCCGCTCGCGAGCGGTGAAGTCGCGCTGCGCGGCTTCGGCCGGCGGATGCGCGCGCTGATCCCCGAGTGCAAGACGAACGAACCGCCGGCGGCCGGCTGGTCGCGGCGCAGCGCTTGACCTCGCGCCGGAAGTTAGGTCCCGTACTCGCGACCGTCGTGGTCGCGGGCAACATGATCGGTTCCGGCATCTTCCTGCTGCCCGCGACGCTCGCGGGCGTCGGCAGTCTCACGGTGCTCGGCTGGATGATCGCGACGGTCGGCGCGCTCGCGCTGGCGCTGCTGTTCGGCAAACTCGCGCAACGCAAGCCGATGGCTGGCGGTCCCGCAACTTATGCCTACGATGCCTTTGGTCCGTTCGCCGGATCGCAGGCGAGCCTGTGGTACTGGGCGGCGTGCCTGATCGGGAATGTCGCCATCGCGCTCGCCGCGGCAAGTTATCTGTCCGCGTTCTTCGGCTTTCATGGCACGCCGGGGATGAACGCGTTTTTCACCATCGCACTGCTGTGGCTGGTCACCGTCGTCAACCTGGTGAGCCCGCGGTTCGTCGGCCAGGTGGACGGGCCATTGCTCGTCGTGGGCATGATCCCGCTGCTGCTCGCGATCACGGTGGGCTGGACCGCTTTCGATCCGTCGCAGTTCGTCGAGTCGTGGAACGTGAGCGGGCAGCCTGTCTACCAGGCGCTGCCGCATTCGCTCGTGCTCGTGTTCTGGGCGTTCACGGGACTGGAAAGCGCCTCGGTGGCGGCCGCCGTGGTCGACAATCCCGAGCGCAACGTGCGCATCGCGACCATCTCCGGGGTGTTGATCGCGGCGTTCATCTACATCGGCGCGAGCATCGTCATTTTTGGATTGGCGCCTGCCGAGGAACTCGCGGCGTCCGGCGCGCCGTTCGCGCTCGTGGCGGCCAAGACGCTGGGGCCCGTGGCCGGTCCGCTGGTCGCGGTGTGCGGCGGCTTGAAGGCGCTCGGCACGCTCACGGGCTGGGTGTTGCTCACGGCGCAGGTCAGCCGCGCGGCCGCGGATCACGGATTGCTGCCGGCGGTGTTCGCGCGTACGCGCGAGGGCGACACGCCGGTCGCCGGCCTCCTCATCGCGGGGTTGCTGGGCACCGTGGCCATCGTGGCGACCATCGCGCCGACGTTTGGCGTGCAGTTCGGCCTGCTGGCCGAGGCGTCGACGATCTTCGCGCTGCTCACCTACCTCGGCGCCTGC
Source organism: Pseudomonadota bacterium (assembly GCA_023433515.1). Classification (GTDB taxonomy): domain Bacteria; phylum Pseudomonadota; class Gammaproteobacteria; order Steroidobacterales; family Steroidobacteraceae; genus CADEED01. The sequence continues at coordinate 19,603 of JAEZCN010000078.1, forward strand.
GCGGCCGCACTGCGTTATCGCGTGCGCGGCGAGCTCGCGCTGGCCGTGATCGGCGGCGCGTTCTGCGTCTTCGTCATCGCGTGGTCGAGTGGGCCCGTGCTTCTCGTGACGGGGGCGTGCCTGGCGTTGTTCGCGCTGCTTTATCTGCCGCTGTCGCGGCGGCGTTACCTGCTGCCCGATCCGACGGTGCGCACGGGCGAATTCTCGCAACTGCGTGATCGGCACGACGATCCGAACGCCGGCTGAACAATCCCCACTTTTTGCACCGGCACCTCAGTCCCCACCCAACGCGCGGGCGTGCCAGTCCAGGTGCTGGGCGATGAAGGTCTGGATGAAGAAGTAGCCGTGATCGTAGTCGGTCTGGCGTTGCATCTCGAGCGGCTGGCCGCTCACGCGGCAGGCCTCGACAAGTAGTTCGGGCTTCAGCTGCTCGGCGAGAAACTTGTCGCCCGTGCCCTGGGTCACGAACAACGTGCCGGGGAACTTGCGGCCCGTTCGCAGTAGTTCGGTCGTGTCGTATTGCCCCCACGTCGCGCGATCCGGACCGAGATAGCCGCCGAACGCCTTGAGCCCCCACGGCACCTGCATCGGCGCACAGATCGGCGCGAATGCGGACACCGACTGGTACTTGTCCGGATTCTTGAGCGCGACCGTCAGCGCGCCATGTCCGCCCATCGAGTGTCCGAAGATGCCGGCGCGCGTCGTATCCACGTTGAAGTTCGCGCCAACGATCTTCGGGAGTTCGTCGACGACGTAGCTGTACATCCGGTAGTGCTTCGACCAGGGCTGTTCGGTCGCATCGAGATAAAACCCCGCGCCGATGCCGAAATCCCAGGACTCCCGGTCGCCCGGCAACGTCACGCGCGGGCTCGTATCCGGTGCGACCAGCGCGATGCCGTGCCGCGCGGCGTGTTCGAGCGCGCACGCCTTGGTGACGAAGGTCTCTTCGTTGCACGTGAGTCCGGCGAGGTAATAGAGCACCGGCACACGCCGCTCGCCCGCCTGTGGCGGCGTGTAGACCGCGAAACGCATTTCGCAATCGTTGGTCGACGAGGCGTGCTTGAAGTAACCCAGCACGCCGCCGTGGCAGCAATGCCGCGAGATGGTTTCGATGGTTGCCAAGAAAAACCTCAGGTCTTGAGCGTGCCTTTCTGCTTCGCGATGTGCGTCGCGATCGCATCCATGAGCACCGGCGACAACGCATCGTACGGCGGCAGTCGGAGTTTCTTGAGCCGGTCGCGGATCTTCTTCATGTCCTTCGGCCGCGCGGCGCCTGCCTCGATGATCGACGACACGAACGCGGCGAACTCGGGCTTGTTCCAGCCCTTGTCCTTCGACAATTCCACGTGCACGAAATCGAGCCCGTAGAACGGATGCGCCGTGTTCTCGATGCGCCCGTACATGTGCACGCCGCACTTCACGCACGCATG
>JAEZCN010000101.1 GCA_023433515.1 Pseudomonadota bacterium
GAATGTCACGACGTGTTGCATGCTCGCGTTGATCGCCGCCCGAGGGGGAAAGGGGTTAGGAGCTGCCCTGGATTTGCATGAGACCCCTGTCACAAGGGTAACCAACGGCAAGATCTTGCCGCCTTCCGGGGCCGCGCCTGAAGGCACTTACCCTGCCGTGCGTTCAAGGGAAGCCGGTTTCCAACCGATAAACCCTTGAGAGCGGCGGGCTAACAGGCCCGCCTGCTTGTTAGTCCGCACTGGGAGGAGTTACCGGATGAGCGACGCGCGCACCGAGGGAGTCGCGCCCGAGCACGCCACGACCGAGCTGCCGCTGCAGGCCCAGCTCGTCGGGTCGCTCGCGCTCGTGCTCGTCCTCAGTGCCGTCGCGGGCCTGATCGGCTATGCGACCTTCGACGCGACTTCACTCGAGAACAGTGCGCGCGCCAAGGCGATGATGTACGGCTCGAACCTCGCATCGGAGCTCTACGGCGCCGTCGCGACCAACGACACCCTGCATGCCGAGCTGGCCATCGCGCCGCTCGCCACGGACCGCAACGTGCACGGCGTCGCGGTCTATGCGCCCGGCGGTCGCCGGCTCGCGGGCCTCGGGCAGTTTCCGGCGACGCTCGTCCCGGGCGACAAGGTCCGCCTGGCCGACGACCGCGTGCTGCTCACGGTGCGCGACATACGCGTCGACGACGGCTTCGTCGGTCAGCTCTACCTGGCCCTGTCCACCGAACACATCGCCTCCGCGCGCTTCCGCGCTGCGCAGTTTCCCGCGATGACCACAGCCTGTGTGCTGCTGTTCGCGATCCTCCTCGCGCTCGCCAACTCCTTCAGCGTCATGATGTCCGAGGTCGTGCGCATGTTCGAAGAGCGCCGGCACATGGAACGCACGGAGAAGGAACGTCTCGAGAAGCTCGTATCGGAGCGCACCGAGGAACTGGAGCGCGGCCGCGAACAATACCGGCTCGTGGTCGAAGGCACGCAGGCGATTCCATTCGCGCTCGACGTGGAGGACGGTCACTTCGAATACATCGGCCCGCAGGGCCCCGCGCGACTCGGTTTCAACGAAGAACTCTGGAAGCAGATCGGCTTCCTCGACCAGCTCATGCCTCGCGATCGCAATGGCGGCGTGCGTGCGCGCATGGACCAGAGTTCATCCGGATCGTTCGAAGCGGAGGCCACCGTGCTGACGCAGGACGAAAGGCGCGTCGACCTGCGCTGGGTGGCGAGCTGCGAGCAGAGCGACAGCACCGGGCAACACAAGGTGCTGCGCGGCATGATGCTCGACGTCACCGAGCAGCGCCGACTCGAGAACGATCTCGCCCAGGCGCAGAAGCTGGAGAGCGTCGGCCGGCTCGCGGCCGGTGTCGCGCACGAGATCAATACGCCGGTGCAGTTCGTCTCCGACAGCGTGCACTTCGTGCGCGAAGCGATGGACGATCTCGCCGAGATCGTCGACAAGTATCGCAACCTGCGCGCCGCGACCCTGAACGGAAACAGCAGCGCGCCGGACGTCGTGGCCGCCGCGAAGGCAGCGGAAGAGGCCGAGGACGACGCGGACCTCGACTACATCCTCGAGAACGCGCCGGTCGCGCTCGACCGCGCGCGCGAAGGTCTCGGCCGAGTTGCCGCGATCGTGCGCTCGATGAAGGAATTCGCGCACCCGGATCGCAAGGAAATGGCGACCGCGGACCTCAACCAGGCGATCCGCAGCACGCTCGTGATCGCCTCCAATGAATACAAGTACGTCGCGGAGGTCGAGACCGGCTTCGATCCGGCGCTGCCGCACGTGAATTGCTACGCGGGCGAGGTCAACCAGGTGGTGCTGAACCTCATCGTCAATGCGGCTCACGCGATCGGCGACGTGGTGAAGGAGCAGGGCGGCGGCAAGGGCAAGATCCGTGTCGCGACGCGCGTGGTGGACGACTGCGTCGAGATCGCGATCAGCGACACGGGCAAGGGCATTCCGCCTGAAGTGCGCTCGCGCATCTTCGATCCGTTCTTCACGACCAAGGAAGTCGGCAAGGGTACCGGCCAGGGTCTCGCCATCGCCCGCTCGGTGGTGGTCGAGAAACACGGTGGCACGCTGCACTTCGAGACCGAAGTGGGCAAGGGCACCACCTTCTACATCCGGTTGCCGATCGCCGGACCGGCGAACTCGTCGGCGGCCGCGTGAGGAAGATTCCATGAAACTCGGAAAGGTCAACTCGAGCCACATCCGCGCGGTCACGGGCACGACCTTCGTCGCGACGCTGAGCTCGCTGTTGTTCGGCTACTGCACCGCGGTGATCGCGGGTGCGGTCGGCGCGATCGACCACAATTTCATCCTGCCGCGCAACCTGGCCGGCAACGCGGCGAACGCGCTGCTCGGCCTCACGGTGTGCAGCGCGCTGGTCGGCACGATCCTCGGCGCGCTGCTCGCGCGGCCCGCGGCCAGGTTGTTGGGCCGCAAGAAGCCGATGATCCTTGCCGCGGTCCTGTTCGTGGTGTCGGCGGTGGGTTCGGCGTATCCCGAGCTCGGCATCGCGCCGATCGGCGAGATGGGTCCCGCGGCGATCTGGCCGTTCAATTTCTACCGCATGCTGGGCGGCATCGCGGTCGGCCTCGCGTCGATGATCGCGCCCACCTACGTCGGCGAGTTCGCGCCGAGCGCGGTGCGCGGACAGCTCGGCGCTTACCAGCAGATCGCGATCATCGGGGGCATGACCATCGCGTACTTCGTGAACTGGGGCATCGCGCTGCAGGGCGACGACAACTGGGTGCTCGAGACCGGCTGGCGGTGGATGATGCTGGCGCTGGTGATTCCGGCCATGGCGTTCTTCTACCTGAGCTTCTCCGTGCCCGAGAGCCCGCGGTGGCTGGTGAAACGCGGCCAGATCGAGGCTGCGCGCCGGTTGCTCAAGCGGTCGGCCGAACCCTCCGAAGTGGAGCCGATGCTCGCGGAACTCGCGGACTCCGAGCCGGACGAAAAACCGGCGCCATTGTTCGCGTTCGGCATGCGCGTGGTGCTGGTCGGCATCGCGTTGTCCGTTTTCCAGCAGCTCGTGGGCGTGAACACGGTGTTGTATTACGGCCCGAAGATCTTCGAGTCCATGGGTTACTACATGGATGCCGCGTTCCTCGGCATTCTCATCGCCTGCATGGTGAACCTGATGTTCACGATGGTCGTCGTGCTGCTGGTGGACAGGATAGGCCGCAAGCCGCTGCTGCTGTTCGGCGGCATCATCATGGGCATCTCGATGCTCGCGCTCGGCTCGCTGTTTCACTCGGGCAATACCGGTCTGCTCGCACTCGTGGCGATCTGCTTCTACCTCGCGGGCTTCGCGGTGTCGTTCGGCCCGGTCGTGTGGATCATGCTGAGCGAGATCTATCCCGCGCCGATTCGCGGCCAGGCAATGTCACTCGCGGTCGCGTCGCAGTGGGTCGCGAACCTGCTGGTGTCCGCGACGTTTCCGCTGCTGCTCGGTAACGGCGCCTGGAACCAAGGCTATGTGTTCTGGGTATACGGCGCCTTCGGAATCCTCGCGGCGTTCGTCGTGCTGAAGTTCGTGCCGGAGACGCGCGGAGTGGACAGCGAGATGCTGGAGACGTTATGGCGTCGCCAGGACGCCCCGACGCAATGGGGACATCGATCGCCAGCTACGAGCGATACGCGCTCCTAATCGAGGTCTGTCCCCTTTTGCTGGGAAACGGGGAATGTCCCCATTATTCGATCCAGCCTACGCTGCGGCGGAATTCGAGTTCGGCCTTCTCTCGAGCCGCGTAATCGATCTTGGGCTGTGGCTGCGCTCGGGCCTGCGCGAGCGTCTGCGCGAAGGGTGGTAAGCCCGCCTGCATGCGCATCGAGTTCACGCGCGACTGGTTTTCGATCGGGTGCGGCTCGAGTCCATCGGATCCCATGCGCAGCTGCGTGCCGTAGCGCTGCGGGCGGCCTTCGTACACGCGGATGCGGTCGTCGATGATCGCGAACTGCCAGCGAGGCGCATCGCCCATTTCGGTGGCGCGGTCGATGAGGTCGCGGCACTGCCTCATGAACGAGGGCTCCGCGATCGCATGCAACGCGACGCGCCAGGCGGCCTTCGCGCCTTTCTCGCCCACGAGCGAGCTGCCCGGCCAGCCGAATACCGCGATGATCTGGCGCAGCCGCGCCGCGTTTGCGCGGTGCAGTTCCTCGAGTCTTGGATGATAGGTCTCGTCGAGCTCGCCCGCGGCGGTCAGCTCGCCGCGCAACGCCTGGTCGCGCGTTTCCATGTCGAGAAGTGCCTTCTCGAGTGATTCGTCCATTCCCCCTTCGCCCTCGATGCGACCAGTTAGGCCGACCGGGTCCTAATATATACGACGCACGCGATTAGAGAACCCCGCGCGGGTTTACCGCCCGCGCGGAGGTCTCGTGTCAAGCCGCGTATTGCTACATGCGCGGCTTGGTGCTGGAGCTGTCGTACTCGGTGGAGTCGAGATACCCGTCGCCGTTCTTGTCGGCTTTCGAGAATGACTCGACGAGTGTCGGATCGGCCGAAGCCTCGGGCATCGAGATGCGGCCGTCCTTGTTCGTGTCGAGCGAGTCGAACGAGCCGCTGGTCTCGCTGGATGTCTTCGGCTTCTCCTTGTCGTCCCCCGCGACTCCCGCGAGCGGAATCATCATGACGGCGGCGACGGCAAGCAGGTGGATCTTCTTCATTGCATGTCTCCTTGGCACTGTGTTCGTTTCGTTGTCAAAGAAGCATTTCGCGTGCCACTTCCGCGGCCGCTCTCGTGCTTCAGGAGCCTGCATTCTCCCCGCTCGAGAAGCGCCTGGATGTCGGACGTGAAGTGCTTGCGGCACGTGACAAACGCGCGGGCCAGCGACGGCAAATTGCGACAGTCGCGCACAAACTAACTACAAACAGGGACTTGCCGGTCGGACATTGCAGACATGGGCGGAGGCCGCGGACGCGCCCAGCCGCCGCCTGACGAGCGCGTGGGTGCTGTGCTCCGGCGCCTGTCGGACAAATGCCGACATGCGGCGGTCGCGTCTCCCACGCCGTTGCAGGTCCCTGCCGCTGTGCGCGCGAGGGCACCGAATTCCAGAATGGGATTCGCAAGTGGAAGGGCGGACGGAGGACGCATGAACTGGGACCGCATTGCCGGGAACTGGCCCCAGTGGAAGGGCCGCATACGCGAGCGCTGGTGCCGGCTCACGGAAGATCAGCTCGACCTGATCGGTGGACAGCGCGAGCAGCTCACGGGGCGAATCGAGGAGGTGTATGGCCTCTCGCACACGGAGGCGGAGCGTCAGCTTCGCAACTGGGAACGAAACCTCGCCATTGACGAGTTCGACGAGGAGGATCTCGTGTTCGACGACGAACCGGGTCCGACGAGTGTGAACGGCCGGGAGTCGTGATGATCCAGATTACACTTGGTGGTTTGCGAAATGCCGCCTGGTGCGTGACGGCGTTCGGAATCGTTGCGTGCGCGGCGACGCCGCTCACCGGCGAACGTCTCGCGCTGGCGGAACAATCCATCCAGCGCGCCGAGGTCGCCAAGGCCGCGGATTTCGCGCAGATGGAACTCTCCGAGGCGCGCGCCAAGTACGCGGCCGCACAGGCCGCGGCCGACAAGCGCGACGCCGAGCTCGCGACGATGCTCGCCGAGCAGGCGGACGTCGATGCGCAGCTCGCGGAACACACCGCGCGCGCGAAGCAGTCGGAGCAGATCGCGGGCCAGCTCGACGCACAGATGCGCGAATTGCGCGAAGAAGCATTGCGGCGCGTCGGCGCCGTGCCGGATATGCCGGCTCCATGAGAGTGCGCATGCGGGCCGGATATTCCACCTTCGGACTCGGCGCCTTCGCGGCCCTCGCTACCCTCGCGACCCTGGGCCTGGTTGCCTGCGAAACGATTCCGCGACTGCCGGCGGACTTCAGCGAGGAACGCGCGGTGGTGGACGGTGCGGCTGCGAAGGCCGAGGTCATCCGCTACGCGAGCCCGGAGCTCGCGCGGGCGCGCGACTATCTTTCGCGCGCGGAAGCGCGCGCCGCCGGACACGGCGCGGACCCGGTCGCCGCCCACTACGCCTACCTGGCGGCACAAACCGCGCGCATCGCCGGTTTGCGCGCGCAGGAGCAGTCGGCGCGCGCGCGTATCCGCGCCAACGAACACGAACGCGAGCGGATTCTGCGCGAGACCCGTCTCGCCGACGAGCGCGACGAGCGGGGCGCCGAACTCATGGATGGACTCGTGCGCGAACTGCGCGCCGCGCCCACGGCGCGCGGCATCGTGATCACGCTCGACGAGGTCCTGTTCGCGAAGGGCCGTGCGAAGCTGCACCCGGATGCCGCGTCGCCGCTCGACCTGATCGCGACATTCCTGCGGGAGCTCCCGGAGCGCCGCGTGCAGATCGAAGCGTTCACCGACAGCGTGGGCGCGCACTCGTACAACCTCGAGCTCTCGCAGAGCCGCGCCGACGCGGTGGCGATGGCATTCATCGATCGCGGCATCGATGCCGCGCGCGTGCGTGCGCTCGGTTACGGCGAGTGGTTCGCGGCGCCGGAGAACGCGCCGGCGCGGAAGGGCCCGCCCGATCGGCGCGTCGAGAGCATCCTGTCCAACGACGCGGGCGTGATTCCGGTCCTGTTGCCCGTGGTCACTTCCCTTGCGGGTGCGCCATGAAAAACACCGTCAGTGACCTGTATTCCGCGTCGCTGAACGCGACGCCCGACTCGAGCGCGACGAGCCGCATCGCGCCGGATCTGCGCGCCGACTGCGCGTTGCGGCTGATCGGCAACGCACCCGCGATGCACAAGGTGCGCGATCTCATCGCGCGCGTCGCGCCCACGGAATCGACAGTACTGATCTGCGGAGAGTCCGGCTGCGGCAAGGAGCTGGTGGCCGAATCCATCCACGCGATGAGTCCGCGGGCGGACAAACCCTTCGTCGCGATCAACTGCGCGGCGATCCCGGCGACCCTGATCGAGGCGGAGTTGTTCGGTCACGAGCGCGGAAGTTTCACCGGCGCGATGCGCACGCGCGAGGGCGTCTTCGAGCGCGCGAGCGGCGGCACGTTGCTGCTCGACGAGATCACGGAGATGCCGCTCGACCTGCAGTCGCGCCTGCTGCGCGTACTCGAGACCAAGCGACTCAACCGCGTCGGCGGTTCGAACGATCTCGAGGTCGACGTGCGGGTCATCGCGTCCACCAACCGCTCACCGTCGCTCGCGTTCGCCGAAGGCCGGCTGCGCGAAGACATCTACTACCGGCTGGCCGTCGTCACCGTCCAGCTTCCTCCGTTGAGAGAGCGTGGCGACGACATCCTCGTGCTCGCGGAGTTCTTCCTCTCCGAGCTCAACCTGCGCAACGGGACGAACAAACGATTGTCGGAATCGCTGCGCAACCGCTTCATGCGCCACTCATGGCCCGGCAACGTGCGCGAGCTGCGCAATGCCGTCGAAAGAGCCTACATCCTCTGTGACGGTGAGTTGGACCTGAGCGAGCAGGAAATGCCTACGCTGCGACACGGCGGAGTCGGGTCGACGGGGGGCGAGGGCGACGTGGTTAATGTCGCCATTGGCGCGACGCTCGACGAGGTGGAGCGGACCTTCATCCTCGCGACGCTGCGTCATTTCGAAGGTGACAAGCGACGCGCGGCCGACGTGCTCGGTTGCAGTCTGAAGACTCTGTACAACAAGTTGCACGCGTACGAACGTGCCCGGCCGGCGGGCGTGAACTAGCAAGGAGACAGCGATATGGGATTCATTCTGTGGTTGGTCATCGGCGGTGTCATCGGTTGGCTCGCCAGTCTCGTCATGAAGCGTGATGCCAATCAGGGCATCTTCCTGAACATCATCGTGGGTATCGTTGGCGCACTGCTCGGCGGCTGGCTCATCAGCCCGCTGGTCGGGGCGGGCACCATCAACCAGGGTGAGATAAGCGTCGGAAGCCTGTTCGTTTCCTTCCTCGGCGCAGTGGTACTGCTCGCGATCGTCAACCTGATCACACGCAAACGGGTGCGCTGAGCGCGCATCCTCCCCGGATGTCGATGCTGCCGGTCGTCCCAAACATGTGATCGCCGACATCTTCGACATCCGGGTTTCCATCGCAGAGCTGGCGCTGCGCGGCACGCTGGTCTACTGGCTGCTGTTCCTCATCTTCCGGTTCATCCTGCGGCGCGACGTCGGGGCCGTGGGCATCGCCGATATCCTCCTGCTCGTGATCATCGCGGATGCCGCGCAGAACGCGATGTCCGGCGGTTACACGACGTTCACCGAGGGCGCGATCCTCGTGCTGACGATCGTCGGGTGGAACTGGCTGCTCGACTGGCTCTCGTACCGATACGTGCTGGTGCGCCGCTTCGCAAGTCCGCGTCGCCTGATACTCGTGCACAAGGGAGCGCTGCAGAGGCGAAACCTGCGGCGCGAATTCGTCACCGTCGAAGAGCTCCAGGCGAAATTGCGCGAGCAGGGCATCGAGCGGCTCGAGGAGGTCAAGGCCGCGTACCTCGAGGGCGACGGCCAGATCAGCGTGATCCGCATGTCGGGAGACGGGGACGCGGGCGGCAAGGCGCGTAAGGGCGCCACACCCGGCGCATCCTGATCAACGTTCGTCGTCGAGTTCGAGGTTCGCGAGAACGACCGTGGCGGGTTGCGTCCGGATGAGTTCCGGGGCCAGGTCGCGGGCGATGGCCATCACGAGTGGTGGCGTGTCGCCCTGGGCGGGTTCGAGCGCGAACACGACGTCCACATCCCGATCCACGACGAACAACCTTCCCCCGCGCACGAATGCGATCGCGCGCCCGAGTTCGTCGCTCTTGCGTTCATCGCCTTGATACACCTCGTCCACGACCTCGATCGGCAGGTCGATCGGCGAAACGGCGGCGTCGTGGTCGACGTTGCCGCTCACGAGACGCAGCGCGAGCAGCATGGCGAGGACGGTAAGGAGTCGACTGATCCCTGAGTTCACCCAGGGAATGGTGCCGTCGATCCACGTCCCCGCGCGTTCGGACCCCACAATTGCCCGCTGTAGGTGGGTGCCGCGTGCAGCGCCCTACGGCCGTGCGATAATTTGCGCGGATGGACGACGAAGCAAAGCTCGTAAAGTGGTTCAGCGCGATCGACTGGATCCAGGCCGGTACCCGCATCGCGGCCATATTGATCCTTACCGCGATCCTGATCTTCGTCTCGCGGCGACTGATCGCCGGCTTCGAGAGGATCACGGCGAAGAACGCCGACGACATCGATTCGCGCCGCCGGGCCGCCACCGTGAGCCTGGTGCTGCGCAAGACCATCACGTTCATCCTCGCGACGCTCGCGACACTCGCGATCCTGAACGCGGTCGGCATCACGATCATGCCGTTCCTCGCGACCGCCGGTGTCGCCGGCATCGCGATCGCGTTCGGTGCGCAGACGTTGGTCAAGGATTTCCTGAAGGGCTTCTTCCTCGTGGCCGAGAACCAGATCCGGCAGGGTGACGCCGTCGAAATCGCCGGCAAGTCCGGCGTGGTCGAAAACCTCACGCTGCGCTACGTGCAGCTGCGCGATTTCCAGGGAAACGTGCACTTCGTCCCTAATGGCGAGATCGCGGTGGTCACGAATTCCAGCCGGACCTTTTCCTATGCCGTGATGGACGTGATGATCGCGCTCGATCAGGAAGTCGCGCCAGTCATCGACGCGATGCGCGAAATAGGCGTGCAGATGCGAGCGCATGCCGAGTGGGGACCGAGAATCCTGGACGAACTCGAGCTTTCGGGGATCGAGAGCTGGAACGAACGCGGCATCACGCTGCGCGCACGGTTCCGCGTGCCGGCGGTGGACCAGGGTCCGGTGCGCCGGGAGTTCCTGCTGCGCCTCAAACGCGTCTTCGACGAGCAGAAGATCCGGCATCCGCAGATGGCGGTGTCGATGACCGGCGGCCGGGCGGTGACACCCACGTGATGCGTGTGGGAAATGCGGGCGGTGCGCCGCCCGCGCGTTCGTAATCGGGTACTAGTTGGTCAGCGCGCTCGGCGTTGCCGGGCCCGAACGGCTCGCGCCGCCCTCGCTCTCCCAGCGATCCTTTTCGAGGCGTTCGTCCAGTCGGCGGCGAATTTCCTCGTCGCGGCGCTGAGCGCGAGATGCCGCAAAACTGGCCGCGAGAATGGCGAGGCCAGTCATCCCGAGGAGCTTGAAGATCCGGATCGTCGTCATGTTCCCTCCGCGCATCGTTGTTCTCCTGAAAGGCCGTGGGGGGGCGGGCCGGCGCCCGGCGGGCGGGTTAGCCGCCCCCCG
>JAEZCN010000165.1 GCA_023433515.1 Pseudomonadota bacterium
GTCGCGCCGCGCACCTGCGCGAGCGACTCGCCGGTCGCGGGATTCACCGAATCGATGAGCGGGCCGGCGACGTCCTTCGACCAGCCCAAACTACCGGACCAGGCGCCGGCGTTGATCGAATCGATGCCGAGGCGTTTCAGCACGCCCGACACATCGAGTGGTTTGATGGCGGCATTCATTTCCTGCGCCTCGCTGCTGTCCTTGCCTTCGACGCTTCCGCGGCCTGGGAAGATCGCCGTTGATGACCGGCCTGTCCCTTGACCACGACCGCCGAGGACACGTCCTTCGTGCCGCCCGGCGCGTAGTACTGGCCGAAACGATTGTCGAGGATCGCCGGCAGGTCGAACTGTTCCTGCGTGACGAAACCCTTGTACCTGCGCGGGTTCGCGAGCACGAGATCGACGACCGCGGTGATGCCCGCGGCGGTCGTCACCTGGATCGCCGACCACAGCCGGCCCGCGATGACCTGTGGATAGATCTTGTTGACGTAGTTCTCCTCGCGGAGCTGCCCGTCCTGCTTGCCGGCGACCGCGGCGTAGACGATGACCACGTCCTGCAACGTCTGCGGCACCGCGTTCTCGAGGATGCGCTTCAACGTCGCGCGATCCTGGTTGAGCTTGAGGTCGTTCATGAGCAGGCGCATCTGCAGGCAGTGGCCCGGGTAACGCATCGTCTTGTAGTTGATCTGCTCGCACTGCTCGCCGTACGTGTCGGCGAGCGAGCCCAGGCCGCCCGAGGTGTTGAAGGCCTCGTACGCGGTGCCGTCGATCTCGATCTCCTCGAGGCCCTCGAGCGGCGCGGACTGCACCATCTTGCCGCCGACCACCGCCTCGCACGGATTTCCATACTCGTTGATGAGGCCCTCGGTGGACCAGGTCAGCGAATACTTGAGCACGTTGTTAGGGTGCTGCGGCAACGCACCGACGCGCAGTTTGATCGTGCGCAATTCGTCGAAGTGCTTGGCGAGCTCGTTCGCCGCGATGCTGATGAAGCCGGGCGCGAGTCCACATTGGGGCACGAACGCCTTGGAGGCGCCCTTCGCGGTGCGGCGCACGGCGCGTGTCACCTCGACGTCCTCGGTCAGGTCGAAGTAGTGGGCATTTCCCTTGCGCGCCGCCTTGGCCACGGCCGGGTTGCAGTAGTAGGGCAGGCTCGAGATGACCGCGTGCGGCCGGTAGGTCGAGAAGTAGCGTTCGAGCGCCTTCGCATCGCCCGCGTCAAGCGCCACGGCGCGCAGATGGCGCGAACCGTGAGCTTTCACCACGGATTCGGCGGCGGCCGCGTCGACGTCACCCAGGGTGACGTCATAATCCCCGGACTCGGCCAGCAATCCACTGATGAGCGCGCCGATCTTGCCGGCGCCCAGGATCAAGACTTTGTGCATGATTCCCTCGTTTGGCGGTAGTGTGCCGTAAGCCCCTGAATTAGAATAGTTCGCATGCGTACCACCGACACCACTCCCTGGCATCCGGCAAGCTGGACCAGCCGCCCCGCGCAGCAGCAACCCCGCTACACGGATCTCGCGAAACTCGACTCCGCCGCCGCCTCACTCGCGAAGCTGCCGCCGCTCGTCGTGTCGTGGGAAATCGAACAGCTCCGTGAGCGTCTCGCCGACGCGCAGCAGGGCAAGAAATTCCTGCTGATGGGCGGCGACTGCGCCGAGACCTTCGAGGAATGCGAGTCGGACAAGATCGCGAAGAAGCTCAAGATCCTGTTGCAGATGAGCCTCGTGCTGCTGCACGGACTCAAGAAGCCGATCATCCGCGTGGGCCGCATGGCGGGGCAATACGCGAAACCCCGATCCGCCGACACGGAAACGCGCAATGGCGTCACGCTGCCCGCGTTCCGCGGCGATCTCGTGAATCGCTCCGAGTTCACGGCCGAGGCGCGCGAACCGGATCCGACGCTGCTGCTGCGCGGCTACGAGCGCGCCGCGCTCACGCTCAATTTCGTGCGCGCGTTGTGCGACGGCGGCTTCGCCGATCTGCATCACCCGCAGTTCTGGGATCTCGGCTTCATGGATCATTCGCCGGCCAAGGCGGAGTACCAGAAGATCGTCGACTCGATCGCGGATTCCCTGGACTTTTTTGAAAGGGTGAGCGGCGGCCGCGCGCCGCACGAAGTGACGGCGGTGGACTTCTTCGCCGCGCACGAGGGCCTCGTGCTCCAGTACGAGCAGGCTCAGACGCGTTACATCGAGCGCCAGAAGCGCTGGTACAGCCTCGGCACGCACATGCCGTGGATCGGCATGCGCACCGCGCAGCTCGACGGCGCGCACGTCGAGTTCTATCGCGGCATCGCGAATCCGATGGGCGTGAAGATCGGACCGGCCATGACGGAAGAATGGCTGCAGGGTCTCGTCACCACGCTGAACCCGAACAACACGCCGGGACGTCTCACGCTCATCCACCGCTTCGGCGCGAAGGATGTCGAGAAAGGTCTGCCGCGCATGATCAAGGCCGTGCGCGAAACCGGCCAGCAGGTGCTGTGGGTCAGCGATCCGATGCACGGCAACACCGAGACCAGCTCCGGCGGACTCAAGACGCGCCGCTTCGAAAACATCCTGCGCGAGCTCGAGCTGTCGTTCCAGATCCACGAGGCGCACGGCTCGTTCCTGGGCGGTGTGCACATCGAGCTCACGGGCGAGAACGTCACCGAGTGCACCGGCGGTGCGCGCGGTCTCACCGACGCGGATCTCGCGCGGGCTTACAAGTCGACGGTCGATCCGCGGCTCAACTACGAGCAGGCGCTCGAACTCGCGATGCTGATCGGCCGGCACGGGCCAGGGAAGCAACCTTGAAGTAGTCAGGCGTCCGGAGCCGTACGGCCCCGGACTCGACGCAATCCATCGAAGGGCCGCTGCGACGGGGGGAGCGGGCCTTTGTTCATCAAGTCCGCACACGACATACATGAAATACGAAAAGATCCAGATCCCCGCCGACGGCCAGCGCATCACGATCAACCCGGACACGACGCTCAACGTGCCGGACAACCCGCTCATCGCCTACGTCGAAGGTGACGGGATCGGCATCGACATCACGCCCGTGATGCTCAAGGTCGTGAACGCGGCGGTCGCGAAGGCTTACGGCGGCAAACGCAAGATCGCCTGGGTCGAAGTCTTCGCGGGCGACAAGGCGCAGAAGCTCTACGGCACTGGATTCCCCGACGAAACCCTGACCGCGCTGCGCGACTTCGTCGTCTCGATCAAGGGACCGCTCGGCACGCCCGTCGGCGGCGGCATGCGCTCGCTCAACGTGGCGATGCGCCAGAACCTCGACCTCTACGCCTGCGTGCGGCCGATCCGTTACTTCCCCGGCGTGTCGACACCGATGGCCGACGCGTCGCTCACCGACATGGTCGTGTTCCGCGAGAACACCGAAGACATCTACGCGGGCATCGAGTGGCCGACCGGCTCGAACGAAGTCCACAGGCTGATCCACTTCCTGCAGAGCGAGCTCAAGGCGACCGGCATCCGATTCCCGGCGAGCTCCGGCATCGGCATCAAGCCGGTGTCGAAGGAGGGCAGCCAGCGCCTGGTGCGCAAGGCGATCCAGTACGCGATCGAAAACGACCGCGTCTCGGTGACGCTCGTGCACAAGGGCAACATCATGAAGTACACCGAAGGTGCCTTCATGCAGTGGGGCTACCTGCTCGCCAAGGAAGAATTCGGCGCGCAGCTCATCGGCAACGGCCCGTGGTGCAGTTTCAAGAATCCGATCAACGGCCACGACATCGTCGTCAAGGACGTCATCGCCGACAACTTCCTGCAGCAGGTGCTGCTGCGTCCGGAAGACTACGACGTCATCGCGACGCTGAACCTCAATGGCGACTACATCTCCGACGCGCTCGCGGCGCAGGTGGGTGGCATCGGGATCGCGCCGGGCGGCAACATCGGCGATGGCATCGCGGTGTTCGAGGCGACGCACGGCACCGCGCCGGGCTTCGCGGGCAAGGACCGCGTGAATCCGGGTAGTTTGATCCTGTCGGCCGAGATGATGCTGCGTTACATCGGCTGGAAGGAAGCCGCGGAACTGATCCTGCAGGGCGTCGCCGACACGATCGCCGCCAAGGAAATGACCTACGACCTCGCGCGCCTGCGCGAGGCCATCCGTGCGACCAAGCGCGACCTCGCGGCGCGCAAGAACGTCGAGGAGGATCTGCAGCGGCTGATACCCGGCGCGACGCTCGTGGGCACCACGGGATTCGGAGACGCCATCATCCGGCGCATGCGGGCGGCCTGAGCCGCCGCGTTCATGTCAGCGACCTTCTGTCCGGACTGCACGCTCTGTCCGCGGCTCGCGAGTTTTCTCGCGAAGATCGTGCACCAGAACCCCGACTACCACTGCAAGCCGGTGGCGCCGTTCGGCGAGTCGAGCCCGAAGCTGCTGATCGTCGGGCTCGCGCCCGGCATGCACGGCGCGAATCGCACCGGGCGCCCGTTCACCGGCGACTACGCCGGCATCCTGCTGTACCAGTCGCTGTTCGACCTGGGCTTGTCGACCGCGCCGACTTCCGTCGACCGCTTCGACGGACTGCAGTTGAAGGGGGTGCGCATCACCAACGCGGTGAAGTGCCTGCCGCCCGAGAACAAGCCGCTGCCCGCCGAGATCAAGACCTGCAATCGATATCTCGCGGCGGAACTCGAGCAACTGGCGTCGGTGAAATCGATTCTCGCTTTGGGCACGGTCGCGCACGAAGCAGTTCTGGTGGCCATGGGGTTGAAACGCTCGGCGGCGAAATTCGGCCACGGCAACGAACACGAACTGCCCGGCGGTCGCCGGATGATCGATTCCTACCATTGCAGCCGCTACAACACGCAGACGCGACGGTTGACACCCGACATGTTCAAGACCGTCCTCGAGCGCGCCGCGTCGCTCGCGGAGCTGTCAACCGCGCGGTGAGTCCGGCTTGAGGAACGGCGTGAGCAGTTCCATCGGCAGCGGGAACAGGATCGTGGAATTCTTCTCCGCCGAGATGTCGATCAGCGTCTGCATGTAACGCAGCTGCAGCGCCTGCGGCTCGCGCGCGAGCTGCGCCGCCGCCTGCGTCAGTTTCTCGGCGGCCTGCAATTCGCCCTCCGCGTGGATCACTTTCGAACGGCGTTCGCGTTCGGCCTCGGCCTGGCGCGCGATCGCGCGCACCATGCTCTCGTTGAGATCCACGTGTTTGATCTCCACGTTCGACACCTTGATGCCCCAGGCGTCCGTCGCCTTGTCGAGGATCGACTGCAGGTCGCGGTTCAGCAGCTCGCGTTCGGCGAGCAGCGAATCCAGTTCGTGTTGACCGAGAACCGAGCGCAACGTGGTCTGCGCGAGCTGGCTGGTCGCCTCGTAGTACTGCACGACCTGCAGGGTCGCGCGCGCGGGATCGACGACGCGGAAATAGATGACGGCGTTGACCTTGACCGTCACGTTGTCGCGCGTGATCACGTCCTGCGGCGGCACGTCCATCACGACGGTGCGCAGGTCGACACGCAACAACTGCTGCACGAACGGCCAGACCCAGATCAAGCCCGGTCCCTTGGTGCCCGTGTAACGGCCGAGTGTGAGGACGACGCCGCGCTGGTACTCGTTGAGAACGCGAATGCCCGCGAAGATCAGCACGACGAACACGAAGATCAACATTGCCAGGAAACTGAAGCCGAACATGTGTCACCTCGGTGGATGAGAGTCGGGTGGAGAGTTTTCCGGCTCGACAAGCAGGATCAGCCCGTCGCGCGCGCGCACGCGGGCAGGCTGGCCGGATCGAAGTGGTGAGGTGCTGTGCACGCGCCAGCGTTCGCCCTGGAATTCGGCCCAGCCGTCGCGCTCGATCGGTTCGAGCG
>JAEZCN010000116.1 GCA_023433515.1 Pseudomonadota bacterium
TCGATCTCAAACCCCAATACCGTGCCCTGAAGGCCGAGCTCGACGCCGCGATCCTGCGCGTCAGCGAGTCCCAGTACTTCATCCTCGGCCCCGAGGTGAAGGCGCTCGAGGCCGCGACCGCCGCGTATTCGCAGTGCAAGTACGGCATCGGCATCTCTTCCGGGACCGACGCGCTGCTCATCGCGCTCATGGCGCTCGAGATCGGCGCGGGCGACGAAGTCATCACGAGCCCGTACACGTTTTTCGCCACCGCCGGCACGATCGCACGAGTGGGCGCGCGGCCCGTGTTCGTCGACATCGAGCCCGAGACGTTCAACATCTCGCCCGCCGCGATCGAGAAGTTCATCGAAGCACACTGCGAGACGCGCAACGGCGTGTTGTTCAATCGCACGACCGGTGGACGCGTGCGCGCGATCATGCCCGTGCACCTGTACGGCCAGATGGCCGACATGACGCGCATCATGGGCTTAGCGAAGCGCCATCAGCTCTCGGTCATCGAAGACGCCGCGCAGGCGATCGGCTCCGAGGATGCGCAGGGCCGCCGCGCCTGTTCGATCGGCGACATCGGCTGTTTGTCGTTCTTCCCGACCAAGAACCTCGGCGCGTTCGGTGATGCGGGCATGTGTGTCACGAACGACGAGCGCCTGGCCGCGAAGCTCATGAAGCTGCGCGTGCACGGCATGGAGCCGAAGTACTACCACGAGCTCATCGGCGGCAATTTCCGCCTCGACGAGATCCAGGCCGCGGTCCTCAATGTCAAACTACCGCACCTCGACGCGTGGAGCGCGGCGCGCCAGCGCAATGCCACGTTCTACGACGCCGCGTTCAAACGCGCCGGGCTGGGGGGAAAGGTCGTGACTCCGCCGGCGGCTCCCGCCGGGGCGCGCCACATCTACAACCAGTACTGCATCCGCACCGCGCGCCGCGACGAGATGCGCAGCTGGCTGGCGGAGCGGGGCGTCGGCACCGAGATCTATTATCCGCTCGCCCTGCACATGCAGCAATGTTTCGCCTACCTCGGCCACAAACCACAGGATTTTCCGGAGTCGCTGCGGGCGACCCAGGAAACGCTGGCGTTGCCCATCTACCCGGAGCTGGAAGAGTCGCAGCTTCAATACGTCGTCGACTCGATAGCGGCGTTGCTCGACCCGCGCTGATCCGGGCATGCGCAGGCTGCTGGTCACCGGCGGTGCGGGATTCATCGGCTCGAACTTCGTGCACTACTGGCTGTCGACGCATCCGGGCGATCGTCTGGTCGTGCTCGATGCGCTGACGGCCGCCGGCAACCGGAACAATCTGCCGGCCGCGGAAGGGCATCCGGAATTCCGCTTCGTGCACGGCGACATTCGTGACGGCGATCTGGTCGAGAGCCTGCTGCTCGAAGAACGCCTCGACACCATCGTGCATTTCGCGGCCGAGTCGCACGTGGATCGTTCGATCGCGGGACCTGACGTCTTCATCGAGACCAACGTCATGGGCACGCACGAGTTGCTCAAGGCGGCGCGCAAGGTGTGGATCGAGGAGGGGCGGGTCGAGAACCACCACTTTCATCACGTATCGACGGATGAGGTGTTCGGGTCATTGGAACCCGGTGCGGCCGCGTTCACTGAATTCGCCCGCTACGCGCCCAACTCGCCGTATTCGGCCAGCAAGGCGGCTTCCGATCACCTGGTGAGGGCCTACTACCGGACCTTCGGCCTGCGGGTCACGACCAGTCATTGTTCGAACAACTACGGTCCCCGTCAGCTCCCCGAAAAGCTGATTCCGCTCGTGATCGT
The DNA here is from genome assembly GCA_023433515.1 of Pseudomonadota bacterium. GTDB lineage: Bacteria > Pseudomonadota > Gammaproteobacteria > Steroidobacterales > Steroidobacteraceae > CADEED01. The sequence continues at coordinate 1,779 of JAEZCN010000116.1, forward strand.
GAACGTCCTGCGAGGACTGCCGGTGCCTGTCTACGGCGATGGCCGCAACGTGCGCGATTGGTTGCATGTCGCCGATCACTGCGCCGGCGTCGACCTGGTACTCGCCCGTGGTGCGATCGGCGAGGTCTACAACATCGGAGGGGGTTGTGAGGTCGAGAACCTCGTCCTGGCGCGGCGACTGTGCGAACTGATGGACGCCGCATTCGCGGGCAATCGCGAACTCGCGGCGCGTTTCCCCGAGGCCCCTCCCGCGCAGGGACGCGAATCCGCCAGCCTCGTCACGATGGTCACCGATCGCGCCGGCCACGACCGGCGCTATGCAATCGACTGCGCCAAGGCGCGCCGCGACCTGGGGTACGAAGCGCGACACAGCCTTTCGCGAGGACTGGCCGAAACGGTGGATTGGTATCTCGAGAACGAATCCTGGTGGCGAGACTTTCTCGCGTCGCGGCACGCCGACAAAGCCCGCTGACACTGCGTCAGCCTGACTGTCGCAACTTGAACCTGATGTCGATACCATCCCCGCCGGGTTTCGCAGGTACCAATTTCCATGAATCATGATGCACGGAGCGCCACCTGGCGCGCCCTGAATTCGCGCGCCATCGAGACGCGGAACATCACCTTGCGCGCGCTGCGGGATTCCGACCCGTCGCGTGGCACCCGGTTTGCCCGTGAGGCCGTCGGTCTCTATTTCGACTTCTCGCGCCAGCGCATCGACGCCGACGGCCTGAAGCTGCTCCTGAGCCTGGCCGACGCGTCGGACCTGCGCGAGCGGATCGACGAGATGTGGCAGGGCACCCGCATCAACGCCACGGAGGACCGCGCTGTCCTGCACACCGCGCTGCGTATTCCTCCCGGAGCCGCCGACGGTCCCGGCGGCGCGGAGACCGCGCGACAGGTCCTGGCCGAGCGCGAGCGCATGCTCGGGTTCGCCTCGCAGGTGCGCGACGGCGTCGTGAAGAGCTCCTCGGGGGCGAGCTTCACGACCGTGATCAACATCGGTATCGGCGGTTCCGATCTCGGGCCCGCGATGGCTGTAGAGGCGTTGCATCCGCGGACGGCGCATGCGCCGCGCGTGAGGTTCGTGTCGAACGTCGACGGCACCGATCTCGCCAACGCGCTCGAGAAAGCCGACCCCGCGCGCACGTTGTTCATCGTGGCTTCGAAGACCTTCAGCACGCAGGAAACACTGGCGAATGCGCGTACCGCGCGCGCCTGGCTCGCCGGCAGGCTGGGCGAGGCGGCGGTCCCCGCGCACTTCGCCGCGGTGTCGACCAACGCGCAGGCGATGGACGCGTTCGGCGTCAATCCAAACTACCGCTTCATGATGTGGGACTGGGTCGGTGGCCGCTATTCGCTCTGGTCCTCGATCGGAGTGTCGCTCGCGATCGCCGTCGGGCGCGACGCGTTCCTCGAACTCCTGGCCGGTGCGCACGCGATGGACGAGCATTTCCGCAGCGCGCCATGGGAAGACAATCTGCCCGCGCTCATGGGTCTGCTCGGTGTCTGGAACATCAATTTCCTCGACCTGCCGACGCTCGCGGTGCTGCCTTACGATGGCCGCCTCAAGCGCTTTCCCGCCTATCTGCAACAGCTCGACATGGAGAGCAACGGCAAGTCCGTGGCGCTCGACGGCTCGCCGCTCGCGCACGGCACCGCGCCGGTGATCTGGGGCGAGCCGGGCAACAACGCCCAGCATTCGTTCTTCCAGATGCTCCACCAGGGCACGCCGCGCGCGGCGCTCGATTTCCTGCTGCCCGCGCGCTC
>JAEZCN010000227.1 GCA_023433515.1 Pseudomonadota bacterium
CGACCTTGAGCGCGTCGATGTCGAGTCCCGAATCCGTTTCATCCAGCACCGCGAGCGCGGGCTCGAGCACCAGCATCTGCAGGATCTCGTTGCGTTTCTTCTCGCCACCCGAGAAGCCTTCGTTGACCCCGCGCGACAGGAAACTCTCGTCCATCTGCATGAGCTTCATCTTCGCGCGCACGAGCTGCAGGAATTCGTAGGCGTCGACTTCGGGTTTGCCCTCGGCCTTGCGCTTGGCGTTGACCGCCGCCTTGAGTAGATAGACGTTGTTCACGCCGGGAATCTCGACCGGGTACTGGAAGCCGAGGAACACGCCGGCACGGGCACGTTCTTCGGTGGGCATCGCGAGCAGGTCGCGGCCCATGAACTCGACGGTGCCGCCGGTGATCTCGTAGCCGGGCCGGCCGGCGAGTACGTAGGCGAGCGTGCTCTTGCCGGAACCGTTCGGGCCCATGATGGCGTGCACTTCACCGGCCATCACTTCGAGCGAGAGGCCTTGCAGGACTTTCTTGCCGCCGACCGTGGCGGAGAGGTTCGAGATCTTCAGCATCGTTTCACGTTCCGGGTCATCCGACCGCGCCTTCGAGGCTCACGGCCAACAGGTTTTGCGCTTCGACGGCGAATTCCATCGGCAGCTCCTTGAGCACGCTCTTGCAGAATCCGCTCACGATCATGTTCACCGCATCCTCTTCGTCGATCCCGCGTTGCAGGCAGTAGAAGAGCTGGTCCTCGCTGATCTTCGAGGTCGACGCCTCGTGCTCGACCGTCGCGGTCGGGTTGCGCGTCTCGATGTACGGGAAGGTGTGCGCGCCGCACTGGCCGCCCATGAGCAGCGAGTCGCACTGCGTGAAATTGCGCGCGCCGTGCGCGCCCGGCAGGATCTTCACGAGCCCGCGGTAACTGTTCTGGCCGTGACCGGCGGAGATGCCCTTCGAGACGATCGTGCTCTTGGTGTTGGCGCCGATGTGGATCATCTTCGTGCCGGTGTCGGCCTGCTGGTAGTTGTTGGCCGTCGCGACGGAATAGAATTCACCCACGGAGTTCTCGCCGCGCAGGATGCAGGACGGATACTTCCAGGTGATCGCGGAACCGGTTTCGACCTGCGTCCACGAGATCTTCGAATTGCGCCCGCGGCATTCGCCGCGCTTGGTCACGAAGTTGTAGATGCCCCCGACGCCGTTTTCGTCGCCCGGGTACCAGTTCTGCACGGTCGAATACTTGATCTGAGCGTCATCGAGCGCTACCAACTCGACGACCGCGGCATGCAGCTGATTCTCGTCCCGCATTGGCGCGGTGCAGTTGTGCACGGCGAAGCCCTTCACCAGGTATGAATGCGGTTCCGAGCGAGTCTCGAAGTTGTAGACGAATCCGTCGTACGGGACGCGATTGATCTTCCGCACAGGGAGCAGAAAGTATCCGTCACGTCGAATGGCGCGTTGCGAACGCGTGTTCCTTGCATGGAAGAGGACGAACTTCCTTCGATGGTGGATCGTTCGCCCGTCCTTCATTTTTTCATCAAACGCCTCTCGAACGTTGATGAAGGCGAATATGCCCTGGCGAGACAACATTTCCTGCAATTGGAACGCGAGGGTGCGCGAGATGGTCGCCGCACGGACGCGCGTCAACCTGCCGTCCTGAGAAATGCTGCCGTCGCCGAGGTAGTAAGTATCGACCGCAAGCTTCTGGCGGGCGGGTGGCAGATCCATGATGACCTTGCTGAATCGCTTGCCGGCCGCCAGCTTCCCTCCATGTTCGACCAGACGCTCCCAGAGTTCATTCGAGTACACCACCAGGTACACACCGTGACGCTGTCTGTCGTGCGTCCTGGATGGTCGCTTCCCAGTGAGACGTTCGATCAGGGTGGACGCGTCCTCGATGAGCTGCGGTTCGTGGTCGCCGAATGACAGTTCGACGGCCTTGTGGCCATTGAACATCGTCGCGCAGCCCTCGGCGACGTAGTAGCCGAGCAGTCGCAGGAAGTCGTCACTCAGATCCGGATTGTCGCGTTCAACCTTGTTGACTGGATAGACAATCAGGTCCCCCGCCTGGAGCTCACCTGCCGGAACGAATTCCGGTTCCGCGGCGGCGAGCAAGTTCGAATTGATGTCCGGCCAGCGCACTTCGCCGCGGGATGACGACTGCACGCGCGCACGTCGGATCGCCAGAACCGGGTGTTCCGGCGTGACCTGGAATCTGTTACCCGGACTGCGTGGGGTGATTTCGATCATGTCACCGACATAACCGCGACGCATGATCTTGGCCACTTCAGTCTCTTCGCCGCGATCGTTGAGCACGACATCGTCGATGGCGACATCGCGAATGCATCGAAGCTCGTCGCCGTAGCTCACCTCCTCATCCGCTGGCAGGCAGCCTTCCAGATAGCTCACATATGCCCCGTCATCGGCGATGATCAACGTGCGCTCGAACTGCCCGGTGTTCGCCGCATTGATGCGGAAGTAGGTGGACAGCTCCATCGGGCAGCGCACGCCTTTCGGCACGTACACGAACGAGCCGTCGGAAAACACGGCGGAGTTCAGGCCCGCGAAGAAATTGTCCGTGTGTGGGACGACCGTGCCGAGGTACTGCTCGATGAGCGCGGGATGATTCCGCACCGCGTCGGAGAACGAGCAGAAGATGACGCCGGCCTCGGCCAGGCGCTCCTTGAATGTCGTCGCCACGGAGACGGAATCGAACACCGCGTCCACCGCGACGCCGGCGAGGCGCGCGCGCTCGTGCAGCGGCACACCCAGCTTCTCGTACGTCTCGAGCAGCTTCGGATCGACCTCGTCGAGCGACTTGGGCGCGTTGGCCTTGGGCTTCGGCGCGGAGAAATACGAGATCGCCTGGTAGTCGATCGGATTCACGCGCAGCTTCGCCCAGTGCGGCTCCTTCATCGTGAGCCAGTGACGGAACGCCTTGAGACGCCAGTCAGTCAGGAACTCCGGTTCCTTCTTCTTGCGTGAGATGAACCGCACGACGTCCTCGTCGAGACCGGGCGGCAAGGTGTCCGATTCGATGTCCGTGACGAAACCGTGCCGGTAGCTCTTCGCGAGCAGTTGGTCGATGCCTTGTTCCATTTCCTTCGGTCCGGTGCTCATGGCGCCGCCTTCACTCGTCCCATGTACTTGAGCTCGCGTTCGATCGGCATGTTGGGTGTCTTGTTGTCGAGGCCCGCGAGTTGCGCGAGCGAGATTTCACTGAGCGAGCGCCGTATCGCGACGCTCAGCTTTTGCCACGTCCGACCGACGGAGCAGGTGTGTTCGATGCCGCAGTGCCCGCTGCCCGCGGAGCATTCGGTCAGAGCGATGGGACCTTCGAGCGCGTCGAGGATCGACGCGGCGCTGATCTGTTCCGGATCGCGGGCGAGCTGGTATCCGCCGTGCGTGCCGCGCGTGGAAACCACCAGGCCCGCACGGTGCATCTGCTTGAGCAGCTTGCTGACGGTGGGCGCCGCGATGTGGGTGCGCTCCGCGAGGGTGCTCGCGTTGAGCAGCCGCGTGCGGTCGGCGGCCAGGGTCGCCAGGATGACCGTCGCGTAGTCCGTCAGCTTGCCGATACGCAGCATGGTTCGTGTCCCGAGTGGGCCCTCTGCAGGGCCATTCAAACTGGGACCATTTTAGTACGGATTCAACCGGGCAGAAAGCCGTAAGGGGCTGCTTTTGTTATCCTTCGCGGCCTTTCGAATTCAACGATCTGCACGAGGCGCCAGCCGCTTGAGCCTGAATTCCGCTGAAAGCAGCAACGGATCGCCGGCGCCTGCCGGCGATACCGTAATTGAGGTCCGTGACGTGTGCTACGCCGTCGGCGGGCGCAAGATTTTCGATGGCCTCGACATCACCGCGCGCCGTGGGCGGATCACCGCCTTCATGGGCCCCTCAGGCACGGGCAAGACCACGTTGCTGCGGCTCATCACCGGCCAAGTGACCGCGCAGCGGGGCAACGTGCGCGTGTTCGGCGACGAGGTCTCGACGATGTCGGGCCGCGAGCTGTTCGCGCTGCGCCGGCGCATGGGCATGTTGTTCCAGAACGGCGCGCTGCTGACCGATCTCGACGTGTATGAAAACGTCGCGTTCCCGGTGCGCGAGCATACGAAGCTCACGGAACCTCTGATCCGCCAGCTCGTGCTGACCAAGCTCCACGCGGTGGGCCTGCGCGGCGCCGCGAGGCTCATGCCGTCGGAGTTGTCGGGCGGCATGGCGCGTCGCGTCGCGCTCGCGCGCGCCATCGTCATGGATCCCGAAATCCTCATCTACGACGAGCCGTTCGTCGGGCTCGATCCGATCTCGATGGGCGTGATCTGCCGCCTCATCAAGCAGATGAACGAGGCGCTCGGCATCACCAGCATCGTGGTTTCGCACGACGTGCACGAGCTTGCGAGCATCGCGCACGACAGCTACCTCCTGTCGGGTGGCAGGGTGGTGGCATCCGGCACGCCCGAGGAGCTGGCGCGCAGCGAGCTTGCCGAAGTGAAGCAGTTCATGGGAGGTCTCGCGGACGGTCCGGTGCCGTTTCATTACCCGGCGTCCACGTATGAGGACGACTTGTTAGGCCAGGGCGGAGGTTCGAAGTGAGCGCCGTCGCTGATTCATTGCCGGTCGCCGCCGTGCGCCGCGTCGGCGCGGTGTCGCTGTTCCTGCTGCAGATCCTCGCGCGTATCCCGGCGTCCCTGAAGCGCCCCGGGCTCATCGTTTCGCAGATCTACAACGCGGGTGCGCGTTCGCTCGTGATCATCATGTTGTCCGGCATGTTCGTCGGCATGGTGCTCGGACTGCTCGGTTTCGATGTCTTCCAGCGATTCGGCTCCGAGGACTACGTCGGCGTGCTGGCCGCGCTCGGTAATATCAAGGTGCTGGGACCGGTGCTGACCGCGCTGTTGTTCGCCGGTCGCGCGGGAACCTCGCTGACGTCCGAGATCGGGCTCATGAAATCCACCGAGCAACTCACCGCGATGCAGATGATGGCTGTCGACCCGGTTCGTTACGTCGTCGTGCCGCGTTTTCTCGGCGGGTTCATCGCGATGCCGCTGCTCGCGGCCACGTTCACGGTGATCGCGCTGTACGGCGCGCAGCTCATCGGCGTGCAGCAGATGGGCGTGGATCCGGGCGCGTACTGGTCGCAGACGCAGAACGCGGTCAACCTCGACGACGTCTGGGAAGGCATCGTGAAGAGCCTCGTGTTCGGTGTGGCCGTGAGCCTCGTCGCCGTTTACGAGGGATATCACGCCGTGCCCACGCCCGAAGGTGTCGGCCTCGCGACCACGCGCACCGTCGTCATCTCCTCCGTTCTCGTGCTGCTGCTGAACTACCTGCTCACGGCCGCCTTCCTGACTACGAACCAGCTCTAGTTACGGTATCCCATGAAAAACACACGTTCGCTCGAAATCGGCACCGGCCTGTTCGTATTGCTCGGATTCTTCGCGCTCGCGTTCCTCACGACGCAGCTTCCCGGTACGTCCCTCAGGCTCACCGCCGGTCCATCCGGGTATGCGGTGACCGCGAAGTTCGACAACATCGGCGATCTCAAGCCAGGCTCCCCGGTCACGATGGCCGGGGTGAACATCGGCCGTGTCGAATCGATCCGCTTCGACCCTAAGGATTACAAGGCCGCGGTCGTATTGCGTATCGAAAACCAATACTCCGAGATCCCCGATGACAGCGACGCGAGCATCCAGACGGCGGGATTGCTGGGCGGCAAATACATCGGCATCAGCCCGGGCGGGTCGGAAACCTTCCTCGGGGACGGCGGTCAGATCGAGTTCACGCAATCGGCCATCGTGCTCGAGAGCCTGGTGAACAAGTTCTTCGCGAACATGGCGGAGAAGGGCTCGGGAGACACGCCGCCGCCCGCGGAAGAAGAGGAGAAGAAATGATGCGATCGATGCAGCGATTCGTTCAGGCAGGGTTCATCGTCGCCTTGTTAGGCGCGGGCGCCGCGTTCGCGGCCGACGCCGCCAAGCCCGCGCCGGCTTCGGTCGACAACAGCGGTCCGAGCGAGCTCATCGAGAGCTCCGCGAACATCCTGCTGTCGGGTATCGATACGCGCCGCGCCGAGTTCCGCAAGGACCCCACCGGCCTGTACAAGCTCGTCGAGGAAACGCTGCTGCCGAATTTCGACACGCCGTACGCCGCGCAACTCGTGCTGGGCAAACACTGGCGCAATGCGACCCCCGAACAGCGCAAGCGTTTCGTCGAGGCGTTCTACAACTCGCTGCTCTACACCTACGGCGACGCGATGGTGGAGTTCACCGGCGACCGCCTCAAGGTGTTTCCGACCAAGGTCGAGCCCGATACCGAGCGCGCGACCGTGCGCACGGAGATCAAGCGTTCGAACGGCACCAAGGTCTCGGTGAACTACAACCTGCGGAAGGTCAATGGCCAGTGGAAGGCATGGGACGTCGTCATCGACGGCATCAGCTATGTGAAGAGCTATCGCGAGGACTACGGTGCGGAAGTCGACCAGAAGGGTCTCGAAGCCGTGATCGCGAGGCTCGAAGCCAAGGCCGAAAGCGCCAAGGCCGGCAAGGCGAAGTCCGGCTGAATGCTGGACGCGGCCTCGAACCAGTCGGAAGGTCTCGGCATCAGTGAGCCGAGCGCCGGGCGCGTCGTCGTGAACGGCGCGCTCATCTTCGCGACCGCGCGCGAGGCGCGTCAGCTCGGATTGCAGGTCCTCGACGGTTCGCGCGCCGAGCGCATCATCATCGATTGCAGTGGCGTGACCCGCGCGGACAGCGCGGGACTCGCCGTGCTGCTCGAGTGGCTCGCGTGGGGCCGGCGCAAATCGCGGCCCATCCTGTTGCAGCGTTTGCCCGCGTCGGTCGTCGCGATCGCGCGCATTTCCGAAGTCGACGGGCTGCTGTCAGAGAACGGCTGAAACCAGCACGTCCCGATCGATCCTGCTCGCCTGCGTGGCGCCCGTCAGCGCCATCGAAGTCTCGAACTCACGCCGCAGGATTTCCAGCGCCAGCGCAACGCCGCGTTCGCCGAGCGACGCGAGCCCGTACAGGTAGCTGCGCCCGATGAGGCAGCCGCGAGCGCCGAGCGCGAGCGCTTTCAGCACGCTTTGTCCGCAGTGAATCCCGCCATCGAGCAGCACTTCGCAGCGGCCGGCGGCGGCCTCGACCACGTACGGCAGCGCGGCAATCGTCGACGTGGCACCATCGAGCTGGCGTCCGCCGTGATTCGAGACGATCAGCGCATCCACGCCCGCCGCGGCAGCCTGACGCGCATCCTCCGCATCGAGTATCCCCTTGAGCGCGAGTTTTCCCGGCCAGCGCGCCCGTAGCCATTCGATGTCGTGCCATCCGAGTGTGTTGTCGAGCTGACTGCCCATCCACTCGGACAGCTCCGCCGTGCCGCGCTCGGGAAAGAAGGTCGCCAGATTGCCGAAGGTACGCCGCGGGCCGAGCATCACATCGAAGAGCCAGAGCGGATGCGCGAGGAAATCGCGAATGCCCTTGAACGTGAGCCGGGGCGGCACCGCGAGTCCGTTCTTGGGATCACGGCGGCGCAGTGCCTGCAGGGGCAGGTCGAGCGTCAGCACGAGCACGGGACAGCGGGCCGCATGCGCGCGCGCCATCAGCGCCTCGGTGAACGAGCGGTCGCGCATGAAGTAGAGCTGGAACCACAATGTGCCGGTGGTCGCGGCACGCACATCCTCGATGGCGCAGATGGACATGGTGCTGAGGCAGAACGGAACGCCGGCGGCATGCGCCGCGCGTGCGGCGCGGATCTCGCCGTCACGGTGGAACAGTCCGGTGAGTCCGGTGGGCGCGATCGCGAACGGCATGCGCCAGCGTTCGCCGAGCACCGTGGTCTCGAGCGACAGGCTCGAGACGTCGCGCATCACGCGCTGGCGCAACAGGAGCGCATCGAAGTCCGCGCGATTGCGCAGCAACGTGTGCTCGTCGTACGAGCCGCGATCGATGTAGTCGAACAGCGCGCGCGGCAGGCGTCGCCGCGCGAGCTCGCGCAGATCCGCTATGGAATTGGGGTCAGACCCCATTGCTCATGCCTGGGCGACCACCTGGCGTTGCTGGCCAAGCTTCTCGATGCCGAGCGCCATCGTGTCGCCGACATTCAGGAAGATCGGTTCGGGCTTGATGCCCATGCCGACGCCCGGCGGCGTGCCGGTCGTGATCACGTCGCCCGGATGCAGGCTCATGAACTGGCTCAGGTAACTCACGAGGAACGCGGGCTTGAAGATCATCGTGCGCGTCGAGCCGTTCTGGCGGCGTACACCGTTCACGTCGAGCCACATCGTCAGGTTCGCGGGATCGCCGACTTCATCCGGCGTCACGAGCCAGGGGCCGATGGGGCCGAAGGTGTCGCAACCCTTGCCCTTGTCCCATTGGCCGCCGCGTTCGAGCTGGAATTGGCGCTCCGACAAATCGTTCACCACGCAGTATCCGGCGATGTGCTTCGGCGCATCGGCCTCGCTCACGTAACGCGCCACGCTGCCGACCACGACGCCGAGCTCGACTTCCCAGTCCATCTTCGTCGAGCCGCGCGGCTTCAGCACCGTGTCGTTCGGACCGACGATGCAGCTCGTGGCTTTCATGAACACGATGGGCTCGGACGGGAGCTTGGCGCCGGTCTCGGTCGCGTGATCGGCGTAATTGAGCCCGATCGCGATGAACTTGCCGACCCCACCGACGCAGGCGCCCAGCCGCGCGTCGGCCGGCGCGCGCGGTAGTTTGGCCGCGTCGAGCGCGCGCAGCTTCGCGAGCGAATCGGGTGAGAGCGCGGCGCCCGCGACATCCGGAATCGCGCCGGACAGGTCCGCAATGTTGCCATCAGCCAGGACGAGGCCGGGCCGCTCCGCGCCGGCGGAGCCGTATCGTACGAGTTTCAAGCGAGCCTCCCGCCGATCAGGCTGCCGGCAGGCAAGCCGGTCCGATCGGTTCGAATTGTTTGTAGGTGAGGATGAATTCCTGGTGACCGAGCGCCTCGGATTTCGACGGATTGCCGGCCGCGACGCTCTGCACGAGATCGAAGATCTCGCGACCCACATCGTCGAGCTCGGCGCCGTGCAGGATCCGGCCCGCGTTCACGTCCATGTCGTCCGCCATGCGTTCGTAGGTATCCGGATTCGCGCACACCTTGATGACCGGCGAGATCGCGGAACCCACCACCGAGCCGCGGCCGGTGGTGAACAGGATCAGGTGCGAGCCGCAGGCGATTAGCTCGACGATCTCCGCGTTGTCCGAGATGTTCGGGAAACCAAAGCGCGGCTCGCCGTCCGGCACGACGTCGAGCAGGTAGAGGCCGCCGCGCGGCGGCACGTCGCCCGGCTTGATCAGTCCACTGATGGGCGAGGAGCCGGACTTCGAATATGCGCCCATGGATTTCTCCTCGAGCGTCGTCAGGCCGCCCTCGGCGTTGCCGGGCGCGAAGCTGCCGTAACCCATGATTCGGTAGTAGTTGGCCGCCTTCTCGACACAGGCCTCGATCTCGCGTCCGAGCTCGGGCGTGATCGCGCGCGACGCCATGATGCGTTCGCATCCGATGAGTTCGCCCGTTTCCTCGAAGATGCAGGCAGCGTCGTTCTCGATCAGCCAGTCGAAGCAGCGGCCAACGGCCGGGTTCGCGGTGATGCCGCTGGTGCCATCCGAACCGCCGCAGACGGTTCCGACCACGAGTTCGTCCAGCGCCATGGGCACGGTAGTTTGTTGCGCGAGCTGGGCGCGCATCTTCTTCACGATCTCGAGCCCGGCGTTGAGCGTGCGCGTGGTGCCGCCCGCCTGCTGAATGACCAGCAAATCGACGGGACGACCGCTGGCGGCGATCGTGCGCCGCAGTTCCTCGCGGTTGAAGCTCTCGCAGCCCAGCGAAACGAGCAGTACCGCGCCCACGTTCGGGTGCGTGCACAGTCGTTTCATCATCTCGAGCGCGTACTTGTTCGGATAACAACCCGGAAAGCCGATGAGATGGACATCGTCGAAGCCCGATCGCTGCACGATCAGGCGCGACACGTGATGGGCGCATTCGACGAGGTAGGCGACCGCGACGACGTTGCGGATACCCTTGCGTCCGTCCTTGCGTGGATAGCCGCGCATCGTGGCGCCGGCGGCATGCGGAGTGGCGTTCATCAGTGTCCGTCCCCGTCGCGCGTGGTCGACGAGATGTAATCGCTGCGCAGGTTGTGCATGTGCACGTGTTCGCCGCGCACGACCGCCGTCTTCATGGAGCCGATCGGGGCACCGTACTTGAGTACCCGCGCCTCCGCGGGAATGTCGCGGCGCGCGAGCTTGTGGCCGAGTTCGACCGCCGCGGGAATCGTGAAACTCTGGCCATCGATCTCGACCTGTTCGCCGGCGGCGATGTCGCGCCGCGCGACGACGATGTTGTCGTCCGGGTGCAGCAGCAACAACGGCGGTAGTTTGCTACTGCCCGGTTGTTGCCGACCGTTCACTGCGCGCCCTGATCGGGAGGAGTGGGCTCGCCCGCTTCCGGCGACTGCGGCGCGCCGGGATCTTCGGGGGCGGGTTCTTCGGATTGCGGCTCTTCCGGCGCCGAATCCTCGAGCAGTTCCTGCTCGAGATCGAGCGATTCGTCCGCGACGTCGCCGTCTCGCACCAGGAATTCGCGCCGCTGCAGCCATGCATTGCGGATGAAGGCGTAGCTGTCGTAGCTGCGTTCGATCTGCGCGTCGAGATCGAGCAGGTCCGCGCGCAGGTCGATGAAGTCGACGCCGCGGATGAGAATGCGCGTGCTGTCGTCTTCCAGATAATTGACCGGGTAGGTGTACTGGTCCGGAATGCGGGCGAAAGTGTCCCGCACGGTGGAAGGTCCGAGGAACGGCAGCATGAGATAGGGGCCGGATTTCACGCCCCACTTGCCGAGCGTCTGGCCGAAGTCCTCGTCGTTGAGATCGAGTCCCGCGGCCGATGCCGGGTCGAACAAACCACCGAGCCCCAGCGTGCTGTTCAGCAGGAAGCGCGCGGAATCGTTTCCGGCCTGCCTCACCTTGCCCTGGAGCAAGGCGTTCACGATGGTCGAAACCTGGTCGAGGTTCGTGATCACGTTGCTGATGCCCGTCCGAACCAACTGCGGCGTCACCTTCTTGTATCCCTTGGCGACGGGCTTGGCGATCGCGCGATCGAGGGAGTCGTTGAAGGAATACATGCTGCGGTTGAATTTTTCCCACGGATCGCGCGGATCGGGTTTTCCAGCGGGAACGGCGGTACAGCCTGTGGCGCACAGGACGAACAGGGCGAGGAGGATTTTCTGCATGGGGGGAAATTCTACTGATTTGTACGAGCCGCCGCCCGTGTTGCCCGACAGGGACGGTTGTCCGGGCGGGTAGTCAGCCGCGGCGCGTGGAGCGGCTATCGCCGCCGCGCTGGGGACGCTGCTGCGGGTCTTTCTGCGAATCCTGCGTGTTCGGTACGCGGCGCTTGCGGTTCGAGAACATCGCCTCGCGCACCTCGTCGAGGCGCGCCTGGAAACGGCCCCGCTGAACACCCGTGATGCCCGGCACCGCCAGCGCGGTCTCGAGCTGCGCGACCGACAGGGGCAGGTTGCCGGTCGAAATGTGGTACTCGCTCATGTAGTAAGCCGCGTCGGCGCTATCCCCCGCGGTGCTGGCGGCGAGCGCGGTGAAGCGGATCTGTTGCGGTGTCGGCGGCACGTTGTTGAACAGGTCGAGCAGCACCGCGTGCGCGGTCTTGGCCTGGTCGGCCTTGAGCAGCGCTTCCGCGTAACGCATCGTGAGCGGTACGTTGCGGGGCGAGAGTGCCAGTGCCTTGCGAAAGGTTTCGAGCGCCGCGTCGGTCTCGCCCGCGGCCATCAGGGCCTGGCCCAGCGTCGACTGCAACATCGGGATCTGCGGGTACTTGCGCGCGAGGTCCTGCAACGAGTCCAGCGAGGCGCGTGCGTCCCCGCGCTCGAGATAGGCGAGCGCCTCGCCGTATCGTTCACCCACCGTCTGGTCCTGCACGTCGCGACGTTCCTGGTAGTAGCGACCCACGTTGCCTTCCGCCGGGGTCGAAACCACGCGCAGGCGTTCACGCGTGAGCTGGTAGCTGACGCTCTCCGGGACTTGCTTCAGGTCGACGAACTGCGAGGCGCGCGAGCGCGACTCGGCGATGCGATTCGCGGCGACCGGGTGCGACAGCAGGATCTCGGGTAACGCGTTGCGGTTGCTGCCGGCGAGTCCGCTCCGGCGTCCCATGGTCTCGAAGAAGTCGGGCATGCCGTACGGATCGAACCCGGCGGCGGCGAGAAAGCCCATGCCGACGCGATCCGCTTCGTGCTCGTTCGCGCGCGTAAAATTGATCTGCTGCTGCATGGCGGCGCCCTGCGCCATGGAAATGCCACCGAGCGCGGCATCCGAGGAGCCGGTGGCGGCGCCGACGAGAATCGCGGCGAGGATCGCCGCGACGGTGGCGATGCTCTGCCGGCCCTGCGAGCGCACCCGCCGCGCGATGTGCCGCTGGGTGACGTGCGCCACTTCGTGCGCGAGGACGCCGGCGAGCTGCGCTTCGTTGCGGGTTGCGAGCACCAGTCCGTAGTTCACGCCGATGAAGCCACCGGGCAACGCGAATGCGTTGATCGACGGATCGCGCACGAAGAAGAAATTGAACCGCTGCGCGGAGTCGCCGGTGGCCTGCGCGACGATGCGCGAGCCGACCGCCTGCAGGTACTCGGTGGCCTCGGGGTCTTCGATGATCTGGCCTTCGTCGCGCAGCTGCCGCATGACCTGGAGGCCGATGAGGTACTCGTCGTCGAGCGTCAGGGAGGAAGAGGCGGGTGAACCGATGTCCGGCAGATCGTTGCCGGCCTGCGCAAACGACGGCAGCGGCAACAACACCGACAGGAAAACGACGAGTATTTTCTTGAGAGCGTTGCGCATGACGGGCTTGGACCAGTTACGCGGGGACCAGTTTCAGGCCTCGTCTCCGGGAAACCGTGAAGAGCTTCCCTACAGCGTATCAGAGGCGAAATCGGCGAGGCGCGAACGTTCTCCGCGCACCAGCGTGATATGTCCCGAATGGCTCCAGCCGCGGAAGCGGTTCACCACGTAGGTGAGGCCGGAAGTCGTTTCGGTGAGGTAGGGGGTGTCGATCTGCGCGATGTTTCCGAGACACACGATCTTCGTGCCGGGGCCCGCGCGGGTCACCAGCGCCTTCATCTGTTTCGGCGTCAGGTTCTGTGCTTCGTCGAGGATGACGAACCGGTTCAGGAACGTGCGGCCGCGCATGAAATTGAGAGAGCGGATCTTGATCCGGTTGCGCAGCAGGTCGTTGGTCGCGCCACGGCCCCAGCTGCCGCCCTCGGTGCTCTGTGTGAGCACTTCGAGGTTGTCCATCAGGGCGCCCATCCAGGGCTCCATCTTTTCTTCTTCCGTGCCGGGCAGGAAACCGATGTCCTCGCCGAGTGGAATCGTCACGCGGGTCATGATGATCTCCGCGAAACGGTTCGAATCGAGCGTCTGCATCAGCCCCGCCGCGAGCGTGAGCAGGGTCTTGCCCGTGCCGGCGGGTCCGAGAATCGTGACGAAGTCGATCTCGGTATCCATGAGCAGGTTGAGCGCGAAGTTCTGTTCGCGGTTGCGCGCGTTCACGCCCCAGACACTGTTGCGCTCGCCGCGGTAATCGCGCGCGAGTTCCAGCGTGGCCTTGCCCGCTTCGATGCGGCGGACGATGGCCTCGATGCCTTCGGTGCCTTCCTCGTGCACGAACTGGTTGACCTGCAGGCCCGCGACGACGGGGCCGGAGATCTCGTAGTAGGTCCGGTCCGATTCCTTCCACGAGCGCATGTCCGTGCCATGCGACTCCCAGAAATTGACGGGCAGCGGGGTGAGTCCGGTGTACAGGACGTCCGCGTCTTCTATCGTCTTGTCGTTGTAATAGTCCTCGGCGTGAACGCCGACCACCGCCGCCTTGATGCGCAGGTTGATGTCCTTCGACACCAGCGTGACGCGCGAATCGTGGTGCGTCGCCTGCAGCGCGAGGGTCATCGCGAGGATGGCATTGTCGTTGCCATGGCCGGGTAGATAGTCCGGCAGCGCGGAGGTGAGCTGGCGCGTCTGGAAGAACAGGCGGCCGGCGCCGCCTCGATCACCCTTTCCGCCGCGATCGCCGTTGGCGCCGAGACCCTGCGGGGAGGGCAGCGGCAGTCCCGCGTCGATCTGCTCCTTGGTCGCGTCGCGCATCATGTCGTCGAGGAAACGACTGACCTGGCGGGCGTTGCGCGAGGCTTCGGACAGCCCCTTCTTGTTGGCGTCGAGTTCCTCGAGCACCACCATTGGTAGATAGACGTCGTGTTCCTGGAAACGGAAGATCGCCGTCGGATCGTGCATCAGCACGTTGGTGTCGAGGACGAACAGCCGACGTTCGGTATCCCGGGCCGCTTTGCCGCCGGCCGTGCGCCTGGCCGCGTTCACAGCGACTTCGCCGCTTCGAGCACTTCGGCCGCGTGGCCCTTCACCTTGACCTTGCGCCATTCGCGCACGATCTTGCCGGACGCGTCGATCAGGAACGTGCTGCGTTCGATTCCCATGAACTTCCTTCCGTAGAGCGATTTCTCGCGGATCACGTCGAAGAGCCGGCACACGGTTTCGTCTTCGTCGGACAGCAGCTCGAACGGGAATTTCTCCTTCGCGCGGAATTTCGCGTGACGTTCGCAGCTGTCCTTGGAGATGCCGAGCACCGTGGTCTTCGCGCGCTTGAACGCGGCGTGCAGATCGCGAAAGTCCTGTCCCTCGAGCGTGCAGCCCGGGGTCATGTCCTTCGGATAGAAGTACAGCACCAGGTTCGAGCCCTTGCCATCGGCCGATCTCCACACCGTGCCGTCGGAGCGCGGCAATGAAAAGGCGGGCGCCTTCTTGCCAACCGACACAGTCAAGACTTTACCGGCTCCAGTATCGCGTCGAGGTTCTGCGCGTCGCAGTAGTCCATGAACTCCTCGCGCAGGTGTGCGAGCTGCAGCCGCTTCGGTACGTTGATGATCATCTGCACCGAAAACATCTGCGCGCCCGTGTGTGCGGCGGGATAGGTGCGCGTCGAGACCTCGGCGATGTCGATGCCGCGGCTGGCGCAGAAACCCGAGAGTCCCGCCACGATGCCCGACTGGTCGAGGCACACGACGTCGATGGAATAGGGCAGCAGTTCGGCGCGCGCGGCGCGCGGCTCCGTGCGCTTGAGGTGCAGGGACAGGCCGGTACTCTCGCCCAGGCGCGCGAGTTCGCTCTCGAGTTTGGCCAGCGAATGCCAGTTGCCGCTCACCAGGATCAGCATCGCGAACTCGTTGCCGAGACTGGCCATCCGGCTTTCGCTGATCGACCCGCCGCAGTCCGAGATTACGCGGGTCAGGTCGTGGACCATCCCGGTCCGATCGCCGCCAATGGCGGATACGGCTAAGTGCTGCTTCATCTGGCGCGAAGTGTAACCCAGCCGGCGGCTTGCGAATCCACGGGGTGCGCCCGTACCATGCCCGACCGCTTTCAACGACCCTCGGATCTAACGCATGTTCGCCGGCAGCCTGGTGGCGCTCGTGACCCCGATGCAGCCGGACGGCAGCATCGATTCAAACGCCTGGAATCGCCTCGTCGAGTACCAGCTTGAGAATGGCACCGCGGGCATCGTCGTCGCGGGATCCACGGGCGAATCCGCCACGGTCACCGATGCCGAACTTCGCGACCTGCTGCTGGCCGCGAGAAAAATCATCGGCAAGCGCGCGCTGCTGATCGCGAATACGGGCACGAACGGTACCGCGAGCTCGGTCGACCGTGCCCGGGATTTTTCCGCGCTCGACGTCGATGCGCTGCTGGTGTCGTCACCGTCTTACGTGCGTCCTACGCAGGAAGGATTGTTCCTGCATTTCTCCGCCGTCGCCGCTGCGTCGCGCACGCCCGTGCTGCTGTACAACGTGCCGAGCCGCACGGCCGTCGACTTGTTGCCCGCGACGGTGGCGCGCCTGTCGCGCGTGCCGCGCATCGCCGGCATCAAGGAAGCGGTGGGCGAGGCGACGCGCGTGCGTGAACTCGTCGCCGGCTGCGGCCCGGATTTCAAGGTGCTCTCCGGCGATGACCTGACGGCGCGCGATGCGATCGGGGCGGGCGCGTCGGGGGTCATCTCGGTGACGGCGAACGTCGCGCCGCGCGCGATGGCCGACATGATCGCGGCCGCGTTGCGCGGCGATCGCGCGGGCGCCACGCAGATCGATCAGCGCCTCGTGGCGCTGCATCGAAACCTGTTCGTCGAATCGAATCCAATCCCGGTCAAGTGGGCCGTCTCCCGGATGGGACTCATGGGCGGCACGCTGCGGCTGCCGCTGACGGAGCTGTCTCCGGAGTACCATGCCGTCGTCGCCGAGTCGCTGTTCGCGGCTGGCATAAACGTGAACTCCTGAAATCTCGAAAGGTCGCAATCCCCATGCGTATCGCCGGAATCGTTTTCGTCGCAGTGTTGTCCGCCGGGCTCGCGACGGGCTGCGGACAAAAGCTGACCGAGTGCAAGCAGAGCAACAGGGACTACGCGGGCGCGAAAGAAATGCCGCCCCTCAAGGCGCCGCCGGGCCTGCAGGATCCGAATACGCGTAATGCGCTGCGAGTGCCCCCGCTCGATACGCCGGAGCGCATCCGCGGCAAGAACGAGCCCTGCCTGGACGCGCCGCCGCCGTATTCGACGCCCAAGGCCCCAGAAGCCCCCAAAGCCGGATAAGGCTCTTTCCGCTATCATGCGCACCCGCTCCTTGGGGTGCAGGTTTCACACCGGACAGATGGCCGAGCGGTCGAAGGCGCTTGATTGGAAGTCAAGTAACATCGCAAGGTGTTCCAGGGTTCGAATCCCTGTCTGTCCGCCAC
>JAEZCN010000232.1 GCA_023433515.1 Pseudomonadota bacterium
CGATCAGGATCAGGCCACCCGTGCCGAGGTCCGGCTGGATGATCGTGAGTCCGGACGGGATCATGATGATGACGAACAGCGCGGTCAGGGATTTCCAGTCGGGCGGCAGCGGCCGGTCGTGCAGCCAGGCGGCGCAAGCCATGGGCACCGCGATCTTCAAGAGCTCGGAAGGCTGGAAGCGGATGAACCCGAGGTCTAGCCAGCGCTGCGCACCCTTGCCGATGTGGCCCGTGATGTCGACGACGACGAGCAGGATCACGCCGAGGAACCACATCGGCGCCGCCAGGCGTCGCAGGAACGCCGGCTTCACCTGCGCGAGCATGCACATCGCGACGCCGCCGAGCGCGACGCGGATCGCGCCGTCGATGACGCGGCCCCAGTTCTGGCCCGAGGCGCTGTAGAGCACGACGAGACCGTAAAGGGCGATCAGGCTGATGCCCACCAGCAGCGGGCCGTCGAGCTTCAGCGCGCCGAGCAGACGCGCCGCGAATGTGAACGTGCGCTGGCTGCGCGAACCGGTTTCGATGGGTTCGTACATCGGCATTATTCGTCTCCCGCCGAGGCCGGCGAGTCGTCGTTGATGACGCGCGGCGCGATGACTTCCTGGTCTATCACGAGGTCACCCTCCGCTTCTGCATCCGGAGCGACCTCTTTCTTGCGGGGCGCGACGACCGGGGCTGCGCGCTTGCCAGGAATGATGGGTCCGTAACCCGGGCCTGGTGTCAGCGGCGCCGTCCCCGGCGGCAACGGCTCCTTGAGCTGGCCGTTGGCATCGAGGAGGAACGTGTCCATCACCTGGCGCGCGATCGGCGAGGCGACCGACGCACCGAAGCCGCCGTTTTCCACGATCACCGCCACGGCGATACGCGGACGCTCGGCCGGCGCGAACGCGATGAACCACGAGTGGTCTCGCAAGCGATCGGACACGGTCTTCTGGTTGTCGAGGCTCTGGTTGCGCGCGACCGTGAATACCTGCGCGGTGCCGGTCTTGCCGGCAATCGTGTAGGTCATGTTCTTACCGGCGAACGCCGCGCCCGTGCCGTAGCGAAGAGTGCCGGCCATGCCTTCCGTGACGATCTGCCACTGCTCGGCGCTGACGTTCTTGATTTCTTCGTTCCTCACCGCCGGGAAGCGCTTCACTTCACCCGTGGCCGGATCGCGCATGCCCGTCACGAGGCGTGGCCTGTAAGACTTGCCGCGATTCGCGATGATCGACGTGTAGTGCGCGAGCTGCAGCGGTGTGACGAGGAAGTAGCCCTGGCCAATCCCGAAGTTCACCGTTTCGCCGGGGAACCAGATCTGGTCCTCGCGGCGCTTGAATGCCTTGCGCTTCCATTCCTTCGATGGCAGCAGGCCTGATTTCTCGCCGCCGATATCGATACCGGTGAGGCTGCCGAAGCCGAACTGCCCGAGGAACTCGGAGATGTGATCCACACCGAGGTCGCTGGCGAGACCGTAGAAGTACACGTCACAGGACTTGGCAATGGCAAGGCGCAGATCCATCGCGCCATGACGACCGCCTCGCCCTTCGCGGAAGGCGAGGCTGCTGCCGGGCAGGCGCCAGACGCCCGGGCAGAACTTCGTCGCGTGGGGTTCGATCTCGTGGTACACGAGTCCCGCGAGCGCCAGCCCCGGCTTGATGGTGGAGCCCGACGGATACTGCCCGCGCAACGCGCGATTGAGCAGCGGCACGTCGATGTTGTCGCGCAGCGCGGCGTACTCCGGTCGCGTGAGGCCGCGAGTGAATGGATTGGGGTCGAAACCGGGCGTCGACGCGAGCGCGACCACGTCCCCATTGCTGGGGTCGATCGCGACGACGGCGCCGCGCTTACCCGTGAGCCCCTCTTCGGCGACGAGCTGCGAGGGCAGGTCGATGCTCGTGATGACGTCGCGTCCCGGGACAGGCTTGATCTCCTGCAACTCCGGCGCGAGCGTGCCCTGGCGCTGCACCGAGCGGCCGGCCGCGTTGACGAGGATCTGCCGCGAGCCGTCGGCGCCGTGCAGTTCCTCTTCATAGGACGCTTCGATTCCGAGCTTGCCGATGAGCGACGTGCCGGCGTACTTCGCCAGCAGGCCTTCCTTCTCGAGCTTCTTGACGTCGCCTTCGCTGATCGCCGCCACGTAGCCGAGCGCGTGCACGCCCTTGTCCTGGTGGGGATAGAAACGCGTCAGGCGGGTCGCGATGTCGACGCCCGGGAATTCGAAGCGATGCACGGCGAAGCGCGCGATTTCCTCGTCGGTGAGGCGCAGGCGGATGGGCACGCTCTCGAAGCTGCGGCGCGAGCGCACGAGCTTGCGCGTGTCGTCGAGGTCGTCCGCGGGCAGCACGCCGATGTCGATGAGGCCCTTCAACGTGGCGTCGACGTCGGGCACCTGTTCGCGCACGAGCTCCAGCTGGAACGCGGGGCGATTCTCCGCGAGCACCTGCAGGTTGCGGTCGAGGATCAGGCCGCGCTGCGCCGGCAGCGGCTCCACGCGCACGCGGTTGCCCTGTGAGAGGTCGGCGTAATACTCGTAGCGGGAAACCTGTAGTACGACGAGGCGGCCGATGAGCACCAGCGTCATCGCGACGATGATGAAGGCGGCCGCGAGCGCGCGGCGCTCGAACAGCCGCTGCTCGGCCCAGTGATCCTTGATGCGGACGGTTCCCATGTCCTTCCTGGCGTTGCCGTCTTCGCGCGCCTACGCGCGAGTGTGTGTGCGGCCGAGCAGCATCGCGATGAACGGCCACAACATGGCGGCGATCATGGGTTGAATCCAGCGCCATGGCGTGGCAACCGCGTGTCCGGCCCAGCCTTCGATACCCCACACGATGAATTCGTTCGCGGTCAGCACGGCGAACACGAACAACGATTGCTGGACCAGCGTCTGGTTGCGCAGGCGCTGGTGCAGCGTCATCGCGACGTACGCCACGAGCGTGAGCGCCAGTGCGTGTTGCCCGAGCACCTCGCCGTTGAACACGTCGAGCGCGAGGCCCGCGAGCCAGGCCGCGAACATGCCGCCGGCGTGGGGCGCGAAGATGCTCCAGTAGACCACGATCAGCGCGAGGAAGGAGGGCCGAACCTTGTCCAGCCAGTCCGGCAACGGCACCACCGTCGCGACGAGCGCGAGCAGCAGCGTGAACGTGACGGCCCAGCGGGGCTCGCGGCGGCTCATCACGGCTTCGTCTCCTGCTCCACGGCCAGGGCTTCGGGCGTGGCGGTCGAGGCCGGATGGTCGATGCGGGCCCAGACGAACAGGACCTCGCGATCGGCTTCGATGTCGGCGAGCGGCGCCGCGAAGATCTTCGCCAGTGGTTCGGTCGGGTCGCGCTCCACGCGCGTGACGCGTGCGACCGGCAGGCCGTACGGGAAAACCTGACCCAGTCCCGACGTCACCAGCAGGTCGCCTTCCCTCACGTCGTAGTTCTGCGGAACGTATGGCAACTCGAGCGCCGTCGCGCGGCCGGTGCCGAGCGCGA
Organism: Pseudomonadota bacterium; assembly: GCA_023433515.1. GTDB lineage: Bacteria > Pseudomonadota > Gammaproteobacteria > Steroidobacterales > Steroidobacteraceae > CADEED01. The sequence continues at coordinate 3,461 of JAEZCN010000232.1, forward strand.
TGGTTCGCACGCCGGAGCGCAGCACCTGCACGGGCAATGCATGTTCGGAGTCGGTGACGAGGATGATCTCGGAGCTGAAGGGCCCGAGACGATAGACCTGTCCGATCACTCCCGCGCCCGTGACCACGGGTTGCGCCTTGAATACGCCGTGGTTCTTGCCGCGGTTGACCAGCAGCCGCTGGCGCAAGGTCGAGGTCTCGACGCTGACCACCTCGCCGACGAGCCGCTTCTCTATGACTTCGGGCATGGCCTCGTTGAGGCCGCGCAGCTTGGCGTTTTCCTGCGCGAGCGCCGCCTGGCGCAACGTGATCAGCTGCTGTTCGCGCAGCTGGCCGCGGACTTCTTCCAGTTCCGTGCGCAGCGTCTCGCGGGTCGTGAAGCTCTCTTCGAGCCAGTTCCAGGCCGCGGAGGGAGAGTTGACCGCGAGCTGCAGCGGGTAGATAGCCGCCTGCAGGCCGTAGCGCGCGGTGTCGAGCCAGCCGCCTTTCTGGTCGTAGAACATGAGCACGACCGAGAGCACCGCGTAACAGAAAAACCGGAACCCGAAGGACGGTCCTCGTCCACCGAGTGAGCGGCTGCCGCCGCTACCAAAGACGGCCACGCCTTATTCGAGGCCGAAGCTTCCGGGCCCGACTTCGTCCTGCAGCTCGAGGATGCGTCCACCGCCACGGGCCACGCAGGTGAGCGGGTCCTCTGCGATGACGACCGGCAGGCCGGTCTCTTCCATGAGTAGTTTGTCGATGTCGCGCAGCAGCGCGCCGCCGCCGGTGAGCACGATGCCGCGCTCCGCGACGTCGGCGCCCAGCTCGGGAGGAGTCTGTTCGAGCGCCTGCTTGACTGCGCCGACGATGCCCTGCAGCGGTTCCTGCAAGGCTTCGAGGATTTCGTTGGAATTGAGCGTGAAGCTGCGCGGCACACCCTCGGAAAGGTTGCGGCCCTTCACGGACAGTTCGCGGACCTGCTGGCCCGGGTACGCCGCGCCGATCTCGATCTTGATGCGTTCCGCGGTGGCTTCACCGATCAGGATGCCGTAGTTGCGGCGCACGTAGTTCATGATGGCTTCGTCGAAGCGGTCGCCGCCGATGCGCGCGCTGGCCGCGTACACGATGCCGTTCAGCGAGAGCACCGCGACTTCAGACGTGCCGCCACCGATGTCGAGCACCATCGAGCCGCGGGCTTCGTTCACGGGCAGTCCCGCGCCGACGGCCGCGGCCATCGGCTCACTAACTATCGACACGCTGCGCGCGCCGGCGCCTTCGGCCGACTCCTTGATGGCGCGGCGTTCGACCTGGGTCGAACCGATGGGCACGCACACGAGGACACGGGGCGAGGGCTTGAGCACGCGGTTGCCGTGCACCTTGCCGATGAAGTACTGCAGCATCTTCTCGGTGTAGGTGAAGTCCGCGATCACGCCGTCCTTCATGGGCCGGACGGCATTGATGTGACCGGGGGTGCGGCCGAGCATGTTCT
>JAEZCN010000025.1 GCA_023433515.1 Pseudomonadota bacterium
TGAAGCCGATGCCGCCCTTCTGCGTGCGGTTCAACACGATCTTCTCGAGACCGGCGAACGCGCCGCCGCAGATGAACAGGATGTTCGACGTGTCGACCTGCAGGAATTCCTGCTGCGGATGCTTGCGACCGCCCTGCGGCGGCACGGACGCGATGGTGCCTTCGATGAGCTTGAGCAGCGCCTGCTGCACGCCCTCGCCCGACACGTCACGCGTGATCGACGGGTTGTCCGACTTGCGCGAAATCTTGTCGATTTCGTCGATGTAGACGATACCGGTCTGCGCCTTCTCGACGTCGTAGTCGCACTTCTGAAGGAGCTTCTGGATGATGTTCTCGACGTCCTCACCGACGTAGCCCGCCTCGGTCAACGTCGTCGCGTCGGCGATCGTGAACGGAACGTTGAGCAGACGCGCCAGTGTCTCGGCCAGCAAGGTCTTGCCGCAGCCCGTCGGGCCGATCAGCATGATGTTGCTCTTGGAGATCTCGACATCGTCCTTGCCACGACCCGACGAACCGCCGCGGGTCTGGAGTCGCTTGTAGTGGTTGTAGACCGCGACCGAGAGCGTCTTCTTCGCGCGCTCCTGACCGATGACGTATTCGTCGAGAACCTTCTTGATCTCGGCGGGCTTCGGTAGTTTGTCGCGGGCGCGCTCGGCGCGATCTTCGAGCTCTTCGCGAATGATGTCATTGCAGAGCTCGACGCATTCGTCACAAACAAATACGGACGGGCCAGCAATCAGTTTGCGAACTTCGTGCTGACTCTTGCCGCAGAAGGAGCAGTACAACAACTTGCCGTCGTCATGCCGTCCGCGAGTGTCCTCGGTCATCGTTGCTCCGCGTGACACTGACTGGACAAGATGCCCCGTCAGCCTTGGTTTCTATATATCACGGGTCCGGATGGTGACAAAGTCGCACCCTGGCGGAACCCGTTGTTTATATGGGATTTGTCGAGAACTGCGAGTCGCTTCGCAATTGCCGCCCCGCCGCTGCCGGGCGTCGGGAATCTTTACGGCGTCGGCGAGGTCGGAGGCGCCACACGCTTGTCGAGTAACTTGTCTACAAGCCCGTAAGCGACCGCCTCAGTCGGACTCATGAAATTGTCGCGTTCGGAGTCGGCCCGGATCTTGTCCACCGTCTGACCGGTGTGGCGGGCAAGAATTTCATTCAGACGCTCGCGAATCTTGAGGATTTCCTGGGCCTGGATGTGGATGTCGCTGGCCTGGCCCTGGTACCCGCCCGAGGGCTGGTGAATCATCGCGCGCGAATTGGGCAGCATGAACCGCTTGCCCTTCGCACCACCGGCGAGCAGGACCGCACCCATGGAGGCCGCCATGCCGACGCAGATCGTGCTCACGTCCGGCTTGATGAACTGCATGGTGTCGTAGATCGCCAGACCGGCGCTGACGGACCCGCCGGGCGAATTGATATACAGGGCGATGTCCTTCTCGGGGTTTTCCGATTCGAGGAACAGCAGCTGCGCAACGATGACGTTCGCCATGTAGTCCTCGACCGGACCCACGGCGAACACGACGCGTTCCTTGAGCAGCCGCGAATAGATGTCGTAGGAACGTTCGCCGCGGGCGGTTTGCTCCACGACGATCGGAACCAGGTTCAAGGCGCGCTCGTTCATCGATAATCTCCTGATGCTCCGGGCCTGAATGCTCCCGGCCTGAATGCTCCCGGCCTGAATACTCCGGGCCTGATCTTCAGCTCTCGTTCTTGCCGAACTGCGTGAGGTCCGAGAAGGTCGCGGCCTTGTCGGTAACCTTGGCCTGACTCAGCACCCAGTCGATCGCCTGAGTCTCGAGAACCTGCGACTCTATTTGTCGCATCAGGTCGGGGTTTTGCAAGTAGGCACGTCGCACTTCGTCCGGTTTGGAATACGACGAGGCCACTTCGTTCAGTTTTTCCTGCACGGATTCGCGGCTGACCTTGAGGTTCGCTGCACGCACGACCTCGCTCATGAGCAGGCTCAGCGCGACCCGGCGACGGGCGGGTTCCTCGAATGGCTCGCGCGGCGGCAGCTGCCTGGCATCGCGCACACCGGCGCGGCGGAGCATCTCGACCTGCAGTTCCTGGATGCGCTCGTCGACCAGCTGGCGCGGCAGCTCGAGCGGATTCGCCTTGTACAGCCCTTCGAGTATCTGGCCGCGCACGTTCTGGCGCACGGCTTCATTGAGCTCGCGCTCCATGTTCGCGCGCACTTCGCCGCGCAGGCTCTCGAGACTGCCGTCGGCGATGCCGAAGCTCTTCGCGAATGCCTCGTCGAGCGGCGCGAGCTGCTGTTCCTCGACCTTCACGATCTGGATCGAGAAATGCGCGGTCTTTCCGGCCAGATCCTTGTTCGGATGTTCCGTCGGGAACGTCGCGTCGGTTTCGCGCGTGTCGCCCGCGCTCGCGTCCACCAGCGCGTCTTCGAATTCCTTCATCACCTGGCCGGTGCCGACGGTGATCGCGACATCTTCACCGCTACCGCCTTCGAACGCGACGCCGTCGATCGTGCCCTTGAAGCTGACGGTCACGCGATCGTTCGCGGCCGCCGCGCGCGCGACTTCCACGAAAGACGGGCGCTGCTTGCGCAGCGTCTCGATCATCGTGTCCAGGTCCGCGTCGGTGACGGTGGCGACGGGCTTCTCGACTGAAATATCCGAGATCGGCTGCAGCTTCACCTCGGGCAGGACTTCGAACACCGCGGCGTACTTGAGATCGCCGCCGGGACCCATCGCGATGGGCTCGATGCGCGGACCGCCCGCGGGGTTCAGTTTTTCACGTGCGACGGCCTCCGAGAACGAGGAGCGCAGCAGATCGCTGACGACCTCTCCGTGCACCTGCTCGCCGTACTGCTGGCGAATCACCGCAAGCGGCGCCTTGCCCGGGCGGAAACCCTTGAGACGCGCCGTGCGCGAAATCTTGTTCAAGCGCTGCGCGACTTCACCGTCGACCTGCGCGGCCGGGATCGCCACCTCTAGACGGCGCTCAAGTCCGCCCGTGGCGGTCACTGAAACCTGCATATCCATTCCTCAACTCGTTTGTAACGCTGCGCGATTGGTGCGAAAGGAGAGACTCGAACTCTCACGGGTTGCCCCACTGGAACCTAAATCCAGCGCGTCTACCAGTTCCGCCACTCTCGCCCCCAGGCGCGAGGGGCGCGGATTATATGCCAATCCGGCA
>JAEZCN010000034.1 GCA_023433515.1 Pseudomonadota bacterium
AGGCCCGCGAAATCTGGTTCGAAGCCGGGCGCGCCTGAGGAGACTGAATGTCGGACGTCACCGTTGCACAATTCGCCGAAGTCCTGAAGGTCCCCGTGGATCGGCTGCTCGTGCAGCTCGAATCCGCCGGTATCCGGGTCGCGGGCCCGCAGGCGCTCATCAGCGACGAGGCCAAGCTCGAGTTGCTGACGCACCTGCGTCGGGCTCACGGCGCCGCCGAGCCCGCCAGCAAGACCCAGGTCGGGGCGGCCGCGCCGCGCAAGATCACGCTCGCGCGCAAGACGCAGAGCGAGCTCAGGCAGGCGAGCGCCCAGGGCCGTGCCCGCACGGTCAACGTCGAGGTTCGTCACAAGAAGACGTACATCAAGCGTGACGTTCTCGAAGAGCAGAACAAGCAGCACCAGGACGAGGCCGAGCTCAAGCGCAGGGAACAGGAAGCGGCCGAGGTCGCCGAACGCGAGCGCCAGGAAGCCGCGCGCAAGGAAAGCGAGCGCATGGAGGCGGAGAACCGCCGGCGCATCGAAGACGAGGCCACGCGCAAGAAGCAGGCGGAAGAACAGCGCCGCGCGCAGGAAGAGGCGCGCGCCAAGCAGGAACAGGATGCGCAGCGCCGCGCCGCGGCGGAAGCCGCGGCCCAGGCCGCGCCGCGCACCGATCAGCGACACAAACCCGAGAAGGCGCCCGCGCCCCAGGTGGCCGTCGATCCCGCGAAAGACACACGCTACGGCCGGCAGGAATTGCATGTCGCGAGCGGCGCCAGCGCGCGCAACAAGAAAAAGAAGCGGGTGCGCGAGCGCACCGGCACCGGCAGCGTGGCTTCCGAGACGAGGCACGCCTTCGAGATGCCGACCGCGCCCATCAAGCGCGAAGTGACCATCGGCGAGACGATCACGCCGCAGGAGATCGCGCAGAAGATGGCGGTCAAGGCGACCGAAGTCATCAAGACCATGCTCAACATGGGTGTGATGGCCACCATCAACCAGCCGATCGACCAGGACACCGCGATTCTCATCGTGGAAGAAATGGGTCACACGGCCAAGGCGCTGAAGGCCGACCAGGTCGAAGAGGATCTGCAGGGTGAATCCGCGCCCGAGACCGAGACGCCCCGTCCGCCCGTGGTCACCATCATGGGTCACGTCGACCACGGCAAGACTTCGCTGCTCGACTACATTCGCCGCACCAAGGTCGCGGCGGGTGAGGCGGGTGGCATCACCCAGCACATCGGCGCGTATCACGTCGAGACGCCCAAGGGCATCATCACCTTCCTCGATACCCCGGGCCACGCGGCATTCACCGCGATGCGCGCCCGCGGTGCGAAGGCCACCGACGTGGTCGTGCTCGTGGTCGCGGCCGACGACGGCGTCATGCCGCAGACCATTGAAGCAATCCAGCACGCCAAGGCTGCCGGTGTTCCGATCGTCGTGGCCGTCAACAAGATCGACAAGGGCGACGCGGATCCGGATCGCGTGCGCACCGAGCTCTCGAAGCACGAGGTGATCGCCGAGGAATGGGGCGGCAACAACATGTTCGTGCACGTGTCGGCGAAAACCGGCCAGGGCATCGACCAGCTGCTCGACGCCATCCTGTTGCAGGCCGAAGTGCTCGAGCTCACCGCGCCGGCCGATGGTCTCGCCACCGGTTTCGTCATCGAAGCGTCGATCGAGAAGGGCCGCGGCGCGGTCGCCACGGTGCTGGTCAAGAAGGGCACGCTCAAGCTCGGCGACCCGATCATCGCGGGCCACGAGTTCGGCCGCGTGCGCGCGATGTTCGACGAGAACGGCAAGCCGGTGGATAGCGCGGCGCCCTCCATGCCGGTCCAGGTGCTCGGCCTGCAGGGCGCGCCGAACGCGGGCGACGAAATCCTCGCGGTCGAGAACGAACGCAAGGCGCGCGAAGTCGCGCTGTATCGCCAAGGCAAGTTCCGCGACGTGAAGCTCGCGAAGCAGGCCTCGAAGATGCAGGACGTGTTCGCGCAGATGGAAGAGCAGAAGATGGGCAGCATCGCCATCCTGCTGAAGACCGACGTGCAGGGCAGCGCCGAGGCGCTGCGCGACGCGCTGAACAAGCTCTCGACGGAAGAAGTCGCGGTGAAGATCATCGCGAGCGGCGTCGGCGGCATAACGATTTCCGACGTCCAGCTCGCCGCGGCATCGCAGGCGCGCATCATCGGTTTCAACGTTCGCGCCGACGGCGCGGCGCGGGATGCGATGAAGGACAGCGGCGTCGAGGTCCAGTACTTCAGCATCATCTACGAAGCCATCGACTACGTTAAGCAGTTGATGAGCGGTCTGCTCGCGCCGGAGATCAAGGAGCAGATCGTCGGCACCGCGCAGGTGCGCGAGGTGTTCCGCTCGAGCAAGTTCGGCGTGGTCGCCGGGTGCCTCGTCACCGAGGGTTCGGTCAAGCGCAACAACCCGATCCGCGTGCTGCGCGACAGCGTGGTGATCTTCGAAGGCGCGCTCGAGTCTCTGCGTCGCTTCAAGGACGACGTCAACGAAGTGCGCGCCGGCACCGAGTGCGGCATCGGCGTGAAGAACTACCAGGACGTGCGCGTCGGCGACCAGATCGAGTGTTTCGCCCGTGTCGAGGTGGCGCGCAGCATCCAGTGACGCTGAGCGGCCAGAGCAAGGAGCGTCCCATGAGTGGACCATCATGAGTGGAAAAGGGCAGCGACTCGCCCGCATCGAGGGCGAGATGCAACGTGTCCTTTCGACCATCGTGTCACGTGAAGTGCGTGACCCGCGCGTCGGCAACGTGACGTTCACCGCGGTGAGCGTGACGCCCGACATGTCGGGCGCGCGCATCTGGTTCGTGCCGTTCGGCGATGCGCATTCGCCGGAGGAAGTCGGCGAAGGCTTGAATCGCGCCGCGGGATTCCTGCGCGGCGAAGTCGGTCGCGCGCTGCAGCTGCGGCACGCGCCGAAGCTCGAGTTCATCTACGACACGCAGATCGAGCACGCCGACAAACTCACGCGTCTCATCGACGGCGCCGTGAAGTCGGACCAGAAAGACAATTCATAGGTCACCGTGCCGAACGGCATCATCCTGCTCGACAAGCCCCAGGGGCTGACGTCGAACGGCGCGCTGCAACGCATTCGCAAGGCATTCCGCGCCGAAAGCGCCGGACACGTGGGTACTCTCGATCCGATGGCCACGGGCATGCTGCCGGTGTGCCTCGACGAAGCGACGAAGGTCATCGCCGAGATCGAAGGCGGGGCCAAGAGTTACGAGTTCACGCTGGCGCTGGGACGTCGCACCGATACCGGAGACGCGGAGGGGCGCGAAATCGAGTCCCAGCCCGTTCCCGCGCTGACCCCCGGGAAAATCGAAGCCGCCCTCAGGGAATTCACGGGCGTCCAGAAGCAGGTGCCGCCGATGTATTCGGCCCTCAAGCGCGCGGGCCGCCCGCTGTACGAGCTGGCGCGGCAGGGCGTGGAAGTAGAGCGCGCCGCGCGCACGATCGAGATCCGCCGCTTCGAGCTCGTCGCGACGCGCCCCGTCGCGCTCGATCTGGCGTGTGACTGCGCCAAGGGCACCTACATCCGGGTCCTGGGCGAGGACCTGGCCCGCCGGCTCGGCACCTGCGGGCACCTCACGCGGCTGCGCCGGACGTGGGTCGAACCCTTTCGCGGCATGGGCATGGTGTCCCTGGAGGAGGCGCTCGCCGGGAGTCATGCGCAGCCGCAGCCAGGCTGGTTCCTGCGCCCGGACGCCGCGCTCGGGCATCTGGAGGCGGCGTCATTCGATGCCGAAGGGGTGGCGCGCCTGCGGCATGGGCAATCGGCCCGGAGCCTCGGCGATTCGCCAAAAGGCGTCCATCGCGTGCGTCTATACGGTCCCGGAGAGGAGTTTCTGGGGCTCGGCGAGATTCTCCCGGACGGCCGGCTGCAGCCCCGCCGGCTGCTGCGACAGGCGGGCGCGTAAGCCTATGCTTCCCGGCAGCTTTTCGGTAGAATTCGCGCCCGCAAAATCAGGCACGAATTTTACGTTTTCAAGGAATCAAATCTGATGTCTCTTGCCACTGAAAAGAAGACCGGCGTCGTCGCGCAATTCCAGCGTGCAGCCAACGATACCGGCTCGCCGGAAGTCCAGATCGCATTGCTCTCCGAGCGCATCAACGGACTGGGCGAACACTTCGGCGCGCACAAGCGCGACCATGCCTCGCGCCGCGGGCTCGTGAAGCTCGTGAACCAGCGTCGCAAACTCCTCGACTACCTGAAGGCGACGAAGCCCTCGAAGTATCAGGAGGTCGTCGAGCGCCTGGGACTCCGGCGCTGAGACCGCAGAACACAAGGCCGCGCACCCGCGCGGCCTTTTTCGTATTTCCCAAGTAAATCCAAATCAGAGGGGCGGGTTTGCCCCACGTAAGGAACTCGAAGCGTGAGCGCTTTAAAGAAATCATTTCAATTCGGTCAGCACTCTGTCTCCATCGAAACCGGCGAAGTCGCGCGTCAGGCGTCGGCATCCGTCGTCGTCTCGATGGGTGACACGGTCGTTCTCGTCACCGCCGTCGCCGCCAAGAAGGCGGTGCCCGGCAAGGACTTCTTCCCCCTGACGGTCAACTACATCGAGAAGACCTACGCAGCGGGTCGCATCCCCGGCGGCTTCTTCAAGCGCGAAGGCCGACCCACCGAAAAGGAAACGCTGAACTCGCGCCTCATCGATCGCCCGATCCGTCCGCTGTTCCCCGACGGCTTCTTCAACGAAGTGCAGGTCGTGGCCCAGGTGGTCTCGATGGACCCGGACATCGACGCGGATATTCCCGCGTTGATCGGCGCCTCCGCCGCACTGTCGCTCGCGGGTGTTCCGTTCGCGGGCCCGATCGGCGCCGCGCGCGTCGGTTACAAGAACGGCCAGTACCTGCTGAACCCGACGCAGAAGGAGCTCAAGGAGTCGCAGCTTCATCTCGTCGTCGCCGGCACGCAGAAGTCGGTGCTGATGGTCGAGTCCGAGGCCGCGGGCCTTTCCGAAGAAGTGATGCTCGGCGCCGTCGTGTTCGGCCATGAGCAGATGCAGATCGCGATCAAGACCATCAACGAGATGGTCGCGGCCGTCGGCAAGCCGAAGTGGGACTGGAAGCCGAATGCCGAGAGCGCCGAGCTGGACGCCGCCGTCGCCGCGCAGGCGCAGGCCGCGCTGTCCGAGGCGTATCGCATCACGGTCAAGCAGGACCGTTACGCGAAGGTCGGCGAGATCAAGGCCGCCGCGACGGAAGCGCTCGCCGGTGGCGAAGCGCCGAAGTTCACGGCCGATGACGTCGACAATGCGCTGTTCAAGCTCGAGAGCAACATCGTCCGCCAGCGCATCCTCAATGGCGAGCCGCGTATCGACGGTCGCGACGCGGTGACTGTCCGCCCGATCACCGTGAAGGTCGGCGTGCTGCCGCGTACGCACGGTTCGGCGCTGTTCACGCGTGGCGAGACGCAGGCTCTCGTCGTCACGACGCTGGGCACGGGCCGCGACGCGCAGATCATCGACGCGCTCGAAGGCGAACGCCGCGAGCCGTTCATGTTCCACTACAACTTCCCTCCGTTCTCGGTCGGTGAGACCGGCATGATGGGATCGCCGAAGCGCCGCGAGATCGGCCACGGCAACCTGGCCCGCCGCGGTATCGCCGCGATGATGCCGGACATGGAGAAATTCCCGTACGTCATCCGCATCGTCTCGGAAATTCTCGAGTCGAACGGTTCGTCCTCGATGGCCTCGGTCTGCGGTGCTTCGCTGTCGCTGATGGACGCGGGTGTGCCGATCAAGGCGCCGGTAGCCGGCGTCGCCATGGGCCTCGTGCTCGAAGGCGAGCGCTTCAAGGTCATCACCGACATCCTGGGTGACGAAGATCACCTGGGCGACATGGACTTCAAGGTGGCCGGTTCGAAGGACGGCGTCACCGCGTTGCAGATGGACATCAAGGTCGAGGGCATTTCGCCCGAGATCATGAAGGTCGCGCTGGCACAGGCGAAGACCGGCCGACTGCACATCCTCGGCGAGATGAACAAGGTCATTGGGTCGACGCGCGACAAGATGTCCGAGTGGGCGCCGTCGATCATCACGATCAAGATCGACCCGGAGAAGATCCGCGACGTCATCGGCAAGGGTGGCGCGGTCATCCGCCAGATCACCGAGGAGACCGGCACGACGATCGACATCGAGAACGACGGCACGGTCAAGATCGCGAGCGTCTCGGGCGCCGCGGGTCGTGAAGCCCTGTCGCGCATCGAGTTGATCACGGCCGACGTCGAAGTGGGTCGCGTCTACGAAGGCAAGGTCGTGCGTCTCATGGACTTCGGCGCGTTCGTCACGATCCTGCCGGGCCGCGACGGTCTCGTGCACATCTCGCAGATCAGCGAGGAGCGCGTCGAGAAGGTGTCGGACAAACTCAAGGAAGGCGACAACGTGCGCGTGAAGGTGCTCGAAGTCGACCGCCAGGGTCGCGTGCGCCTGTCGATGAGAGACGTGCCCGCCGCGAACTGATCAGCCGGGACGAAAAGGGGACAGATTTATTCATCGACGATAACCCTGTCTCCGCTTCGATCGTGAAAACGCCCGGGAAATCCGGGCGTTTTCATTTTCGGCGCCGTTGTCGTCGATGAATGGATCTGTCCCCGATCACTTGCGGTGGGTCAGTCTGGCGAGGATCTCCTGCTTCGCAGGGTGGGATTGCAGCCACTCGGCGAACTCGGCAACTCGGTCGTAATCCGAGCCCAATAACTCGCGCAGCCGCTGCTCTTCCATGGCCGAGCTCACGCCGGCGCGCACCGAGTATTGCCAGGCCTGCGTGAAGATCTTCGTGAACTCGCCGGCGACGACCAGTCCGTCGACGAGTTGCCACTCGCCGTCATCGAGCCAGATCTCCTCGCAATGCGGGCAGTAGTCGAGGCGGTTGGTCTTGGCCGCGATCACGCGATACTTGCTCATGAGCGAGCGGCACTTGGGGCATTTCTTCGCGCCGGGCGAGTCGGGCGGATCGAGATCGGCGGCCGACGCCGGCATGTTCCTGACTGCCTCGCGCCCGGCCGCACTTTCGCGCCAGGCGCGGTACGTCACCAGGCTCATGAGCGTCCCGAAACACTTGCCGCAGCTGTGCCCGGCGAGATTCTCCGCGAGCATCGTGTGCACGAGCGGGGAGCTCTCACATTGAGGACAATGTGCCATGCGTGATACCGGATCAGTAGATAGACCCCGCGCCCCGGGGCGCGGGGTCCGGAAGAACGTCCGCTACTGGTGGCTCGGCGTGTCCGTGGGCTTGTCGACGCCGTCTTCGCGCCCGCGGCCCGCGGCATTCATGAGCGTGCGGAAGATCTCGTCCTGCACCGAGCGCCAGCGCTGGTAGTTGCGCTGCGCGACGCCCGCGACGGTTTCCACCGGGTCCATGCCGACCACGGATTTCACCTTTTCGCGCAGCTCGCGTTGCTGCGAGTTGAAGAGCTTCATGCTCTGCTCGAGATAACTCGAGAGCACGCCTTGCAACGTGCCGCCGTACGAGCGGATGACCTGCGCGAGGAAATCGCGGCTCATCACCGGATCGACGCCGTGTTCCTGCTCGGCAATCACCTGCAGCAGGATGCTGCGAGTGATGTCTTCCTGCGACTTCTTGTCGATGACCACGAACTCGATGCGTTCCAGCACCAGCGACCGGATATCGGCCAACGTGATGTACTTGCTCTGTACCGTGTCGTACAGACGGCGGTTCGGGTACTTCTTGATGATGCGCGGTTCGCTCATGCGTCACCCTCCCTGTGGGACCCTACCTTAGTACACTGCACCGCAACCCACAATTTTCCGCGCGCATTCTGCTCAGTTGTCGCCCGGCGCTGACAGTCTGGACTGAGTACTACCGGCCAGCCGTTCGGGTCGCCAGTTCGCAACTGCCCATTTCCAAACGTCTTTGATAGAGGAATCGGCCAGATCGGGGGGTGGGGCTTGCGACAGAAGCGTAAGGGTCGCAATCAGCCCCTGGGGAGCCAAGGATGGGTCGAGCGGTACCGCATGCCTCGATTTCGATAGTTTGGAGCCATCCTTCTCCACCACCAACGGCAGGTGTCCGTAGATAGGCCGTGCCGCTCCGAGGGCGTTCTGCAGGTCGATCTGCCACGGCGTGCTGGATAGCAGGTCCGCTCCTCGAACTACTCGCGTGATTCCCTGCCAGGCATCGTCGACCACCACCGCGAGTTGGTAGCTCGCGATGCCATCGCGTCGCCGCACGACGAAGTCGCCGCATTCGCGCAGCTCGAAGCACTGCACTCCGAGGAACAGGTCGTCGAAATCGATGCGTCCGTCGCTCACGCGGAATCGCACGGCCGTCGGGCCGTCGCGCGTCGGGCCGAGCCGGCACGTGCCTGGATATCCGTGGGCTTCTTCGGCTCCGTTGGTGGACAGGTTCCTGCGCGAACAACTGCAGCGGAACGTTCGGCCGGCGACGGCGAGTTGCGCGAGCGCTTCGTCGTATGCCTCGCGCCGCGTACTTTGATAGACGACCGGACCGTCCCATTCGAAGCCGAACGCTTCGAGCGTGCGCAGCATCTGGTCCGCGCACCCCGGCACGACGCGCGGAGTATCGAGATCCTCGATGCGGACCAGCCAGCGCGCGCCGTTCGCGCGCGCGTCGAGATAGCTGCCGACGGCGGCGAGCAGGGAGCCGGCGTGGAGCGGGCCGGTAGGCGAGGGCGCGAACCTTCCCAGGGGCTTGCGCCCCACAACGGAAAACGCCGGCGAAGCGCCGGCGTCCGTTGAGCCACGAGTCACTTCGGACCGCCGATTCAGCGATATCGATCGTCCCGATCGCCATACTGCCGTTCGCGGCGCTCGCGGCGTTCCTGCGCCTCGATCGTCAGCGTCGCCACGGGACGGGCTTCGAGGCGCTTCACGCCGATTTCCTCGCCGGTCTCGAGGCAGTAGCCGTACGAGCCGTCCTCGACACGCTTGAGCGCCTCGTCGATCTTGCGGATCAGCTTGCGCTCGCGGTCACGCGTGCGCAGCTCGAGGCTGAACTCTTCTTCCTGGGTCGCGCGATCGTTCGGATCGGGGAAGTTCGCCGCTTCGTCCTTCATGTGAGAGACGGTGCGGTCCACTTCTTCCATGAGGTCGCGCTTCCAGTCGTTGAGGATCTTGCGGAAGTGCTCGAGCTGCTCCTTGTTCATGTACGCCTCACCGCGCTTGGCGATGTAGGGCGTTACATTGCGAGGACCTGCCAGCAGGCTTCCCGCCTCGAGGGAGTCGTCATCGGTTTCGTTGTTGACGTTGCGCGCGGCGAGCGCGCCGGAATTCGTCGGCACGCCCGTTGCGGTCACGACGATACGATCGGAAGGCGCGGACTTGCGGATCGCCTGCGCCACGGGATTCGCGCTCGACGCACTCGCGGCTGGAGCCGCGGCCGCGGCGGGCTTGGCGGTGGTCGTTGATTTCGCCGTGCTCGGCGGGGACTTCGCGGTGGAGGCGGCCTTCACGGGCGCCGGTTTCGCAGAGGACTTGGTTGCAGCGGACTTCGCCGCCGGTTTCTTAGCGGACAACTTGGGTTTCTCGAATTTCTTCGCCTTGGCGGGTTTTGAAACCGCTCGCTTGGTCGGCATCGTTTGTCGCTCCAGGCCCGAATCCAAAAGGGGGGCCGGTTTGCAGGACGCGCGATTATACCGGCGAGTTTTCGCGTGTACAGTGAATCGGAAACGGAGTCATTTCGCGGCATTCCGGGCCTGATTTTTGGCGGAAAATCAAGGCAATTGGACCGCCGGAGGGTGGCTCCAGCCCGGCTTGCGCCGTTCCACGATCACCGTGGTGTAGATGCCGCCGCGCACGTTGAACTTGCCTTCGAGCCGCAGGTAGCGCGGGGCGCAGGCCCGGGCCAGGTCGTCGGCGATCAGGTTCGTGACCGCCTCGTGAAAGGCGCCCCGGTCGCGAAATGACCACAGGTACAGCTTGAGCGATTTGAGCTCGATGCACTTTTCGTCGGGGACGTACGCAAGCTCGAAGGTCGCGAAGTCCGGCTGACCGGTCTTCGGACACAGACAGGTGAATTCCGGCAGGGTCATCCTGATCGTGTAGTCGGTCTCGCGGGCGGGATTTGGAAAAGTCTCAAGTTGTGTAGATGGTTGCGTCGACATGTTGAATCCGCCGGGAATTGTCGCCGCCGGAATCATTCGAGACGGCGACCTGAAAAAGATTTCGATTACTTTACACTACGGCGCCAGTTCCTCCGCACGGCGAGACCGGACAAAAAATAGATGCGCCTGACCAAGATCAAAGTCGCTGGATTCAAGT
>JAEZCN010000058.1 GCA_023433515.1 Pseudomonadota bacterium
TGACCGGTAGCGCATGACCAAGCTTCGTGCCCGAGTTGTCGAACTCACCGACCACAACCGGGTAGTGGCCACGCGTACTACGAAGCTCGCTCGCGGTACGCCCGAATTGAAATGAAAAAGGGGTCGAACCGAAGACGGCTCGACCCCTTTTTCATTTCAATAATGGCGCGCCCGGAGAGATTCGAACTCCCGACCACCTGGTTCGTAGTTGGAGGGGGTGAAAAGCTCGGGAAGGATGATAAACGTAGATAGTTGATTTTGTTGAGTCAAAAATCGCGAGCTCGCATGGCATCCGTTGCAATTGTCACGACTGAGCACGACGAAGCATAACTAGGCCCCGCAAAACTCCCGCAACCACCTGGCTATTTTTCGCCCCAGAGCACCTGGGCGTTAGCCAGGTAGTCGGGGATCCGGCCCAGCTCCAGATGAATACGGCCCGCGACTCCTAACAGCTCACGCGTCACGAGGTCCGGAATCCGGTGCGGATTGGCGCCTCACCTTTCAACGAGTTCTGATTCTCAATCCGCGGTAAGTGTTGGGCCGTGAAGACCTCTGACCGAGGCTTTGCCGTCAGCCGCGACCCGCAAGCCAGCGTTGATTCGATCGATTGAACAACGCAAACTTGTCCATGCGCGTTGGAAAGTGAGCCGCCCATGGAACACACGCTCGTAGTTAGTTCTATTGAGCTTGAGCGATACGCCAATACTCGGGAAAGCGAGTCCGTCATTCCGGAATTGGTGCTCAATCTCGTGCAGGCGTCAGTCCTTGATCTCACTAAGTGCCGAATTCCACACACCACTGTCAATCAGCCGGGGCTTGACGGTCTTATCGAGACGCCAAGCGGCTTTCGTCAGTATGTCCCGAAAGGGAGGAGTTATTGGGAGATAGGAACCGGGAAGGATCCGCAAGATAAGGCAACCGCCGATTTCACAAAGCGTACGCGCGAGACAGGGATCGAAGAACGAGCAGGCGCCGCATATGTTTTTGTTACTCCTAGAAGCGCTGGTCAGCACGGCTGGAACGAGCCTGCTCAGCGAGAGTGGATCTCAAAGCGAAGAAATCAAGGCTGGGCAGATGTCTGCGTCCTTGATGGCGATCAACTCGCGAACTGGCTTCGTGAGTTTCCTAGTATCGGTCGATGGCTTCTGAGACAAATGGGGTTGTCCAATTCGATAAGTGCGTTCTCGACACCTCGTGAGCACTGGGAGAATCTAAAGTTGCTGCCAAAGTCGACCGACCCTCCTTTGCCGCCAGAAGTATTCTTGGTTGGACGGGAACAGGTAGCTCAAGAATTGCAGAAGCTCTTTGAGCACACGTCGAATACATTAGCAGTTGGTGTCGAAGCAGATCTTGATCTTCAAGACTTCGTGTCAGCCTACCTTGCCTCGTTGAGCTCCGCGTCGGGAGTTCAGTTCGGCAATCGATGCATTCTCGTAAGAGACGTAGATGCATGGCATTCCTTCTCAAATCTTCGAACACCGCATGTCTTGGTGGCAGATCAGAAGCTCGACCTAGAGGGAACGGGTGAACAACTTCAATTAGCTGCGCAGCGTAGTGGTCACGCTGTGGTGATTCCGGTTTCTGGCGGATTCACGTCTGGCTCGACTACAAATCGGTTCCTTCGCAGTCCTTCGAAGAGCGCTCTGGAAGCAGCATTCACACGGGGTGGCTATCTGACCCAGCGAGCGCAGGAGTTGTCCGCTGCGGGGGCACTAAATCTCGCACAATTGAAACGCTACATGCGTGGTCTGGGCGACATGCCGCCCTACGCCAATCGCGAAGGCGCGCGCGTGATTGCACAAGCGCAGCTAATTGGTCGCTGGGACTCTGCAAGCGAAGCAGATCGACAGGCGATCGAGACAATCCTGGGAAAATCCTTCGGGGAGTGGACTGAGAGTGTGCATCGCGAATCGATGCACTTGGACACTCCCCTTGTCCAAAGCGATGGCAAGTGGAAGGTAATGTCGCGTGCAGAAGTTTGGAGCGCGCTCGGACGATTTGTTGTCAGCTCGGACGTGGACCGTCTTCAGGAAGGAGCGATCAAAGTCCTTGGTGAGGAAGATCCAAAGTTTGATCTTCCGAAGGAAGACAGGCTTTCCGCTGGGCTGGGTGGCAAGACATTGCGGCATACGGCGCTACTTCGTCGAGGTGTTGCCGAGACCTTGGCGCTGATTGGCTCCAGATCGGAATCATTAACCAACCTGCAAGCTGGAAAGGCTGAGGGAGTTGCAACACGAGTGGTTCGGGACCTCCTGCAAAATGCGAGCTGGAAGCGGTGGGCGACCTTAGATTCACTGATGCCAGTCTTGGCGGAAGCCGCTCCGCAGGCCTTTCTTGCGTGCGTTGAAAAAGAAGCTAGCAAGGGTTCTGCTTCTGTTTTTACACAACTGTTTGCGCAAGAAGGAATGGATTTCGGCGGTTGGAACTACATGAGCGGCATTCTATGGGGGCTTGAAACGTTAGCTTGGAGTCCGGACTTCTTAGGCAACGTAACACTCGTACTTGGTGAGCTTGCAGAGCTTGATCCTGGCGGAAGTTGGAGCAACCGGCCAGCCGGGGCGTTGGCGGATATATTTCTTCCATGGCATCCCCAAACCTGCGCCTCGGTTGCTCAGCGGCGTGTTGTGGTCGAATCACTGGTTCGCGAGCACCCGAAGATTGGATGGGAACTGCTGAAGGCATTGTTGCCGCGAGGCCATTCAACAACCTCTGGAACTCGGAAGCCGACCTGGCGCAGATTCATTTCGCCACAGTGGTCGGATCGAGTTACGAACGCTGAATACTTCGAACAGATAAGGGAATACTCGGATCTGACTGTTCGTGTTGCTGCGCGCGATCTTCCGAAACTTGCAGAATTGATCGATCGACTGCCCGACCTTCCAACCTCTGCAAGCGCAAAAGTTCTGGCTCACTTGGGGTCCGCGGCGGTAACAAGTTTGCCTGAGAGTGATCGTGTCGATCTTTGGGAAGCGCTTCGCGATCTTGCGACAAAACACAGGAAATACTCGACTGCAAACTGGGCGATGTCTTCAGATGCAGTCTCTCAGATTGAAGAGGCCGCACGACTATTGGAACCCAGTTCTGCTGCTCTTCGTTTCAAACGATTGTTTTCTGCGCGAGATTTGGATTTGTATGAGGAGAAAGGGGACTTTGAAGTTCAGAGGAAGATTCTGGCTGAGAAACGAAAAGCTGCGGTCGGTGAAATCTTAAGTGCTGGGGGTATCGAAGCTTTGCTGGATTTCGCGCAGCAAGCTGAGTCTCCATCTCGCGTCGGGACTTCGCTCGGCGAGATTGCGACATCGACTATAGATAATCGACTGCTGCCATCGTTCTTGACCGGCGGATCACCAGCGCTTGCAGCATTTGCGAAGAGCTATCTTCAAAGTCGATTTTGGGTCGACGGATGGAAATGGTTTGATTCGATTGTCGGAGACGACTGGACAGCAGAGCAAAAGACCAGCGCCTTACTCGAATTACCATTCTCTCCAGACGCATGGGAACGCGCAGAACGTTGGCTCGGTTCTGAAGAATCTGAATATTGGAAAGCAGTTCGAGTCAATGTTCTGACTGAGTCTTGGGCCGAGACTGCGATTCAGATTCTCTTGAAGCACGGGCGACCAGATGGTGCGCTTGCTTGTTTGTACGGACTTCTTTACCAAGAGAAGCCTCTTCCGGCGAAGAGCGCGCTTCAGGTTTTGCGCGCGCTAGCCACTAAGACCGAAGTTCGCGGCTTTGATCAACATGCCTTCCTCGAAGTTCTTAAGCGGCTGCAAGAATTGCCCGATATAGACGAAGATAAGCTATGCGAAATCGAATGGCTGTTCTTGCCTCTTCTGAATCCCGATCTCTCTGAGGCCACCCCAAGAACCCTGGAGCGCCTTCTTTCACGAGATGCAGCGTTCTTTTGTTCCACAATTCGCCTTATATATCGGCCGGAAGGTGAACCCGCGAAAGATGAGTCTTCCTCGACACCGACAGAGCAAGAAAGACGGGTTGCTCAGAATGCATACCGGTTACTGCATTCGTGGCGAACTGTGCCTGGTGTGGGAGAAGGCGGAAGGATGAACGAGGTTGCGTTTGAAAAATGGATTGACGACGTAGTTGAAAATTCGAAGAAATCCGGACATCTTGTGCCAGCAAAGATTCAGATAGGGCATGTCCTCGCCTATGCGCCGGCGGACAAAGGTGGACTGTGGATAAACCAAGCAGTTGCCCGTGTGCTGGATGCCAAGGAAAACGAAGAGATTCGCACGGGCTTTCGAACCGAGTTGTTTAACATGCGAGGCGTTCATACTTACACCGCTGGCGAAGGCGAACGAAAGCTTGCAACCGAATTTCGCGATAAGGCGAGTGCCCTTGATGATGCCGGCTTCCACAGAGCATCGGCTGCCGTAAGAGAGTTGGCGGAAGGGTACGATCAAGACGCGGAACGAGAAGCGAAAAGAGACTTCGATCGCGACTAGCTAACGGGTACCGCACGATACAGAACTGTTGCCAGCTCGCGCTGTTGAGTTCCCTTGCTGGCTCCTACGCAGTCTCGATCTACCCTGCAGCTTGCCAGGAGACTCCCGACAACTCGCGGCCGACTCATCGATGACTCTGCCCTGTTGCAACAATATCCGACCGCGAAGTTAGTCTCCGGCCACTTCCCGTAGCACGAGCTCGAGACGCCTAATGCGGTTCGCGGTCACGTCCAGTCCGAATCTCTTAAGGCCTTGCGAAGATTCACTATCCGCAATGAACCTATTTGCCAACGATTGCGCAGACGTGTGATCAGCGGCCATCTTGAGTAGGGCAGGTACAGACGCGCGAATGCCAGCCCTGTCGAAATCGATTCCACACTTCGAGAGCGCTTCTCGAGCTGCTTGATCCCGCCTCAGCCGAGCCACAATTGCCGCAGTCGTCTCAATACGGAAGTCCCAGGGGCTAAGCTCAGGTCGCATCGCAAAGTTGGCTACTGAATTCACGAACAATTGAGGGTCTCCTGCAATGGAAACAAGCCACATGTGCACCGGCCACGTGAGGTGACGGCTGCCTGCGTCAACAATCAATTCCCGGTATTTCCTGGGCAGGACCTCATGAGCTGGCCACCCAACGGCAAGCCCGATCAACCCCTCATTGATCTCCTCCTGATTGCAAGCTCCTTCGAGGGCTGAGAGGGCAGCACCACTAGTTGCGAACGAAGTTGCCAAAATTCTGGAGGCACAAACTGCGGATTGCGTCTGGAAGAGCGGTGAATCCTGAGTCGGTTTGCACGGCTTCCGAAGCGCCCGAGTGCAGCTTTCGAGGAGTAAAGCAGAACGAGGCACCAATCGTCCCAACGTGCTAAGGGCCACGTGGCTGAGGACGCCGTCCTTGCTCCTGCAGTACTCGATGAACTCGTCGGCTATGGTAGATGGAAGCCTGAGGTACGGGGCAAAGGAATCCCATATCGACGGTTCGTTAAAGTTACTCCAGCGCGAGAAGTGTCGCATGCTTGGTCGGCCTAACAGGGGAACGATCTTGTCCCACTCCTTGGCTAGCAACTCAATTGCTGGTGAGTGATCGCGCCCATAACGCGAGAGGTCTATTCGCAGAGAATCCCTGTCTCCCGTTTCGGCGATCTTTCTTCCGATCATGTCCGGCCTCTCGAGGGCGACGAGGCCAGCTAGGGCGGCAACACGACGTGTGTCCATATCTGGTCCGATTGCGCTGAGCTGCTCGAATAACTCAGTAGCCCACGAATCCCGTGCCTCCGGTTCGTCTACAAGGGAACGCGAATATCCAATCGTCGCAACGATTTTGGCGTTTCCATCCTCTTCGAGATCGCACGTCGTCAGAATATGTCTGAGTGGCGGATCATCCGGCCGCTGAGCTGCACGACGCGCCAATTGCCGCCTCAGATAACTTGGTAGTGGTGATGCAGCGGCGAAAATGAGCGGAGCGAACTCCGAATCGTCCTGGTAAGCCTTTGCAATAACCTCAAGCGGACAATACCGGTCGTCAAAGCATTGCAAAGCGAATTCGCGAACGCGCTGATCCTTGTGGAAATGCTGAATAAAGGCACTCGCGCCAGACGCGAACGTATCTGGGAAGTTTATGTGAGGCAGAAGAGCCGACACCGCTTCGTACTCGCCGATAAGGGGCACGGCGGCCATGCCTTTAGTGACGAAATCAGGACGTTCAACTTTGTCAGACGCACAGATCTCCAGCAGCAGACGCCTAGTTTCATTTTGATCCGGAATGATTTCTGGAAGATAGGCAGCGATGTTCTGAAGCTCAGTGGGCGATCTTTCGCCCACTAGCCTGAGCAAAGCGGCCGATACTTCGGCGTCCTTCATCCCCCAACCATTCAGCAGGCTCCAGACCGGCCAAAAGTTGTATTGAAGCGACTGTTCCAGATCACGAAGCATTGCTTTCTTTGCTGCGCTCGACTTGAGCTGAGCCGCAAGCTTTGCTGCGTGATAATCATGGCCACTTGCCTTCTTGTCTTCGAAGTATCCGTCGACTGCCTTTCGAGCCTTCTCGCTAGGCGCGATTGCAGCCGCTAAAAGCTCTTCTTCGTCTTCACCGTGTCCAACGTAAAATGCCTTATCTGCCTCGTACGACTCCGCAATCCAATCTGCCACACGCGTATCGTGCTTATGCAGCCTAAGAAGGAGATGACGCGCGGTGTCGTAACGCATCGAAGTTCTTTTGGGCCCAATTCGGCCGATTGCCGCCCAACATGCATCCTGCAGATTCTTATCAGCTCCCCAGGTCGTGGAGACAGCCGTCAGGAGCTCGGTAACTATCGTGTCCGGAATGCCGGAGATCAATTCGGGCAGTAAACCCAGAAGTCGCCTTTGTGCTTCCTCGTCGCGCCATCCAGATCGATACCTCGCTAGCGCGGCTACAGCGCCAATCTCGTCACTTTGTGATCTGGCGCCATCCCTAATCCATTCATCCAAATGGTTAGTGCTCGGCCAATGCCTAGCTAGAGTATCTAGAGCAGCCGCTGCAATTCCTGGCTCTTCTGTGAACTCAAAGAGGCAAGCCAGTTCCTTGCCGAAGGCAGGATCGGTACCCCGCAGCTGTTGTAGGGCCGCGGCAGCAGAAAAGCGATTGCGGCTGTCCTCATCATGGAGTCCACGCCACAAGACGTGATGCAGAGAAGGTGACGACCGCCACGACGCCAATACCTGATAAAGCTCTCGTCTCCATCTGCTCGTTTGCGGCCACCATGTTTTCATTCGATCCACAACTGCGGCGCCAATGGGACCTGAGCGTGGTCCGTCTAGCGCCATACCTAATAGTTCAATACGCTCAGCCCGGTTACTACCAACCTCAATCTGGCGCAAAGAGTCAGCGGCCACTTCCAAAGCTACTTGGCCGCCCCTGCTTGCGAGGGAGAATGCGGCCTCTGCGAGGAGCAAACGACGATCGGTGGACTCGACGTCGTGTTCGGCAGCGCCTCGAATGGCGCCTAGAATCCCTTCTATATCGCTTTGCCGACGTAGTGACTGAAGCATTGAGATGATCGGGGCTCGCCAACGCGGGTTGTCGGCATTCTCTCGGGCAAAGTCTTTCTGCAATGCCAAGTCCCAAGTTCCCAGCTCTAGGCCAGCCAAGTGCTCACGAAAGGCGGCATGACAAAAGGCCACCTCGTCCGGACCTCGCTCGACAAGGAGGCCTGAAGTGTTCGCATCTATGTTTATGAGTTCAGCGGCTCCGAGTCGTGCCTGATCGCGGTCCCACGCGACCCCAGATGGAGAAGCTAGGAACTTCTCGACAATTTTCCTGGCATGCCCCTTATCCGTGCCTGCATCGAGGCCTTCTTGTTGAAGCTTGAAAGCTAGGTGAGCCAGTGCTTCGCGCCTAACATCATCATTTGCAAATGCTATAGAGCGGGAGCGCGTGTCGGCGGCTGCAGTAGAACGGCGACTTGGGTGCGTATCGAGTAGAAGGCTGACAAGCTCTTCGAAGAGTTTGAAGCGCGTCTGTGGCAGAAAAGTGCTGCGTGTAGCAATCGAAAGGAGGCCGTGAAGTAGGAGCGGTACGCCTGCTAGGGAGTGCAATCGGCCGGCCGCCTGAAGCTGGTCAAAAAATCGATCTACCCTTTCGCGGAGCTGCAGCTTCTCTGGCTCCGCGATCGGAAGAGGTTTTGTGCCGACCAGCAATCGCTCGACGAGAGATCTTTGTTGATGCGTTGACAGCTCTGTTAGCCGGGCGGGTTGCCAGGATCCGCTGACTTGGTGAAGTCGGCGTAAGCCGGCGGGGCGCGCGGTGGCGATCGCAATGACGCTGTGTAAGGCGACAAATGACTCCAGCGTTGCCAAGGTAAGGCGCGCTGCGTGATCGTTGGCATACTCATCAAGCCCGTCCACCAACAACAACAACCTATTGTCGTACAAACTTCGGACTACAGCCTCTTCCAGTTCGTTACTGGGCGCTAAAGCCCGAAATGTCTCCCGCACAACCTCGTCTAGTGCTACCTCCCGTTCTAACTTCTCTGTCAGCTTCGTCCACATCGCGAAAGAGACCAAGATTGGGATGCGCTGTGCGAACTGATGTGCAGCCTTTCGAAAGATCTGCGGAGCGCATAGGAGGTCAAGCGCTAGGCATCGCAACACTGTGCTTTTTCCTGCGCCGGCACCTCCTAGCAGAAGCAAATTGCGGCCTTGCAGTAGCCAATCCTCGAGTACAAGGCGAGACTCAGAATTGGCCGCAGTTGCTGCGCTTTCAGCGACTTCGACTTCCTCGAACAGATTCCCGTCACTTTCACCGACATCGGTCCCTGGAGGCAGGTGTGGTTTCTTTAGTTGTGGATCCGTGTGCTCGACCGTTGGTTCGCTGTAGGGGCTCGCAACGTCAACGTCCGGCATGACGAACCTGCTTCGCAGATCCGGAGCATCGAACGCGCTGGATTCCAGGGTCATGCCAGGATCAAGCTGCCGAAAGCGGACGCCGTAAATTCCTGCGAGGCGCTCTCGCAAGAATCCGAGCACTTTGACATCAAGCCTAGTGCTCATTTGGTCAGCTGCTTGTTGGCCGGCGAACGCCACCAACCATTGGCGGCCGAAAAAGTCATCCACTAGGTCTGGATGCTTTTTAAGCAGCGCACTGATTGCCAAACCATCGTAAGGGATGAATGCAATGCCTTGCGAGCGAAGCCGCTCCGCTTGCAGTTCGATCTCATCTTGAATCTTCTTGTCCGCAAGGCTTCCACGCACACACAGAACAAACCGCTCGGACTTTGCGGCCCACTCGTTGTCTGCAAATTTGGATACCGCCTTCTTTACTTCTGCAGCACTGAATTCCTCCCAGTTCTTCGCTTGCCAGCACTGGTACTTACCAGAGCTCAACCGTGCAAAGACATCAATGCCTAGCTGCTCCTGACCTTGTCGACCATACAAGGCGCAGTGCTCAACGTCCGAGTTCTTGGCAGCAAGCCGATAGAGGAGACGCTCAAAGTTCTGCCAGGAGAGCGCCTGAAATGGCAGTTCCATCTCAAGCGGTGTGACTGGCGGACTGCCAGCGAATTCATCGGGAATCTGTAAGAGCTCTTGCGGAATGGCTTCCCGAGATTCTTCTTCGGAAATGTTCTCGTTCATGTTCCGCGACTGCCTTTTGCTGAAATTTGAGATGCCCTAGTTCGGCTTACTACAGACGGAGATCATTTGCGCCCAACGGTCGAATTTGCCGAAGCATTCAATCTCTACTCTCGATCTGTGCCTTCATTTCGTTTCTATCTCTTTCCGTGCGATTCTCGAAGTTGCACTTCAAGCATCGATCTTGGTTAGTTCGGCAAGAAACTTCGCAAAGGGTTTGATGTCTCCGGCCACACTGGCGCTCTCAAGCGCAGCCATGTAATCTGCACGGCGCGCGAGCGGAACGATGGTCCATGGATATCCGCCTGACGCGAGCATGAGATTCATCAGGAATCGACCCATGCGTCCATTCCCGTCCATGTACGGATGGATATACACAAACATGAAGTGGCCGAGGACGACGCGCACTGACGCCTCTTCTTCGCGTTCCAGCAAGTCAAACAGCGCCGGCATGAGCTCACGTACAGCCTCGACGTTTGGTGGCGTGTACATAGATCGCCGGATGTAGACAGGCGCATTTCGATATCCGGCGAGATCGGCGGCGCGCAGAATTCCTGCTGTGACGCTCGGACCGAACAGTTCGCGATACCAAGTGGTGTGATCGCGATCTGCAATGCGCCCTGCTTTCTCGCCCCCCAAGACCTTTCCGATGCTCTTCTCGACCGCCTGAAACGCCTGCCAGTAGCCGCGGGCTGTCAATGCGTTTCGGTGTTCCTGATCGTTTTTGTTGGTGTCGGGGTTCCAGTTTCCGACGCGAACCTTCTCGATGAGCGCCGCGCTGACTTTGTATCCCTCGATGGAGAGCGAGTTATAGGCATCGTCGACGTAAATCTCTTCGACTTGCTTCAGATACGCGGCGGCATTCTTGGGGCGACCTGGCGCGGCCGGAAAGATGCCGAGCACGTCTTTGCGCATCCGCGCCCAGTCCATGCGCATGCGATTGACGTAAGGCGAAGTTTCGCGAGCACCGAAAGCAATGAGCGAGTGATCTTCGAACGGGTCGCTTTCGTTTACAGTGTATCCGGCAGTCTGCATCGCTCCGACGATGTCAACTGCGATCCGGCTCCGCCGAATGTTTCTGAAGGCAGCCGCCAGCCGTCCAGCGACTGTGCTGCGTCCTCCATCGAGCAGCCGGCTAAGGAGGTCGGATGCGTCTTGAATCATGGCGAGCGCGGCGCGCATTTCGGTCGGCCGGTCCGCAAATTGCGCCTGCGAGCAGGACAGCAATGCGGCAGGTAGTTTGTAGATCCGGACGCCGCCTTTGACTTCGCGATCAGCGGCAGGAGGCAAGTCGAGACGCACATCGAATATCGAAGTCCCGTGAATCAGCTTAGTGGGCTTGTTGTTTCCGCGCGGTGAGCGCACGAG
Source organism: Pseudomonadota bacterium (assembly GCA_023433515.1). Taxonomy (GTDB): domain Bacteria; phylum Pseudomonadota; class Gammaproteobacteria; order Steroidobacterales; family Steroidobacteraceae; genus CADEED01. Next base: position 10,938 of record JAEZCN010000058.1, read on the forward strand.
CAGCTGTCGCGGCACAGTCCAGTTGCCCGTATGCAGGCTGATGGATTGCTCCGGACTGACGCACCAGTCTTCGTCGAATCGCGAGTCGAGATAGGACGAGCAGAAGGACCAGAAGGAGGCGTACCAGGACGTGCTCTCGCCTGCCGGCTCATCCGGCCGGCACGGGATGTACCAGCCCCTTATCACCTCTTTGACGAATCCGGCTTTGATCAGACGTTCGCGGTGCGTTCGGCTCATGTCGCTGGCGCGAAGCGCAACGCGCCCCGCGTCCTGAAGTTCTTTCAGTAGTGCCAGGGAAGCGGCCAATTTGTCGGAGGGCGTCACCATGGGTGATTGGCTAAATCTAGGGTTTGGCGTTGTGCGGTTTCTAGGTTTTAGTGTTGTATTGTTTCTAGGTTTTGACGTCAAGCGGTTTCTAGGTTTTTGTGCTCCAGCGCCCCCCGAATGGGCCGAAGAAGTCACGCTCCCGCTCAGTCGCGCTGGAGGCCGTGCCACCCGATCCTAAGCGCTCGCTTCGGAGTGCCCGACGCACCAACTCCGGAGGTTGGCTTTGAGCAACCCCTTCGTGTTCTCGCGCAGCGCTTCGCAGATCCTAAGCATCGCCCGGAACTCCTCGCGCACTGAGCCGGGCAATCCGCCTCCCTCATTCGCAACCTTGGCGATCTGATTGATGTTTCGGCCAATGGCCGCCAGCTCCGCGATGCTGCGCTTGAGTGCGAGCAGCTCATCCTTTGGCAGCGGAGTGAGCGATCGCAGGTGTGCCCGCACCAGGACGGAGACATAGGTTGCCGCCGGCATCGCTCGAGCCGCAGCTCGATCGCGCAGAAGGACCTGATCGCTAGGCTGCAGGCGGACAGTCAGTCGCGCCTGACGAATCCCTCCTTCGTCTCGCCTGGGCTCTGAGAGCACTTCATCGCCCACGCTTCGGAGCATGACTTCGAGCAATTGCTTGAGCAGAGCAGATTCGGTCCTCCCTTCGCGCTGCGCAAGCGCGCGAAGCCGTAGCTTCGTCTCCGCAGTCACGCGCAAGTGAATGAACGCCGATGCCGCCATGCGTGTGATCGTGAGACAAGAGCCGCCGCGAGGCTATCCTGCCTTTCACTCCAAATTCAGCCGATACCTCACGCCGAAGTACGCCGCGCAGTCACCGTCGCTAACTAGATTTCGAGCGCCGCACGTCACTTAGCTTTAGGTCGAATTTCCCGCGATACCCCAACTGACAGCGCTCTCCCAGCGTGGAACCATGAGCCATGAGTGACAACTCGGCCCTTGGCGATCGGAACCACACGTCGAAAGTGCATGCCGCGCCACCACCGCGCTTCATTCGATTGCGCGATGCACCCACGTACCTCGGCATGGACAAGAACCGCTTCAACCGCGAGGTGCGGCCGTGCGTTCTCACCCTGCGCATCGGCATCCAAGGAATCGCCTTCGATCGCGTTGACCTCGATGCATGGGTGGACGACTATAAGAGCCGCAACGGGTGCCATGCGGCTCGCTCACTCAGGAGCAAATCATGGGAACCCAGAAAATGTCAGGCCTCACCAAGCGCGGTGGAACCTGGCACATCGACAAGGTGTTCAGAGGAACGCGCATTCGCGAAAGCACTGGAACAGGCGAGATCGTCAAAGCACAGGAACTGTTAGCCAAGCGAATCGAGGAGATTCGTGCGGCGCAGCTCTACGGCGTGAGGCCAGATCGCACGTTCCGTGCGGCAGCGACCAAGTTCCTGAACGAGAACCAGCACAAGAGGAGTATCGACGACGATGCGCTTCACTTGTCCCAACTCGATCCCTTCATCGGGAACCTGTTTCTCAAGCAAGTGCATCTGGACAGCCTGCAGCCGTTCATCGCCAGCCGGCGAGCGGATGGCGTCAAGACCACGACGATCAACCTGGCGCTCGGCACGGTGAGGCGCATCTTGAATCTGGCGGCATCAGAGTGGCGGGACGAGCGCGGTATGACCTGGCTGGAGCACGCGGCGAAGATCAAGCTGCTTCCGGTCAAGGACAAGCGAGCGCCCTACCCGCTGTCGCGCGACGAACAGGCGGCGCTCCTCCAGGAGCTACCCGACTATCTCGCGCGGATGTCGCTCTTCAAGGTCAACACTGGTCTCCGTGAACAGGAAGTCTGCGGGTTAAAGTGGGCCGACGAGATCGAAGTGCCGGAGCTCAACACCTCGGTGTTCCTCATCGAAGGCGACAAGGTGAAGAACGGACAAGACCGGCTGGTCGTTCTCAATCGCGTCGCGCGTTCGGTCATCGACAGTGTTCGGGGTCAACACGAGGAGTACGTCTTCGTTCGATTCCCGAAGCAGAGGAAGGCAAAGGCGGGAATGCCGCTCGTGGCACGGAAGAGTCTTCCACTGACGAGCATGAACTCGACGGCCTGGAAGAACGCCCGTGTTCGCGCTGCGGACAAGTGGAAGGAGCAAACCGGAAACGATGCGGCAGATGGCTTCCGCCGAGTGCGGGTCCACGATCTGAAGCACACCTTCGGCCGACGCCTCCGCGCAGCCGGCGTGTCCTTCGAAGATCGCCAGGACCTGCTCGGCCACAAGAGCAGCCGCATCACGACGCACTACTCCTCAGCGGAGCTGACAAGCCTGATTGCAGCAGCCGAGAAGGTCTGCGATGGAGACTCCCACAATTCCCCCGCAACCACCTGGCTGCGGAGAAGTGCGGGAAAGGAAAACCGCGCCAAGCTGTTGTCGCGGTAGGAGAAGATGGCGCGCCCGGAAGGATTCGAACCTCCGACCACCTGGTTCGTAGCCAGGTACTCTATCCAGCTGAGCTACGGGCGCGTGGCTCGAAATTGAGGGCGCGCATCCTACCACAACGCATTTCCGGCCCGCGAAGCAAAGATAACCCGATAAGAAACAATCACTTGCGGATGGCTCAAGCTCCGCCTGGCACACTCGTGGGGGCCCGCCGGGGCCCCGGGACGCTCCATTTCAGGGCGCGCGGGTCGGGAATTCCGCGGCCCTGTCCCATGCTGGCCGCCATGGGCGCATCGTAAAGTAGTTAGGCCAAGGTCTGATAGAACCTCGGCAAATGTGGGCAATGTCCCGCGTCGCACTCGGACCCCACCTACAAGGCGCAACCGCCCCCGTTGTTACCATCCTCGCCCTTTTCTCGCGACTCCCGAGGGCTCCCGCGATGGCCGATGCCACGATGTCGAACGTACTCAAGAAAAGTGGCAGAGAGATCCAGGCCAACTGGACTCGCGACATGGCGACCGCCGCACCGGGAGCCAAGGGCCGCATCACGCCGCTCGAACTCGAGCAGCAGACGAGCGAATTCCTGAAGCTGCTGACCGACGTGGCCGAGCACGCGAAGTCCGCGGACATCTCCGCCACCGACTTCAAGCCACTGCGTGAATTCCTCGAAGGTATCTCGCGCTCGCGCGTGACGCAGGGATTCACGTCCGAGGAGACGGCCGCGTTCATCTTCTCGTTCAAGAAGCCGTTGTTCGCGGCGTTGCGCGCGGAGATCGGCAAGGACCCGGACGCCCTCGTCGACCAGGTATGGAATGCCACCGAGTTGCTCGACGCGCTCGGCATGCACACGGTCAGGGCCTACCAGAAGTCCCGCGAGGAGGTGATCAACCGGCAGCAGCGCGAAATGCTCGAGCTGTCCACGCCGGTGGTGAAACTCTGGGATGGCATCCTGGCATTACCGATGATCGGCACCCTCGACTCCGCGCGCACGCAGGTCGTCATGGAAAACCTGCTGCAGAAAGTCGTCGAGACCGGCGCGCAGATCGCGATTCTCGACATCACGGGCGTGCCCACGGTCGACACGCTGGTCGCGCAGCACCTGCTCAAGACGGTGACCGCGCTGCGCCTCATGGGCGCGGAATGCATCATCTCGGGCGTGCGGCCGCAGATCGCGCAGACCATCGTGCACCTGGGCGTCGACCTGCAAGGCGTGACGACGAAAGCGAATCTCGCCGATGCCCTGGCGCTTGCGCTTCGCCGCACGGGCAGCAATCTGAACCAGCACTGATGGAACGCATCCCCATCCTGCGGATGGGCGAGTTCCTGCTCGTCACCATCCAGGTCGACATGCACGACCGGCTCGCGCTGCGGCTGCAGGACGACTTGTCGAACGCGATCCAGCACCACGCGAGCCGTGGAGTGCTGATCGACATCTCCGCGCTCGAGATGGTGGACTCGTTCATCGGCCGCATGGTCTCCGACATCTCCGGCATGGCGAAGATCCTCGGCGCGGAAACGGTGCTCGTCGGGATGCAGCCCGCGGTGGCGATCACGCTCGTCGAGCTGGGCCTTTCACTGACCGGTGTCGCCACGGCGCTCAACGTGGAGCGCGGCATGACGCTGATGCGCCACAAGATAGACGGCGACGGCGCACATGACCTCGCACGCTAACGGCGCGGCACCGCTCAGGTCGGAGCACGACATCGTCATGGCGCGCCAGGTGGTACGCCGGCTCACGCAGGAGATGGGGTTCTCGCTGGTCGACCAGACCAAGATGGTCACGGCGGCGAGCGAGCTGGCCCGCAATGCGCTCGTCTATGGGCGCGGCGGCGTGATGAACTGGGAAAAGATCGACGGCATCGAACGTCGCGGCCTGAAGCTGCTGTTCGCGGACGAAGGCCCCGGCATCCCCGATCTGCAGCTCGCGCTCACGGACGGATGGACCTCGGGCAGCGGCCTGGGAATGGGTCTCTCCGGAGCGAAGCGGCTCGTGAACGAATTCGACATCGACACCAAGGTCGGCGGCGGCACGCGAGTCACCATCGTCCGATGGAAGTGAGGAGATGGATACCGCCGTGAGAATCCGGGGTGTCAATGCGCAGCAGCGCTTCGTCATCGACGACGAGAGCAAGGTCGGAGAGGCGCGGCGCGCCGCGCAGGCGCTGGCATCCTTCGATCTCACCGCGGAGATCGCCGGCCAGGTCGCGATCGCGGCGACGGAGCTGTCCCGGAATCTGCTTCGCCACGCACGCGGCGGCGAGCTGCTCGTGCAGCAGCTCGACGACGGCGAACACACCACCGTCGAACTGCTCGCGATCGATCGCGGCCCGGGCATGGGCGACGTGGCGGCCTGCATGGTCGACGGCTACTCGACGGCGGGAACGCCCGGGACCGGGCTCGGCGCGGTGCGCCGGCTCGCGGACGAGTTCGACATTCATTCCGCGCCCGGCCAGGGAACGATCGTGCTCGCGCGGTTCGGAGACCTGCTGCCGACGCGTTTCGGCGCGGTTTGCGTGCCCGTGGAAGGCGAGTTCGAATGTGGCGATTCATGGCATCTCGAACATCGGGGCGACGAAGTCGCGCTGTTCGTCGTCGACGGGCTGGGTCACGGCACGTTCGCCGCCGAGGCCGCCCGCGCGGCGGTCTTGGCATTCGAGGTCGCACCGTTCGACCCGCCGCAGGATGTGATGACACGCGCCAACGAACGAATGACGAAGACACGCGGTGGCGCCGCGGCCTGCGCCAGGCTTTCGGGCAACCTCGTGAGTTACTCGGGTGTCGGCAATATCGCGGGCACGCTCGTCGCGCACGAAAAGTCGCTGGGGCTCGTCTCGCACAACGGCACCCTGGGCGCGAACCCGAGGCGCGCGCAGCAGTTCGAATACACGCGTGAGCCGGGCTCCCTGCTCGTCATGCACACCGACGGAATCTCCGCGCGCTGGGATCTCAGGCACCGGCCCGACGTGCTGGTCATGCATCCGGCCATCATCGCGGGAATGCTCTACCGGGATCATGCGCGCGGGCGCGACGACGCCACGGTGGTGGTGATCGCATGAGCGACCTGCAGGCACAACTCGCCGCACGCGAAGCCGACATCGTCGCGCTGCGCGAGGAGCTCGAGGAGACCAACAAGGGCGTGGTCGCGTTGTACGCGGAGCTCGACGACAAGGCCGCGCAGCTGCGCGCCGCGAACGACCTGAAGAGCCGTTTCCTCTCCTACATGAGCCACGAGTTCCGCACGCCGCTCACTTCGATGACCAGCATCTCGAGCATCCTGCTGCAACAACTCGACGGGCCACTGACTCCCGAACAGGAGAAGCAGGTCGAGTTCATCCGCGGTTCGACGCGCGAGCTCACCGAGATGGTCAACGATCTGCTCGATCTCGCGAAAGTCGAAGCCGGGCGCATCACGATCTCCCCCGAATGGTTCGAGATGGTCGACCTGTTTTCGGCGCTGCGCGGCATGTTCAAGCCGATCGCGGCGTCGACGTCCGTGTTGCTGGTGTTCGACGAACCCGAAGGCGAGATCCGGATGTTCACGGACGACAAGAAGCTTTCGCAGATCCTGCGCAACTTCATTTCCAACGCGCTCAAGTTCACGCCCGAGGGCGAGGTGCGCGTTTCGGCGCGGGTGTTAGAGGATGGGTTCGTGGAATTCGCGGTCACGGACACCGGAATCGGGATCGCGCCCGAGCACATTCCGCATCTGTTCACGGATTTCATGCAACTCGACGTGAAGCTGCAGCGACGCCTGCGCGGCTCGGGTCTGGGCCTGTCGCTGGCCCGCAAGTTCGCGCTGCTGCTCGGCGGGCGCGTCGGCGTCGAAAGCGAACTCGGCAAGGGGTCCCGCTTCTGGGTGACGTTGCCCATGCGGTTCGATCCGACTCTCGTTGTCCAGGAGGTGTCATGAGAGCGCTTCCCACACAGATCACCAACCAGAAGCTGCTGGTCGTCGACGACAACCCGGCCTCGCTGTATTCGACTTCGCGCATCCTGCGCGCGGGCGGCTTCGAAGTCATCGAAGCGAGCACCGGCCAGGAAGCGCTCGCAGCCGCGGAAAACGCCGACATCGGGCTGATCGTGCTCGACGTGAACCTGCCCGACATCGATGGGCTCGAGGTATGCCGTCGACTGCGCGCACGCGTCTCCACGGCCTATCTACCGATCGTGCACCTCACGGCCACCGCGTTGAAGACCGTCGACATGTCGCTCGGCCTCTCCGCGGGCGGCGACAGCTACCTGACGCATCCCGTCGAACCGCAGGTGCTGATCGCGACGGTGCGCGCATTGCTGTTCGCGCGCCAGGCCGACGTCATGAAACGCACGACGGATGCCCGCTTCCGCACGGTCTTCGAGCTGGCCTCGAGCGGCATCGCGCTGCTCGACGAGCATCTCGTCTACAAGGACGTCAACCCGGAATTCTGCCGCCTCACGGGCCGGGACCGGGACACGATCGTCGGAATGAAATGCGCCGACCTCATCGCGCCGGGCCATGAGTCGCTGTGCTCCAAACTGCACGAGGTGCTCGCCGACGGCGGCCGGTGGGAAGGGATGATGCCGGTTGCGCGACCGGACGGCAGTGTCGTGGACGTCGAATGGCGCCTGATCGCGGAGAACGGCCACGGCGTGCGCATCGCGATCGCCACCAACGTCACCGAGCGCGAGAAACTCCTGGAAAGCGAGCGTGCGGCGCGCATGGAGGCCGAGCGCAGCAACCGGCTCAAGGACGAGTTCCTTGCCACGCTGTCGCACGAACTGCGCAATCCGCTCAATGCGATGCTCGGCTGGGCGACGGTGCTGCGCCGCAAGAACGTCACGCCGCAGATGCTCGAGCAGGGCCTCGAAGCCATCGACCGCAATTCACGCGTGCAGAGCCATCTCATCGGCGACCTGCTCGACTTCGCGGGTATCCGCTTCGGCAAGATGCGCGTGGAGATCGATGCGATCCCGCCGGCGCGCGCGGTGGAGGCGGCGGTGGAAGTCGTCGCGACCCAGGCCCAGAACAAGGGCGTGGAAATCCACCTGCACGTCTCCGACCGCGAGGCATACGTGCAGGCCGACGAGTCCCGCCTGCAGCAGGTGGTCTGGAACCTGCTGAGCAACGCGATCAAGTTCACGCCGCGCGGTGGCCGGATCGACGTGCACGCGTGCGTCGTCGACGGGAGTTACGAAATCTCGGTGGCCGACACGGGACGCGGCATCAGCCCCGAGTTCCTGCCGCAGATCTTCGAACGGTTCAGCCAGCAGGAATCCGGCACCGGCAAGAGTTTCGCGGGTCTCGGCATCGGCCTGACCATCGTCAAGCACCTGGTCGATATCCACCAGGGCACGATCGACGTGCGCAGCGAGGGCGTCGGCAAGGGCGCGACCTTCCGCGTGCACCTGCCCCTCACCGACAAACGTCCGAGCGAGCTCGCGTCCGACCAGAGCATCCGGCTCAAGCGCGTGAACATACTCGTCGTCGAGGACGATCCGGACGCGCGCGCGCTGATCGTGCGGATCCTGTCCGACGCGGGCGCCCAGGTCGTCGATGCGCCGAATGCCGAGGCGGCTATGAAGCAGGTCAGCTCCACCGTGCCGGACGTGCTGGTCAGCGACATCGGCATGGCGCAGCTCGACGGCTACCAGATGTTGCGCAACCTGCGCGCGGGTGGCTTCGATGCGAAACGCCTGCCCGCCATCGCGCTCACCGCGTTCTCGCGCATGCAGGATCGCGACGACGCCTTCGCGGCCGGATTCCAGATTCACATGGCCAAGCCGGTGCGCGCCGAGGCGCTCATCGCCGCGGTAAACAATCTGACGAAGGATCGCATCACTCACGATTGATGCGCCCGGCCCCTGCAGGCTGTGCCCGCAAGCCGCTCCGCGACGCCTTGACTCTGGACCAAGGTCCATAGTTTAGGATGCTCCCCGGAGGTCGACATGGACTCGATGGGGATCGGAAAAGTCGCGAAACGCGCCGGTGTCAGCATCGACACGGTCCGGTACTACGAGAAGGCCGGGTTGCTCGCCCCGGCAGCGCGTCTCCAATCCGGCTATCGCCGGTACGGCGACCTGCAGCTCCAGCGCCTGCGTTTCATCCGTCGCGCCCAGGAGCTGGGATTTTCGCTCAAGGACATCCGCGACCTGCTGGGGCTTTCGCGCCAGCGCGACGTCGCGCGCGTGAAGCGGGCGGCCCAGTCGAAACTCGCCGACATCGATCGGCGCATCGCCGCACTCGTGGCCGTGCGCGACGGACTGTCGCAACTGGTCGAGGCCTGCCCCGGCCACGGCTCGGCGGCGGACTGCCCCATCCTCAAGGCGCTGGGTGAGGAAGAGTCGGGCGAGGAAGAAGCGTCATGAATCCGCCCGAGCACTCTCACCCGCATGCACATCACGGCCACCGCGGTCACGGCCAATGTCATTCGCACGCGAAGCCGCCGGCGCCAGCCCAGGCCCAGCCGGCCGGTACTATCTACACGTGTCCGATGCATCCCGGGATCCGGCAGCCGAAGCCCGGCTCGTGCCCGATCTGCGGCATGGCGCTCGAACCCCTGCACCCGACGACCGAACACGACGATGGTGAACTGCGCGCCGTGCGCCGCAGGTTCTGGATCGCGGCCGCGCTCGCGTTGCCGGTGGTCGTCATCGCGATGCTCCCGCACGTGTTCGATTTGCACTGGGCACCCGCGACCGCGCGCTTCATGCGGTTCGTGGAGATGATCCTGACCGCGCCGGTCGTGTTCCATGCCGGCGCCGACTATCTACGCCGCGGCTGGGCCGGCGTGACACGGCGCTCGCCCAACATGTACACGCTGATCGGACTCGGCGTGCTCGTCGCGTTCGCCTACAGCGTGGTCGCGACGCTCGCACCGCAGTGGTTCCCGGTCGAGATGCGCGACGATCACGGCGCGGTCGGCGTGTACTTCGAAGTCGCTGCCGCGATCATCGCGCTCGTGCTCGCCGGGGAGTGGCTGGAGCTCGGTGCGCGCGGCCGCACCAGCCAGGCCATCCGCCAGCTGCTCGAGCTCGCGCCCCGCACCGCGCGCCGCGTGCGCGCGGACGGCGCCGAGGAAGACGTGCCGCTCGACGACATCCATCCCGGCGATCGCGTGCGCATCCGGCCCGGCGAGAAGGTGCCGGTCGACGGGCGCGTGCTCGAAGGCCGCTCCACGTTCGACGAGTCGATGCTGACGGGCGAGCCGTTGCCGGTCGACAAGGGGCCGGGAGATCGCGTCGTGGGCGCGACGTTGAACCAGACGGGAGCCGTGCTCGTCGTCGCGGAAAAAGTCGGCGCGGACAGCCTGCTGTCGCAGATCATCGCGCTCGTCTCCGAGGCACAGCGCAGCCGCGCGCCCTCGCAGCGGCTCGCCGACGCGGTGGCCGCGTGGTTCGTCCCGGCGGTCATTGGCATCGCCATCCTCACGTTCTTCGCCTGGTGGATCTGGGGTCCGGCGCCGAGCCTCTCCTATGCGATCGTCAACGCCGTCGCGGTACTGATCATCGCCTGCCCCTGCGCGCTCGGACTCGCGACGCCGATCTCCATCATGGTCGCGAGCGGCCGCGGCGCGCAGCTCGGCGTGTTGTTCCGGGACGCGGGGGCGATCGAAAACATGCGCACGATCGACACGCTGGTGGTCGACAAGACCGGCACGCTGACGCTGGGCCGGCCGCAGCTGCGCGAGGTGCTCGCGACGGGCGACCTCACGCAGGACCAGGTGCTCGGATTTGCCGCGGCGGTCGAAGAATCCAGCGAACACCCGCTGGCCCGCGCGATCGTCAGTGGCGCGGAAGAACGCGGACTTGCCGTTCCCGGAGCGGGCGGATTCCAGTCGGTGACCGGCAAGGGCGTCACGGCGACGGTAGATAACCACCGGATCGCGCTCGGCAACGCTGCGCTGATGCAGGACGCGGGCGCGGACGTCGCGGCGCTCGCGGGCGAGGCGGAGAGCCTGCGCTCGTCCGGTCATACCGTCATGTTCCTCGCGGTGGATGGACGCCTGCGCGGCGCGATCGCGGTGGGAGATCCGATCAAGGAGACGACGCCCGCGGCGCTGTCGGCACTGCGCGCGGCGGGATTACACGTCGTCATGCTCACGGGCGACGCGCGCGGCACGGCGCAGGCCGTCGCGAAGACGCTCGGCATCGACTCCGTCATCGCCGAGGTGCAGCCGGCGGACAAGGCGCAGGTCGTCGCGCGGCTGCAGGGCGAAGGAAAACGCGTCGCGATGGCCGGCGACGGCATCAACGACGCGCCCGCGCTGGCGCGCGCGGACATCGGTATCGCGATGGGCACCGGCACCGACATCGCGATGGAAAGCGCGCAGGTGACGCTCGTGAAAGGCGACCTTACTGGAATCGCCCGGGCACGCGCGTTGAGCAACGCCACCGTGCGCAACATCCGGCAGAATCTCGTCTTCGCGTTCGGCTACAACGCTCTCGGCATCCCGTTGGCCGCCGGGCTGTTGTATCCGTTCACGGGTTCGTTGCTTTCGCCGATGTTCGCCGCGCTCGCGATGAGCCTGTCGTCGTTCTCGGTCATCACCAACGCCTTGCGGCTGCGGACGCGGTCGCTCGGGGACATGAAATGATTTCGCGCCGGACATTCGTACAAGGTCTCGTGCACGGAGTGGGTGGCGGCGCCATCCTGCTGGGCGGTGCGCGCCCCGGCTGGGCGAGCGTGCCCTCGCCCGCCGTGCTCACCGGGCCTGAGTTCGATCTCACCATCGGCGAGACGCGCGTGAACTTCACCGGCGCGTCGCGGAGCGCGGTCGTCGTCAACGGCCAGCTGCCCGCGCCGCTGCTGCGCATGCGCCAGGGCGACACGGTGACGATCCGCGTCACCAACGAGCTCCGCGAGACGAGCTCTATCCACTGGCATGGATTCATCCTGCCCGCGGACATGGACGGCGTACCGGGCCTGTCGTTCGAAGGCATCGCGCCGGGCACGACGTTCACCTACCGCTTCAAGGTCAACCAGTCGGGTACGTACTGGTATCACTCGCACTCGCGTTTCCAGGAACAGGTCGGACTCTACGGGCCCATCGTCGTCGAGCGGCGCGCCGGCGAGCGGCACGCGGCCGACCGCGAATACACGCTGCTGTTCTCCGACTGGACCGATCACGATCCCGAGCGCATCTACGCGACGCTCAAGCGGCAGAGCGACTACTTCAACCAGAACAAGCGCACGCTCGCGGATTTCGTCGAGGACGTCCGGACGCAGGGGTTCTCGAAGACCTTCGAGGACCGGCGCATGTGGGCGTCGATGCGCATGAACCCCACCGATCTCGCCGACGTCACCGGGTATGCGTACACCTATCTGCTCAACGGCGCCACGCCGGCGGGCAACTGGACCGCAATCTTCAAGCCTAGCGAACGCGTGAGACTGCGGCTGATCAACGGCTCGTCGATGAGCTTCTTCGACGTGCGGATCCCCGGTTTGAAGCTCACCGTGATCGGCACGGACGGGCAGGACGTCGAGCCGGTCACCGTGGACGAGCTGCGCGTCGGCACGGCCGAAACCTACGACGTGATCGTGACGCCGGGCGACGCGGCCTACACCATCTTCGCGCAGGCGATGGATCGCTCGGGTTACGCGCGCGGCACGCTCGCGCCACGACCCGGCATGAGCGCGGAGGTCCCGGCGCTCGACCAGCGTGCATTGCTCACGATGACCGACATGGCGATGGACCACGGAAGTCACGGCGGCATGGATCCGGCCGAAGCCGCGCGGCACGCGGCGATGGGTCACGCGCCGCCGCCGGCCGCACCGCCGCTCGTGCATGCGCCCGCCGAGTCGGGCCCGCTCGTCGACATGTTGGCGGAGGTCCCTGCTTCGCGGCTCGACGATCCCGGCGTCGGCCTGCGCGACAACGGCCGCCGCGTGCTCACACTCGCGGATCTGCACACGCTCGGCGGACCGATCGACCGACGCGATGCCGGCCGCGAAATCGAACTGCATCTCACCGGCCACATGGAGCGTTTCGTCTGGTCGTTCAACGGCCGGAAGTTTTCGGACGCGAAGCCGCTGGATTTCAGGCACGGCGAGCGGCTGCGCATCGTGCTCGTCAACGACAGCATGATGACGCACCCGATCCACCTGCACGGCATGTGGAGCGAGCTGATCGACGAACACGGCGCGTTCCTCGTGCGCAAGCACACGGTGCCCGTGCAGCCGGGTCAGCGTCTTGCCTATCTCGTCACCGCGGACGCGCTGGGTAGATGGGCCTATCACTGCCACCTGCTCTACCACATGGAAGCGGGCATGTTTCGCGAAGTGGTGGTCGCGTGAAGCCGGCACCGTGGCTGGCGGCGGTCGCGTTGCTTGCATCCGCGGGAGTTTCCGCGCAACACGAGCCACATCAGCCTCGGCAGCACCCGCAGCACGAGCCGCATCCGCCCGCCGCCACGGATGTGCCGACCGAAAGCGAGCTCGAACACGTCCCGCCGGATCCGCCGCGGTCCCACCTGGACCACGACATGAGCTACCGTGAGATGGTCGCGATGATGGGCATGGACGACCGCGCGCGTTTCCGCATGATCAAGCTGGACCGGATCGAATGGGTCGACGCCGATGAAGGCGACGTCTTCGAATGGGAAGCCGCCGCCTGGTATGGCGGCGACATCCACAAGATCTGGCTGGAGTCCGAAGGCGCGCGGGCGGGTGGCGACACGGACTCGGTGCGCAACGAGATCGCCTGGGACCGCGTGCTGAGCCGCTGGTGGAATTCACGGGTCGGCGTGCGCCACGACGGTGGGCACGGGCCCTCGCGCACCTGGGCCGCGTTCGGCGTCGCGGGGCTCGCGCCCGGCTTCTTCGAAACCGACCTCATCGCCTACGTGGGTGAATCCGGTCGCACCGCGCTGCGCCTCGCGACCGAGGTCGACGTGCTCATCACCCAGAACCTGGTCCTGCAGCCGCAGATCGAGATCGCGGCGTACGGCAAAAACGACCCGGAGCGGCAGATCGGATCAGGACTATCTACCGCCGAGTTTTTCCTGCGCCTGCGCTACCAGGTCAACAACCATTTCGCGCCGTACGTCGGCGCCGGCTGGGAATGGAACTTCGGAAAAACCGCCGATCTCGCGCGCGCGGCCGGCGAGGACACTTCCGAGTTCACGGTGCGCGCGGGCGTGAGCGCCTGGTTCTGACGGTTGTCCCTGGCTCCCGAACAACATTCCTCGCTGACCAGTCTTTTCTCACCCGGCACCCACTGGCGTTCGGCAACACTAGCCTTGCGGCACGCCCGACATGTCGGGCAGCCGGTGCGCGATGCCCTTGTGGCAGTCGATGCAGGTCTTCTCGCCCGACAGCAGCCAGCGCTCGTGGATCGTGGCGGCGCGGCGGCTCTGGCGCGTGAGATCCATGTAGCCGAACTCGTGGCAATTGCGGCATTCGAGCGAGTCGTTCGCCTTGAGCCGCGCCCACTCGTGTTCGGCCAGCGTGCGCCGCTCGTCCAGGAATTTTTCGCGCGTATCGATGGTGCGGAAGATCTTGCCCCAGACCTCTTTCGACGCCTGCATCTTGCGCGCGATCTTGTCGGTCCACTGGTGCGGCACGTGGCAGTCCGGGCAGGTCGCGCGCACGCCCGAGCGGTTCGTGTAGTGGATGGTCGACTTGAGCTCCTCGAACACGTTGTTGCGCATCTCGTGGCAGCTCACGCAGAACTGCTCGGTGTTCGTCGCCTCGAGCGCGGTGTTGAACCCGCCCCAGAACAACACGCCGCCGACGAAGCCGCCGACGGTGAGCACACCGAGACTCAGGTGCCGGCTCGGCCGCGACAAGGTATTCCAGAAACGCGTGATGAAGGCGGGCAGGCGCACGTCAGCGCCTCTCCGCCGCTTTCTCGGCTTCTTCGGCCATCAACTCGTCGACGTCGCGGAAGTCGCTCTCGACCAGCGGCCGTGCGTCGGTCTGCACGACGTGACACTGGTTGCAGAAATATCGCCGCGGCGAGACGGAAGCGAGCACCTGGCCGTCGCGATCGAGGAAGTGCGTCACGCTGACCATCGGCGCCTGGAAGTTCGCCGCGTTGGCGCGCGAGTGGCACAACATGCAGCGATTGGAATTCTTGTCGACCTGGTAGCCGTCGATGGTGTGCGGGATCGTCGGCGGCTGATCCGGATAGGCGCGCTTGCGCCTGAGATCCGTGTTTTCCGTGCGCGCCATCGGCAGCGCCGCGCCCTCCTTGTCGAGCGGAATTCCGCGACGCAGCGCGTCGATCGACTGCGGCTCGCCCGGCAGCGGCACCGGCGCATCGGCGGTCGGATCCTGGCCGAATAGCATCAATGGCATGGCGACCACCGGCAACATGGCCAGCAGCGCGATGATTCGAACACGCGCGCGGTTCATACCTTCACCACCTTCACGGCGCATTTCTTGAAATCCGCCTGCTTGGAGATCGGATCGGTCGCGTCGAGCGTCACCTTGTTGATGAGCACGCTCGCGTCGAACCAGGGCACGAAGATCAGGCCGCGCGGCGGACGATCGCGGCCGCGCGTCTCGACGCGCACGCGCACCTCGCCGCGCCGCGATATCACGCGCGCTTCCTGGCCGCGCCTGAGGCCGCGCGCCTCGGCGTCGTTCGGATGCATGAACACGACCGCGCTCGGGAACGCCTTGTAGAGCTCGGGAATGCGCATGGTCAACGATCCCGAATGCCAGTGCTCGAGCACTCGGCCGGTAGATAGCCAGAGGTCGTACTCGGTGTCGGGAGCCTCGGGCGGCGGCTCGTATGGCAGCGCCCAGATGATCGCGCGGCCATCCTTGTTGCCATAGAAGTTGAAGCCCTCGCCCTTCTTCACGTAGGGATCGTAGCCTTCGCGATATCGCCAACGCGTCTCGCGCCGGTCGACGACCGGCCAGCGCAGGCCGCGCTCCGCGTGGTACATGTCGAAGGGCGCGAGATCGTGACCGTGACCGCGGCCGAACGCCGCGTATTCCTCGAACAATCCCTTCTGGACGTAGAAACCGAAGGCTCTTGACTCGTGATTCTCGTAGTCGGCCGGCAGTTCGGACAGCGGATACCGGTTGGCGACGCCGTTCGCGAACAACACCTCGAACAAGGTCTTGCCGCGATAGCCCGGGTTGTCCGCCATTAGTTTGGCGGGCCAGACCTCGTCGGTCTTGAAGCGCTTGGAGAATTCCATGAGCTGCCACAGGTCCGAACGCGCCTCGCCCGGCGCGTTGACCATCTGGCGCCAGAACTGCGTGCGGCGCTCTGCGTTGCCGTAAGCGCCCTCCTTCTCCACCCACATCGCGGTCGGGAGGATCAGGTCCGCGGCCTGCGCGGTGACGGTGGGATACGCATCCGACACGACGATGAAATTCCCGGACTTGCGATAACCGATCAACGCCTCTTCGTTGATGTTCGGTCCGGCCTGCAGGTTGTTGTTGACCTGCACCCAGTAGGCATTGAGCTTGCCGTCGCGCAGCATCCGGTTCTGTTCCACCGCGTGAAAACCGTTCTGGTCGTGGATCGTGCCGTACGGCACTTTCCAGATTTCCTCGGTGTGTTTTCGATGCTCGGGATTCGTGACCATCATGTCCGCGGGCAGGCGGTGACTGAACGTGCCCACCTCGCGCGCGGTGCCGCAGGCGGACGGCTGGCCGGTCAGCGAAAACGGGCTGCTGCCCGGCGTCGAGATCTTTCCCGTCAGCAGATGGATGTTGTAGACGAGATTGTTGGCCCACACCCCGCGCGTGTGCTGGTTGAAGCCCATCGTCCAGAACGACATCACCTTGATCTTGGGATCGGCGTACAGCTCCGCGAGCTGCTCCAGCCAGCCGCGCTCGACGCCCGTCATCTTCACGGTGTGATCCAGCGTGTACGGCTTCACGAAGGCCGCGAATTCCTCGAAGGCCATCGGCCTCGAGCCGTTGGGATCGTCCGCGTTTTCGGCGGCTTTCTCGAGCGGATGGTCGGGCCTCAGGCCGTAGCCGATATCGGTGTTGCCGCGCTTGAAGTTCGTGTGGCGGTTGACGAAGTCGTGTTTCACCAACCCCTTCGTGATGATGTAGTTGGCGATGAAATTCAGGATGACGAGGTCGGTCTGCGGCTTGAAGATGATCGGGATGTCGGCGAGCTCGAACGAGCGGTGTTCGAACACCGACAGCACCGCGACGCGCACCCGCGGCGAGGACAATCTGCGATCCGTGACGCGTGTCCAGAGGATCGGATGCATCTCGGCCATGTTCGAGCCCCACAGCACGAACGCGTCCGCCTCCTCGATGTCGTCGTAGCAGCCCATCGGCTCGTCCATGCCGAACGTGCGCATGAAGCCGTACGCGGCGGAGGCCATGCAGTGCCGCGCGTTGGGATCGAGGTTGTTGGTGCGGAAGCCCGCCTTGAACAGCTTGTTCGCCGCGTAACCTTCCCAGATGGTCCACTGTCCCGAGCCGAACATGCCGACAGCCGTGGGGCCCTTTTCCGCGAGCGTCTTCTTGAACTGCGCGGCCATCACGTCGAAGGCCTCGTCCCAGCTCACGGGCTCGAACTCGCCGTTCTTGTCGTACTTGCCGTTGGTCTTGCGCAGCAATGGCCTGGTGAGACGGTCGCTGCCGTACAGCACCTTCGAGAGGAAATATCCCTTCACGCAGTTGAGCCCGCGGTTGACGGGTGCGTGGACGTCGCCGTGTGTCGCGACCACGCGGCCCGATCTGACCGCGACGTTCACGCCGCAGCCGGTGCCGCAGAAGCGGCATGGCGCCTTCGACCACTTGAGCTCGGTGACCGCGCGGTCGGTGACGAAACCCTGGCCCTGCGCGGGCAGAGAGATTCCGGCGGCGGCCGCGGCCGTCGCGGCGGCGGTTTGCTTGATGAAATCGCGGCGTGAGTTGCTCATAGGGCGTCGGCCTGGTGATAGACGAGGTTGACCATCAGTACTTCTGGCAGCCCGCGCAGGTCATCCATGCGATCGGCGAGCTCGCGCTCGCCGGGAGCTTCGACCACGACGATGATCTTGCCGTCCTCGACGGCATGGATTTCGGCGCCTTCCATCGCCGCGATGCGCTGCGCGACATCGGCCGCGACCTCCGCGCGAGTACGCACGATGAAACTTGCGATGTGTAGTTCGGTCACGGTGGTGGGGGTCCGGGCGGGCCGACGATCATCTGCCAGATCCAGACCAGGAAGCCGTAACCGGCGACGATGATGATCGCGAGGACCGGCGCGAGGATGAACGCGAGAAAGGCGAATGCGCCCAACTCCGCCCGTCGTTCCGTCCGCTCCGCTGTCGTTGGCTCGGCATCCATGAACGCGCAATATAGGCGGGCGCTCGCCGGAAGGGAAATGTGGAATTGTCATCGTGGAGGAGATGGGATGGTATCGCTGAGATTTGCCGGATTCGTACTGCTTGCGTTGATGACCTTCGGTGCCAATGCATCCTCGAATGCTTGCGATACGGCGTGCAAGGCGGCGCAGATCAATACCTATTTCGAGCGGCTCTCGGCGGTGTATCGCAAGGGCTCGACGAGCGCGGACATCGACCGGCTCTTCGAGCTCTTCGCGCCGGACGTCCGCTATTCTCACAAGGAATACGACGCAAACTTCGGGCGCGCGGAGTGGAAGGATGCCTTCAGTGGCAATCAGAAGCGCGGTGCTTACCAGAAAGACAAGAATGAACTGATCGAAATCACGGAAATCATTCACGGTCGAAGCCATTCCGCGGTGGAGTACCGATACATGCGCCGCACGAACGACGGAAAGTTGCAGCCCGCCGATGATCAGGGCGGGCTGCTCGCGCTGTTCGGATTCGATGGCGAGCGGATCGTTCTGATCGAGGAGTACTGGTAGGCGGGCGCGCAGATTGGTTGCGGTTGGGAAGAACGTAGCCATTCTCGCGCCGGGTTCGTCGCACGTCTGAGCGGCGCCATCCTTCCGGACATGGCCTTCGTCGCAAGGACCGGAGCCGGACCCGGGGCCCCGTTAATTTGCCGTCCGTATCCTCACGGAGGCAACGACATGAACACGATTCATCGACTTTGCGCCATGGCGACCGTCATGGCCGGCGGGTGCTTGGTGGCGGCCAACGCGGCCGACGAAGCGTCGACGCCCGCGGCGGCCCAGGCGCTCGGCGTCGCGCGCCTGACTACCGACGGCAAGCTCGAGAAGCCCGCGGATCTCGAACGCTGGGTGTTCCTCGGCACGTCGCTCGGAATGGGCTACAACCCCGGATCGTTCAACGCGGCGCGCCCCGGGCAGTTCCAGGTGGTGCTCATGGAACCGAAAGCCTACGAGCACTTTCGCGAGCACGGTAGTTATGCGCCGGGTTCGATGTTCGTGCTGAGCTTCTACGACACCGACACGCAACCGCGCTCGCTGAACCAGAAGGGCTTCACGCAGGCGGACCTCACGAACTACGAGATCCATCTCATCGATCCCGCATCCCCGGACGGCCACACTTTCTACATGTTCGATGCCGGTTCGAAGAGCGGGCAGGCCCTGCCGAGCGGCAATGGCTGCGTGAGCTGCCACAAGAGCCACGGCGCGTTCCAGGGCACGTTCGCGCAGTTCTATCCGACGTTGCGGCCGCACGTGCCGAAGGCGCTGCTGGAGAAAGCTTCGCGAGGCGGCGACATCCGTTGAGAGTTAGGATGCGGACTCATGTCAGAGCCCTCGCACCCGCTGAGCCGGCCGCTGCCGCCTGATGTCGCCGCGGGCGAATCCGCGTTCATCCAGTTCTACCAGCAGTACGCGGCCTTCAGCTGGCCCTGGGCCTGGCGTCGCACGGCGATCTTCGGCGGGGTGGGTGCGCTCGTGGGCGCGTCATTCGGCGTCTCTCACGGGTTGTTCGTCCACGGCGTGTGGGACGCCATCGCTGTTTCTCTCGCCTGCGCCGGGGCCAACATCGCGCTGGTCGGTACCGGGCCCGTGCTCGGCGCATTCGTCCGGCATCGCGGCTGGCCGCGTGCGATCGAGGCGCCGCTGCTGCTGCTGGCCGTCATCTTCGGCATGGCGTTCGGATGGTGGACGGCCGAATGGGCGGACAAATTCCACGACGCCCGCATGGCCGTGCATGGTCACGGGTCGTCGAAATCTCCGGGCATCACGGTCACCGACCTGCACTCGGGCGTGCGCTGGGCGCTCGAGGTGGGCTGGGATCTCGTGATCCTGTTCGTCGCGAGCGGCGGTCTCGCGCTGCAGGCCTATCTTTCCGAGAAACGCCGCTGGGCGGAGCATTTCCGACGCGTCGAACTGGAGAGACTGGGCCAGCAGAAGAGCGAGGCGGACCTCAAGCTCACGGTGCTGCAGGCGCAGGTCGAACCGCATTTCCTGTTCAACACGCTGGCCTCGGTGCGATCACTCCTGGCGTCGGACCCGCAGCGCGCCGCGCAGACGATCGACGCCCTCGCCCAGCACCTGCGCGCGACGCTGCCCAAACTGCGCGCGGAGACGGGCCTCGCGCATTCCACGCTCGGGGAGCAGTTCGACATCTGCGCGAGTTATCTCGATCTCATGAAGCTGCGGCTGGACGATCGGTTGCAGGTGGACATCCGCCTGCCGGCCGAATTGCGCGACGCGCCCTTTCCACCGCTGCTGCTGATCTCGCTGGTGGAGAACGCCATCAAACACGGCGTGGAACCGAAGCCCGGCACGACCCGCATCACACTCGTCGCGAGGATGGACGGCGGGAAGCTCGAAGTCCGGGTCGAAGACGATGGCGCGGGCCTCGCGTTGGGAATGGGTGAAGGTACGGGTCTCGCCAATGTGCGGGCACAGTTGGTAACGCGTTTTGGAAAAGACGCTTCGTTCGAGATCGCCGGGCGCGCGTTTGGCGGCGTGCTGACGCGCATTCTCGTGCCACTCGAGGTGCCTTTGCCGGAGGGCGCGAAGGCGTGACCCGGCCGACCGCGGTTATCGCCGAAGACGAGGCGCCGCAACGCCGCGAGTTGCGCGCGATGCTGGCCGAATCGTGGCCGGAACTCGACATCGTGGCCGAATGCGAGGACGGTCTCGCGGCGCTCGATGCGTTGACGCAATTCCGGCCGCGGGTGGCGTTCCTCGACATCCGCATGCCGGGGGTGAGCGGACTCGAAGTCGCCCGGGCCGCGGGCGCCGCGTGCCAGGTGATCTTCATTACGGCGTACGACGAATATGCGCTGAAGGCATTCGACGAAGGCGCGGTGGACTATCTACTGAAACCCGTCGGCCGCGATCGGCTGCAACGCGCGGTCGAACGCACGCGCGCCCGGCTGTCCGGCGGGGCGCCCGACATCGCGGCGATGCTCGACCTGGTGCAGTCACGGCTCGCGCCGGGGCGGCAGGGCATCAAGTGGATCACCGCGAGCGTGGGCAACTCCGTGAAGATGTTCGCCGTCGACGACGTGTTGTTCTTTCAGGCGCGGGACAAGTACACGCGCGTGGTGACCGCGGACGGCGAAGGCAACATCCGCACGCCGCTCAAGGAGCTGCTGCCCGCGCTGGATTCCGAGGTGTTCTGGCAGGTCCACCGCAGCGCGATCGTGCGCGTGTCCGCGATCCACTCCGTCGACAAGGGCGAAGACGGCAAGCTGCGCCTCACCGTCCGCGGCCACGATGAAGTGCTGCCCGTCAGCAGCGCCTTCCAGCACCGCTTCCGCGGCATGTAGAAGAATGGGGGCAGCCCCCGTTTCCTGGCAAAAGGGGTCAGCCCTCCTCAGAGGACTGACCCCTTTTGCTCGGAAATGGGGGCTGCCCCCATACCACCCCGTCTTAAGCTCCGGGCACCCACGTGGTTCCCGCGAGGGGAAGGTTCGCCATCGCCGCGGCTTCGACGGTCAGGGCCACGAGGTCTTCGCGTTCGAGGTGGTGGACGTCCTGCTTGCCGCAGGCGCGCGCGATGGTCGTGAGCTCCATGTTCAGCGTCTTCAGGTAGTTCGTCAGACGCTTCGCGCCGATCGCGGGATCGAGACGTCGCTCGAGCGCCGCGTCCTGGGTCGTGACGCCCACGGGGCAGCGGCCCGTGTGGCAGTGGTGACAGTAACCGGGCGCCGTGCCGAGCTTCGCGTAGTCGTCGACGGCGGAAACGTGTTGGCCGTCCGCGGTCACGTAGCTCTCGCTGTTGCACCCGAGCGCCATCAGCACGCCCTGCCCGACCGCCACCGCGTCCGCGCCCATCGCGAGCGCCTTGGCGACGTCCGCGCCCGTGCGCACGCCACCGGAGATGATGAGTTGCACCTTGCCGCGCATGTCGAGTTCGTCGATGGCCTCGACCGCCTGGCGCAGCGCCGCCAGCGTCGGAATGCCCACGTGTTCGATGAACACGGTCTGCGTCGCCGCCGTGCCACCCTGCATGCCGTCGACGACGATCACGTCCGCGCCGGCGTGGATCGCGAGTTTCACGTCGTGTTTCACGCGCGTCGCGCCCACCTTCACGTAGATAGGCTTCTGCCAGTCGGTGATCTCGCGCAGCTCGTTGATCTTGATCACGAGGTCGTCGGGCCCGGTCCAGTCCGGATGGCGCGACGCCGAGCGCTGGTCGACCCCCGGAGGCAACGTACGCATCGCCGCCACGCGCGGGTTCACCTTCTGCCCCAACAACATGCCACCGCCGCCCGGTTTCGCGCCCTGCCCGATCACGATCTCGATCGCGTCGGCCTTGCGCAGGTCGTCCGGATTGAAGCCGTATCGCGACGGCAGGCACTGGTACACCAGCGTCTTCGATGACTGCCGCTCCTCGGGCGTCATGCCACCGTCGCCGGTGGTCGTGGACGTGCCGAGCGCCGTGGCCGCACGCCCCAGGGCCTCCTTCACGCGCGCCGACAACGCGCCGAAGCTCATGCCCGCGATCGTGATCGGTGTCGCGAGCTCGATCGGCT
Organism: Pseudomonadota bacterium; assembly: GCA_023433515.1. Lineage (GTDB taxonomy): Bacteria > Pseudomonadota > Gammaproteobacteria > Steroidobacterales > Steroidobacteraceae > CADEED01. The sequence goes on from JAEZCN010000058.1 coordinate 33,434, forward strand.
TCGCCGCATTACGTGTGCCCAGCACGGTCTTCGTCGAACACTTCTCGCGATACCCCTCGAGTGGATAGCGCGACAACGACGCGCCCAGGAACACGAGGTCGTCGAAGTTCGCGACGCGTCGCTTCGCGCCGAGCCCGCGGATCTCGTAGAGCCCGGTCGCGGCAGCGCGCTGGATGTAGTCGATGACGTGCCGGTCGTATCCCGCGGATTCTTCCTTCGATATCCGCGGCGCGGCGGGCAAGGTCGGTGGCATCTTCTCGTTCATTCAATACTCCTGGTTCGCGTCCGCGTTCCAGTGATAGAGGCTCCTGGCGGACGCAACGCGCTTGAACTCGCGCGGGTCATGCGTGAATCCCGCGCGCGCGAGCAACTCGCCCACAGCCGAGTAGTCGGACTCGGTCATGTCCTCGAAACGCGCATCGGCGCCGAGCGAACGTACCTTGCCGCGCACGTAGATCACGGCCTCGTAGAGCGAATCGCCGAGCGCGTCGCCCGCGTCGCCGCAGATCACGATGCGGCCGGCTTGCGCCATGAACGCGGAGAAACTGCCGACGTCGCCGCCCACCACGATGTCGCCGCCCTTGAGCGAGATCCCGCAACGAAGGGACGCATCGCCATGAATGATCAGCGTGCCGCCGTGCGCGGATGCGCCCGCGGCGGTCGACGCGAATCCCTCGACGCGGATCGTGCCGGACATCATGTTCTCGCCGACGCCCGGCCCGGCATTGCCGCGGACCGTGATGTTCGCGGCCTTGTTCATGCCACCGAGGTAATAGCCGGCATGCCCCTCGACCTCTACTTCGAAAGGCGCATCGAGCCCCGCGGCGATCGAGTGCGCGCCGTCGGCATTCAGGATCTTCACGCGCTTCGCATCCGCGCTGGTCGAATGCAGGTACCGGTTCACTTCGCGCAGCGGCGTCGTGGCGAGATCGAACTGCTTCACGCCTTCCACGAGTACACCTCTTCTGGCTTGGGCTCGAACACGTTCGCGTTGCGCACTCCAGGCAGGTGGGCGAGCGAGCGGAACTCCGAGGCGATCGCGACGTAGTCTTCGGTCTCCGCCACCACCGCGGGTTTACACGCGAACGCGTCGCGCACGATGAGCATTTCCTTGTCCGTCCCCATCAGGAACGTGAAGAAGCCGTCGAGCTCGGCGAACCCGCGCTGGACGGCGGTAGTCAGATCGTCGCCTTCTCGCATGCGCCACTCGAAGAAGCGGCACGCGGCCTCGGTGTCGTTGTCGGTGACGAACGAGATGCCGAGCGGCTCGAGCTTCTTCCTGACCAGGTGCGGGTTGGACAACGAGCCGTTGTGCACGAGGCAGAAATCCTGGCCCGCCGTGAACGGGTGCGCATGCGCCGGCGTGACGGCCGACTCCGTCGCCATGCGCGTGTGCGCGACGACGTGTGTACCCGATGCCTTGTCGAGCTTGTAACGCGCGACGATCTCGGCGGGTGCGCCCGTATCCTTGTAGAGATCGATCGATCGGCCCACGGACAACACGTGAATCTCCGGCGCGACGGAGGCCAGCCACTTGCGGATCGACTCGGGCGGAGTTCCGGTCGTGAGGATGGCGTGCCGGTTCACGCTCGTGATCTGGTGCCGGCCTTCCCACGCGGAATCCACGTCGCGCTCGAGCTTCTTCCAGTCCACCACGCCCCTTTCCCAGAACAGCGAGAGCTTGCGTCCCGTCTTCGGCGGCGCGCCGAAGATCGCGACGCCGGCCGAATCCGGCCCGCGGCTCGTCATGCCGACCAGCATCGGCGCCATGAGCTCGCCCAGCTTCTCGCGCAGCGATGGCTGCTTGATCAGCAATCCGACGATTCCACACATCAGAAGAACTCCAGGTAACGCTTCGTCTCCCAGTCGGAGACGTGGCGCGCGTATTCGGTCCACTCCATGCGCTTGAGCGCGATGAATTCCTTCGACAGCTCGGGGCCGAGACCGGATTTCACGACCTCGTCCTGCTCGAGCGCGCCGATGGCTTCGAGCAGGTTCTGCGGCAGCAGCGTGATCTTCCGGTCCGCGAGCTCCTGCTCACTGAGCTCGTACATGTTGATATTGGTCGGCTCACCCGGATCGAGCTTGCGGTCGATACCATCGAGTCCGGCCGCGACGACGGCCGCGAGCGCCAGGTAGGGATTGCAGCCCGAATCGGGCAGCCGCAGCTCGAGCCGTCCGCCCGGTATGCGCACGCAGGCCGTACGGTTGTTGTCGCCGTAGGCCACGTACGCGGGCGCCCAGGTCGCGCCCGACAGCGCGCGCCCGACTACCAGCCGCTTGTACGAATTCACGGTGGGCGCGCAGACCGCCGCGAGCGCGCGTGCATGCGCGAGCACGCCGCCGAGGAACTGATACGCCATCGTCGAAAGGCTCAGGCCGCGTTTGTCCGACTTGTCCTCGAAGAGGTTCTTCTGCTTGCCGTCGCCGATCGAGATGTGGAAGTGCGCGCCGCTGCCGGTGCGGTTCGAGAACGGCTTCGGCATGAACGTCGCGATCATGCCGTGGCGCCGCGCGATTTCGCTCGCGGCCATCTTCACGAACGTGAAGTTGTCGGCGGACCTGAGCGCGTCCGAGTAGGTGAAGTTGACCTCGAATTGCCCGTTCGCGTCCTCGTGGTCGATCTGGTAGACGTCGATGCCGACCGATCTCAGGCTCGCCACGATGTCGTCGAGCACCGCACTCGTGCGCGACAGGCCCTTGTAGTCGTAGCAGGGCTTGTCCAGCTCGTCGGTCGGATCGTGCGGGCCGAGCTTGCCGTCTTCGCCCTTGGACAGCAGCATGAACTCCGGCTCGATGCCGACGTACATCGTGAGACCGCGCTCGGCAAGCCGCGCGAGCTGGCGCTGCAGCGCGACACGCGAGCAGTAGGGATACGGTCTGCCCCGCACGGTGCCGTTGCACACCAGCCGCGCGTACCCCGGCATCCATGGAATCGGCGTCAGGGTAGATAGATCCCCCACCGCCATGTAGTCGGGTCCGTCCGGACCCATGCCGAAGCCCCAGAGCGCGAAGCCGGCGAACCCGGCGCCGTCCGTCAGCACCATCTCCAGGTGCTCCACGGGCACGGCCTTCGCCTTCGCCGCTCCGTGGATGTCCACGAATTGCGCGAGCACGTACTTGATCTGGTGTTTCGCGAACATGGCCTGGGCCGCGCCGATGTTGGCCTGCATGCTGTTCTTGGCGACGTCGTTCATGGTGCACTCCCCGTTTCGAGTCTCTTGATGGCCTCTTCGAATTCTTCACGCAGGTACGACCCGAAGCTCGGGTCGCACCAGATCCGGTAGATGGTTCCGTCCGCGGTCGGCTGCGGCAGCACGAGCACGGCGACGCCGATCATCAGCGTCATGACGACCGGCCGCGCCGTGGTGTCGAGCGCGGGCAGGTTCACGTTGCAGAATTGCGCGAGTACGTCGCCCGCGGCGGCTCCCGCCAGCACGAAGGCGCAGTCTTCGCGCAGCACGGGATACGCGCCCGCGATGCCCTGGCTGGTGAGTTCCTCGAGGCGCGCGATGCTCGATGCGTCGCCCGACTCCTCGATGAAGAACTCCGTGCCGCCGAGCCGGCCGACGATGTCCACCGATACATCGGCCGCTCCCGCATGCAGCGGCGCCCAGGAGTTGGGCTGCGCGGGAACCGTGATGCCGAGTTGTTCGAGCGCGGCGGCCGCGCGCGGGCCTTTCACGCCGAAGCGACGCCCGGCCATTTCAGTCAGCCGCGCATTCATGCCGCCTCCACGAATGGCGTCTTCACGACACGCGCCGGCACCATGCGGCCGTCACTCGAACGAATCCGGATCTCGCTCCCGAGCGTGGCGAGATGCGGCGCGACCATTGCAAGCCCGATCGTGCGGCCGAGGGTCGGCGAACGCGCGACACTCGTGACGCGCCCCGCGATCTCACCACCGTGGATCAACAGGTTCGCCTCGAGCACGGGCGCGTGTTCCGTCGGCAGTTCGAACCCGACCAGCGACTGACGCGCGCCGCGCTTCTCGAGGATGCGCAGCGAGCGCTGCCCCACGAAGAACGGCTTGCCCATGCGCACCGCCCAGCCGAGATTCGCCTCGAAGGGATTCGTGAGGTTGTCGGTGTCCTGTCCGATGATCGCGTGGCCCTTCTCGAGCCGCAGCAGGCGCTGCGCTTCGACACCGAAAGCGCGGATGCCGAAACGTTCGCCGGCCTGCATCAGCGTATTCCAGAGCCGGGCCGCGCCGCTGAACGGCACGTGGATCTCGAAGCCGAGCGTCGAAACGAAACCGACGCGCAGGATCCGCGCGGAGACCCCGGCCACCATGCCGCTGCGTGCGCCGAGAAACGGAAACCCCGCCTCGGAGACATCGATGTCCGCCAACGTCTGCAACAGCTCGCGGCTCGCGGGACCGGCGAGATTGAATGCCGCGCGGTGCCCGGTGGCGTTGACGAACGCGCAATCCATGCGCCAGCGCGTGTTCCACAACAGCAGCTCGCGGTACACGCCCGCCGCGCCGCCCGTGGTGGTCGTGAAGTAGTAAGACGACTCACCGGGCCGCGCGATCACGCCGTCGTCGCGCACGATGCCGCTCTCGTCGAGCAGCAGCCCGTACCGCGTCGTGCCGATCCGCATGTCGGAGAAGCCGCCGGCGTAGACGCGATCGAGGAAACGGCCGGCGTCCGGTCCGTGGACCTCTATCTTGCCGAGCGTCGAGACGTCGATCAGTCCGACACCGCCGCGCACCGCGCGCGCTTCGTCGGCGATGCACTCGGCGCGTGTGGTGCCCGGCCGCGCATAGTATTCGGGCCGCTGCCAACCACCGATCGTCATCCACGACGCGCCGAGCGCGGCGTGTCGCGCGTGAACCGCGCTGCGGCGCGTGAGGTGAAAGCCCGCGCCCGCGAGGTGTTTGAGCGGCACCGGGTGGTAGAACGGTCGCTGCGTGGTGAGCGGCGTCTCCGCGATGGAGTGGCCACGGGCACGCGCCAGCACGCGCGCACCGTTGAGGTTCGAGTGTTTGCCCTGCGACGGCCCCATGCCGAGCGTGCTGAAACGTTTCATGAGCTCGGGACTGTCGAAGCCTTCCTGCTCGGAGTGCAGCAGGTCCTTCACCTGGATGTCCTCGTCGAGATCGACGAAGTCGCGTGCGCGCGGATGCGTGAACACCGGGTACGGATGCGACACCTGGCGTGCGTGCTCGCGGTTCACGCGATGCCCGGCTCGCAAGCCGGCGCGCGCGAACTGCGCCGCCGCGGCGCCGACATCGCGGCCGTCCTGCTTGCGGGCCGCGAACTCGTACACGCCGTTGAGCCGGCCGGTCGCGAACACACCCGGCGGCAGCACGGTCGGCAGGTGTTGCTGCAGCGCCGTGACGTAGGCCGAAGCGGCGCCGGCCTGCAGCAGTAGCTGGATCGCGGGCGCGAATCCGACGCTCGAGAGCACGGCATCGCAGTCGATTTTCTCCGCCCGCGGTTCGCGCGAGTCGGCCGGCACGTAACGGAATCGCAGGGCGCGCACGGCGCCACCGCGACCGGCGATCGCTTCCTCGGGAATCACGCGGCTCTCGCATCGGCTACCCGCGAACTCGCGCGCGTCGCCCACCGAGCCGGCGCGCAGGTCGAGGATGGCGGCAACAGCCACGTCGTGGGGGGGGGGGGGGGGGGGGGGGGGGGGGGGGGGGGCGGGGGGGGGGGGGGGGG
>JAEZCN010000070.1 GCA_023433515.1 Pseudomonadota bacterium
GGTTCGAACAACCCGGACGGCATCGAGATCAAGGAGAAGCTCGGCAAGGACGGCAAGCCGCTCGACGGCATCCCGTTCCATCCGTACTACACGCTCAAGGACATCGTCGGCGTGGGCGTCTTCCTGACGCTGTTCGCCATCGTGGTGTTCTTCGTGCCGACGTTCGGTGGACTCTTCCTCGAGGCGCCGAACTTCGAGCCGGCCAACCCGGTGTCGACGCCGGAGCACATCGCGCCGGTGTGGTACTTCACGCCTTACTACGCGATCCTGCGCGCCGTTCCGGACCAGAAGCTGGGTGCCTTGTTGATGGCGCTGTCGGTCGCGGCTTTCCTGTTCCTGCCGTGGCTCGATCGCGCGAAGAACAAGTCGATCCGTTACCGTGGTCTCGCCTCGAAGATCCTGCTCGGCGCGTTCTTCGTCGCGTTCGTGATGCTGATGTGGCTGGGCCTCAAGCCCGCGGACGGCATCTACGTGCTGCTCGCGCGCATCTTCACGGTCGTGTACTTCGGTTTCTTCATCCTGCTGCCGTTCGTGTCCAAGGCCGACGGCAACGGTCCGGTTCCTGATCGAGTGACTTACCATGCGCATTAAGACTCTCGCGCTGATCGTGGTGCTCGTTGCCGCGAGCGCGGTTTCGGCCGCGGAGGGCGGCCACGCCAGCTGGCAACGTTCCGCCGACAACCAGATCGCGAACCTGCCGTCGCTGCAGCGTGGCGCGCGCAACTTCCTGGACTACTGTTCGGGTTGCCACTCGCTCAAGTACATCCGTTATTCGCGCATCGCCGAGGACCTGAAGATTCCCGACGACGTGCGCGACGCCTATCTCGTCCGGCCGGGCGACAGCTTCACCGACTACCTCAAGACGTCGCTTCCCGAGAAGGATGCGATGGAGTGGTTCGGCCAGGCGCCGCCGGATCTTTCCCTGGTCACGCGTTCGCGCGGCTCCGACTGGGTGTTCAATTTCCTGACGACGTTCTACGCCGATCCGTCCAACCGTCAGACGGGCGTGAACAACCTGCAGCTGCCGGGCACCGCGATGCCGCACGTGCTGGCCAGCCTGCAGGGCGTGCAGACCATCGTTACGCAAGATGTCGAACAGCCGGGACCCGAGGGCAATTCCATTACGGTCGCGGAATTCAAGGGCTTCGAGCCGGGTGTCGTGGGCAGTCTCACGGCGGAGCAGTACGATGAGTTCGTACGCGACACCGTGAATTTCCTGCAATACGTCGGCGACCCCACACAGGTCGAGCGGCAGAGCCTCGGTATCTGGGTGGTGTTGTTCCTGCTGATGTTCACGGCGATTGCGTGGATGCTGAAGGCGGAGTATTGGAAGGACGTCCGCTGAACGGTTCCTCGCACCGCTTCAGCCCTAGGAGGAAGTGAGTGTCGAGCCGACGCGCTACGATGACGCTGTTCTCGGCGCCCGATGACCCCTGGAGTCATCGCACGCGCATCGTGATCGCGGAAAAAGCGATCGAGATCGAGATCGTCGACGTGGCGCCCGGGAAGTATCCCGAGGACCTGCTCGACCTCAATCCGTATCACACGACGCCCACCCTGATCGATCGCGACCTCGTTCTCTACGATTCGCGCGTGATCATGGAGTATCTAGACGAGCGCTTTCCGCATCCTCCGCTGATGCCCGTGGACCCGGTGTCGCGCGCACGCGCGCGGCTCGCGCTCTACCAGATCGAGCACGACTGGTACGACCTCGCGCGCAAGATCGACTCGGGCCAGGCGAAGGACACGATGCAGTTGCGCAAGGAATTGCGCGACAACGTGCTCGGCAGCGCGGACCTGTTCAAGCTCAAGCCGTACTTCCTGTCCGACGAATTCTCGATGGTCGACGCGACGATCGCGCCGATCCTGTGGCGTCTGCCCCGATACGACATCGATCTGCCGCCCCCTGCTCAGCCCATCCTCAAGTACGCGAACACCATCTTCTCGCGGCCCGCGTTCCGCGCGAGCCTTTCCGAGACCGAGCGAGAGATGCGGTTGGCATGAACGACCGCCCGCGCAACTCCAAGCGCCCCTATCTCATACGCGCGATGCACGCCTGGATGATGGACAACGGCGAGACGCCCCACGTCATCGTCGACGCGGAGAAGCCGGGCGTCGAGGTGCCGCGCGCCTACGTGAAGGACGGCAAGGTCGTGCTCAACCTCTCGTCGACCGCGACGCAGCGGCTGGTGATCGGCAACGACTGGATCGAATTCGAGGCGCGCTTCGCCGGCGTCGTGCACCACGTGCGGATCCCGGTCGTGACGGTGCTCGGCATCTACGCGCGCGAAACCGGCGAGGGCATGGTGTTCTCCGAGCAGGACCTGGGTCCCGAGCCGCCGACCAAGCCTTCGCCGCCCGACGACGGCAGCCGCCGGCCGCAGCTCAAGGTCGTCAAATAGCCGGCTTTCCGTCCCTCTCCGGGACGAGATTCACGACATTCATCACGCGGTGCTTCGACTTCCAGATGTCGTCGAGCGCCGCGTCCGCGTTTTCGCCCGCGAGTTGCACCACGCACAACGGGGGTTCGTGGCGGGGCAGCGCCATGAAACTCGTGACGCGCATGGAGCGGCGGCGCGCGATTTCCGCGACGAGCGGCAGCAAGTCTTCGCCCGCGCCGAGCGAGAACGTCACCCGCACCGCGCGCACCGGCGCTTCGAACACTTCGAGCAGCGCACGGAAGATGTCCGATTCCGTGATCAGCCCGACGAGGACGTGGTTGCTCACCACCGGCAATGCGCCGATCTTGTGGTCGCGCATGAGCCGCGCGGCGGCCTCGAGCGGCGCGTCGGGCGAGGTGGTGAGCGGGTCGCGCGCCATGAGATCCGCGGCGTAGATCCGCCTGCGCGCGCCGCTCATCTCGAGCGCCGCGACGTCGCCCGCTGCGTTGATCGCCAACGGATTGATGTTGGTCGGAAACGCGTGCAGCACGTCGGAGTTCGACACGATCCCGAGCAGCTTCGGACCGTCCGGCGACGGACTGATGACCGGCAGGCGACGGATCTTGTGGCGCGCCATGGTGGCGGCGATGTGCGCGAGGGTCGCGGTGGGATCCACGGTGATGAGCTCGCGCGTCATCCACATGTTGACGAACATGCGCGGGTGACTCCTTACGGACCCGCGCCGGCGCTCATGCGCGTGCCGGGTCGTTCAGCTTTGCGACCGCCGCGCGGTAGACGGCACTCGCCGCGCGGAAATCCGACACCGTGGTGCCGAGGTCGCGCGCGAGTCCGTCGGCGATGCCGTAGATCCAGCCGTGTACGCTCAGCGGTTGTCCGCGTTCCCACGCGTCGCGCGCGATGGTCGTCTGGGAGACGTTCTGCACCTGCTCGATGACGTTCAGCTCGCAGAGACGATCCTGCGCTTCGCCTTCGCTGCGGAAGTCGCGCAGCGAGTGCTCGTGTTTCTCGTGCACGTCCTGCACGTGACGCAGCCAGTTGTCGGCGAGGCCGACGCGCATGCGGCGCATCGCGGCCTGCACGCCGCTGCAGCCATAGTGGCCCACGACGATGATGTGTTTGACCTTGAGGATGTCCACGGCGAATTGCATGACCGACAGGCAGTTCAAGTCGGTATGCACCACCATGTTGGCGAGGTTGCGATGGACGAAGACTTCACCCGGCAGCAGCCCGACGATCTGGTTCGCCGGTACGCGACTGTCCGCGCACCCGATCCACAGGTAGGTGGGGGACTGCTGGCGAGAGAGCTTGGAGAAGAATTCCGGATCCTGCCGCCGGATCTTTTCAGCCCATTCCCGGTTGTTCTGGAACAGCTCGTCGAGTGTTGGCATGCGGCGCGATCTTGACCGCCCCGCCGCGATTTAGCAAAACCTCGATCGAAGCCACTTGATGATTGCACCGACGCGGTCGCTTCGACCGCGTCAAGAGTGGCGTTTACGCCTGAGAAACATTACGCCTGAAAAGCATGTTTGATCCACTCGACGGCCCCGTCGCGCACCACCAGCACATCGAACCGCACCCGACACTTGCGCAGCTCCGGATACCTCTGCAACAGCAGCGAGGCGGTCGCGATGATGCGGCGTTGTTTGCTCCACCCGATGCTGGCGGCCGCGCCGCCGTATCGATCGCTGCATCGGGTTCGCACCTCGGCGACGATCAGCAGATCCCCCGAGCGCGCGACGATGTCGAGCTCGCCCACGCGGCGCAGGAAATTGCGGGTGAAGATCGTAAAGCCCTGGGCTTCGAGAAAAGCCGCCGCGCTGTTCTCGGCCAGCGTCCCGGTTTGACGGCGATCCATGCCGTCGGCGCCGCGCAGGACCGCGCTCAGGGCGTGGGTGAGGGCAACGCAGAGGGGCCGAGCGGCACCGGCGCCCCGTTTTCCATGCGCACCCAGTCGAGCGACCGGCGCACGCGCCCCTGCTCATCGAGCGACAGCGTGCCCGTAAGTCCTTGCGGATTCAGCGGTGCTCCGCGTTGCAAGGCGCTCGCGATCCGGTAGGCGTCGTAGCCGAAGGCGAACAGGCGGCCGCGCCGCGCGAATGCATCTCCGAAGGCCTGCCGCGCCACCTCGCGAACCTCGCCGGAAAGTCCCGTATCGCCGAGCATCCAGGGCATGTCCGGAAACATCATGCCGTCGATCTCGCGATTCGCCGTCGGGTGCGGATCGTAGGCATCGCCGAGCGTATAGGTCGGAATGTCGCCCGCGAGGTGAAAGCGCAGCTGCGGCCGCAGCAGGCGCGCGGCGCCCGGCTGGCTCGGCGCGAAGATGAACTGGATGTCCGCGCGCCGGCGGGGCTCGAACTCGAGCTTCTGGCCGATCGCCGCCTGTACGCGCTGGTGGCGCGCGCGGCTGTCGTCGGTGCGCAGCACGTCCGTGATGCCTTCGCCGAAGTCGTTGCGTACGCCGCCGAAACTCGACTGGCCGAGCGTGTATCCGCCCGCCGCGCGCAGCTCTTCGTCGAACGCGGCGGCGACGCGATTGCCCCAGTCTCCCTCGGGAGTGAGCACCACGCCGCGGCGCTGCCCACTCGCGACGACGAATCGCGCGACGGCGCGGGCATCGTCTTCGGGAGACAGTGCGAACTGAAAGAATCGCTGCGGAGCCGGTTGCTCGGCCGGCAGGAAGTTGAGCGCCAGCATGGGCGGGCGGGTAGACAGGATCTCGGACGCCGCGACGACCTCCTCGCGCGTGAGCGGGCCGACGATGAACTCCGCGCCCGCGGCGGTGGCATTCGCGACGACTTCCGCGACGGTCCCGGCGGCGGTGTCGTAGACGCGCAGGCGCGGGCGCGCATTGGCGGGCGCCTGGTAGTAGGCGGTCATGAAGCCATCGCGGATCTGCGCGGCCGGCGCCGAGGTGCGGCCCGTGAGGGGCAGCAGCAGCGCGACGTGCGGTGCCTTGTCGAGCGCCGCGGGCTGGTCCATGCCGCCGACGCTGGGTTCGTTCGCGAGCGCGGCCAGCGCGGGGTGCGACGGGAAACGCGAGCGGAATGCCGCAAGTCGCGCGGCGCCGAGCGTGGGATTACGCGCGTTGTCGGCCGCGATGGTTCCCGCTTCGATCCAGCCGCGGATCGTGGCGTCGCTTCCGGGCGGCGCGGTGAGCGCGATGCCGCGATCGGCGGCGGCGCGCAGCTGGGACAGCAACTCGGTGCGTGCCTCGTGGGCGTCACCGGGAGCGATGAAGCGCTCGCGCGCCAGTTGCGAGCGGATGCCATCAACGAGATGGCCGGTCGCGATGGCGACCTGCTGGCGTGTCTCGTAGTAGCGCGCCGCGGCCGCGGGCGCCGTCGGCGCCTGCATCGCGCTGATCTCGCGCCAGGCCGCATCCCCCTGGCCCTGTGCGAGTGAAGACTGGATGCGCAGCAGGTTTTTCTCGAGTGACTGCTGCTGGGTGAGGTCCGCGGTGATGGTCGCGAGCACGCGATCCGCATCGGCCGGACGGCCCGCGGCCAGCCACGCGCGTGCGGCGCGCAGCATGAACTCCGAGCGGTCGCCGCCGGTCGTTTCGTTGCCGAGCCTCTCGTACACGGCGGCTGCGCCCGCCTGGTCGCCGGCGCGTACCAGCGCCTCGGCGCGATCGACGCTCGGAGGCCCGCCCCGTCGCGGGGTAGTTGGACAGGCGGCCAGCATCAGCGCCGTGGCGACAACCACGGACAACATCAGGGTCTTGTTAAGTGCTTTCACGGAAATCATGCGTCGCTTAGCCTTCGCATTGGCCGCAGTCCATGCGGTGGAGAAGTATAGTGGCTGAAACCAAGGGGCGTCTCGCGGTGATCTCGACGCCCATCGGCAATCTCGGTGACCTGTCGCCGCGCGCACGCGATGAACTTGCGGCCGCGGAATGGGTCGCGGCCGAAGACACGCGCAGGACCGGGCAATTGCTGCAGACACTCGGCCTCTCGCGCCCGCTCGTGTCGCTGCATGAACACAATGAAACCGAGCGCATCGACGAGTTGCTCGCGAAATTGCGCGGCGGCGCGCGCATCGCGCTCGTGAGCGACGCCGGCACGCCGCTGCTGTCGGACCCGGGCTTTGAGCTGGTGCGACGCGTGGCACAGGAGGGAATGAGCGTGGTCGCGGTGCCCGGTCCTTCGGCCATCACCGCCGCTCTCAGCATCGCCGGTCTACCCACCGAGCGGTTCTCGTTCGAAGGATTCCTGCCGGCGCGGCTCGCCGAGCGGCGCGCGCGCCTCGCGGCACTCGCGACCGAATCGCGCACGCAGGTGTTTTTCGAAGCGCCACATCGCATCGCCGAGTCGCTCGAGGACATGAGCGCGGCATTCGGTGCCACGCGCCGCGCGGCGGTGGCGCGCGAGCTCACGAAGGTGTTCGAGACCGTGTATCGCGGCACGCTCGCCGAGCTCGCCGCGTTCGCGCGCAGCGACGCGAATTTCACGCGGGGCGAGATCACGGTGGTGGTGGAGGGCGCGCGCGACCTGCCCGCCGAAGAGGGCGCGCGCCTCACGCTGGATGAAACATTGCGCGCGTTGCTGCCCGAGCTCGCCCCGAGCAAGGCCGCCGCGGTGGCCGCGAAACTCACGGGCGCGAAGCGCAACGACGCGTATGCGCGCGCGCTCGCACTCGCGAAAAACTTCGAAAAATAAAGCTTCGCGCGACCTTGTACCTGCGATCCCATGCCGTTATGGTGCGCGCGGAGTCGGCCGGACGGTCGCTGCATTTCTCGCGAAATGTGGAGGAAAGTCCGGGCTCCTGCGGACGAGGTGCCAGGTAACGCC
>JAEZCN010000079.1 GCA_023433515.1 Pseudomonadota bacterium
CGCTCGCGCACGGCACCGCGCCGGTGATCTGGGGCGAGCCGGGCAACAACGCCCAGCATTCGTTCTTCCAGATGCTCCACCAGGGCACGCCGCGCGCGGCGCTCGATTTCCTGCTGCCCGCGCGCTCCTCGAGCGCCAATCCCGAACAGGCGATGCTCGCCGTCGGCAATTGCCTGGCGCAGGCCGAGGCGTTCGCGTTCGGATACACGATCGAGCAGGCGACGCGCGAGCTCACCGAGCGCAAGGTTTCACCCGCGCGCATCGAACTTCTCGCGCGTCACAAGGTCCATGCCGGCAACCGCCCGTCTTCGATCGTCGCCTTCGAGCGACTCGACCCGCGCACGCTGGGTAGTTTGATCGCGATGTACGAGCACAAGGTGTTCGTGCAGAGCGTGATCTGGGGCATCAATGCATTCGACCAGTGGGGCGTGGAGCTCGGCAAGAAAATGTGTGAAGAAGTGTTGCCGCTGGTGCGCGATCCGGCTTCGGCCGGGGTGCCGGCCACGCTGAAACCATTGCTGGCGCGGCTCGCGCAGTGGAGATCATGAGGATGCGCGCACTCGCGCTCGCGTTGCTCGCCATCGTCGGCCTGCAGGCCGAGGCGCGGGCCGATGCGGGGTGGTTCGAGGTCGGCGACACGCAGCTGCGCATCGACCTGCAGCTGCTCAACGATGCCGACGTCATCACCTATCCAATGAATCAGTGGCCGATCCCGCGCGCCGCGGTGCGCTACGCGCTGTCGAACGCGAAGGAGCATTTCGCCACGAACGCTGCCGTGTCGGCTGCCCTGGCGCGAGTGCGGGATCGTTTCGAACCCCCCGCGGGCCGGCTGTCCTTCAACGCAGTAGCTCGGGCCGGGGAACCGGGCCTGCTGCGTAACTTCGACACCGTGGCGCGTGAAAGCGCCGAGCTCGGCGGCGGTATCGGTTACGCGGAAGGACGATTCTCGGCAAACCTCAATCTAGTCGGGGTTGCGGATCCTTCGGACGGACAGGATGTGCGCGCGGACGGGTCGCACGCCACATTCCAGCTCGGCAACTGGCTGCTGTCCGCGAACACGCTGGATCGATGGTGGGGGCCCGGGCACGAGAGCAGCCTGATCCTTTCGAACAATGCGCGTCCCATGCCGACGTTCATGGTCGAGCGCGCCGTCGCGAAGCCGTTCGAAACGAAATGGCTTTCATGGCTCGGCCCGTGGCGATTCAACTTCGCCATCAGCCAGATGGAAGACGAACGCGAGGACATCGACAAGCCGCTCTTCATGGCGTGGCGCGTGACGATCATGCCGTTCAAGGACGTCGAGATCGGGTTTTCCCGGACGGCGCAGTTCTGCGGCGAGCAGCTCGAGTGCAACTGGGACACGTTCTGGAACATGATGGCCGGCAACGACAATGTCGGATTCGATGCGACGCCCGAGAATGAACCCGGCAACCAGATGGCCGGGTTCGACATGCGCTGGGCCTCGCCCATCGGCAGCGGACCGTACGCGCTCTACGCGCAGTACATCGGCGAAGACGAGTCGTCCTATCTACCTGCCAAGTACCTGGCTCAGTTGGGGGTCGAATTCTGGAAGCCGCTGGTGAGCGGCGGAATCGTGCAGGGCTTCGCGGAGTATGCCAACACGACCTGCTCGGCGCTGAGCAGCAGTGGCCCATACTACAACTGCGCTTACAACCAGGGTCGCTTCGACGTGGAAGGATATCGCTATCGCGGCCGCGTCATCGGACACACGACCGACAGCGACGCGGAGAGTTATGCGATCGGGGCTAGCTACTCGCAACCCGATGGCACGCTCTGGCGCCTCACCGCGCGGGCTGCGCGCCTCAATCACGACGGCGTCGACGCTCGCAACACGGTGAGCGCCGGTCCGTCCGATTACGCCGGCCTCGAGTTCGGCTGGCGGGGCAGGTTGTTTGGCGAATCACTTTCGGCCGAGCTGGGGGTCGACTATCTCGAACCCGAAGGCGGCGACGGCGAACTGGAGCCGTACGGTTTCATCGGCTGGCGGCACGAATTCGCGCCGTGATGCGCATCGCGAAGTTCCTTTCCAGTCTTCTTGCGGCCTCTCTCTTCCTCGTTGCGCCCGCAATCGCCGATCCATGGCTGCAACCGGGCAACCAAGGGTTGCGCAGCGACATTCAGCTCCTGGCAGATGCCGGGATCCTGCGCGGGCCCGTCACCACTTGGCCGCTTTCATGGCCCGACATTGCGCGCGACGCGCTCGCGGCAAATGCCGATGGACTCGACCTCGCGACGACGGCCGCCCTGATGCGCGTGCAGCGTCTGTCGCGTGATGCCTCGTCCCGCGGATTCGCGGGCGCCGGCATTCGCGTGCGAGGTGCATACGAACCCACCGCGCTCCGTTCGTTCGAGGATACGCCGCGCGAAGAGGGCGAACT
The DNA here is from genome assembly GCA_023433515.1 of Pseudomonadota bacterium. Lineage (GTDB taxonomy): Bacteria > Pseudomonadota > Gammaproteobacteria > Steroidobacterales > Steroidobacteraceae > CADEED01. The sequence goes on from JAEZCN010000079.1 coordinate 2,400, forward strand.
TTCGCTGCGGGCAAGCTGGCTCGGGGATCACCTGGCGATGAACCTGCAGGGGACCTACGCGGCGGATCCGGACGATGGCAAGGATTTCCGGCCGGATGGTTCCTACCTGGGAATCAACATCGGAAATTTCATGATTTCCGCCGGTTACATGGAACGCTGGTGGGGTCCGGGCTGGGATGGCAGCCTGATCCTGTCCACCAACGCGCGTCCCATTCCCAGCATCACCCTCGAACGCAACTACACGGATCCCTTCAAGACGAAGCTGCTGTCGTGGATAGGTCCATGGCGGGCTAGCATCGCGATGGGACGTGCCGAGTCCCATGACGTGCCGGTGCCTGACGTCCGCTTTCTCGCGGCGCGTGTGAACTTCAAACCGCGACCCTGGCTGGAGTTCGGTCTGACGCGCACCGCGCAGTGGTGCGGCGGAGGGCGCGAGTGCGACTGGGGCACGTTCACCGACATGCTGTTGGGCCAGGACAACCAGGATGACGAGCAGCCGGGGAACCAGATGGCGGGGTACGACATGCGGTTGCGCTCGCCCTGGAAGAGGTTGCCGCTCGCGTTCTATACGCAATGGATAGGGGAGGACGAGGCGGGTGGATTGCCGAGCAAGTTCATCGGTCAGTTCGGACTCGAGAGTTGGTATTCCACGTCGCTCGGCGGCCTGCGCTTGCGTGTCGAGTACGCGGATACGGCCTGCAATTTCTCGCGTGAGCAACCCGAGTTCGATTGCGCATATCGGAATGCGATCTACCCGCAGGGCTACACCTACCGCGGTCGCGTCATCGGGCACTCGATGGACAACGACAGCCGGATGTTCACGGTGGGAGGCTTACTCAATCGCCCGAATGGCGACGTGCTGAGCCTGGCCCTGCGCAAGGTGAGGCTCAATCGCGACGGCGGGGGCACGCACGAAATCAGTACGATCCCTCTCGACGTCGACAATGTAGAATTGCTTTATTCGCGGGGAATGGGTGCCGGCAGGATCAGCTTTGGCCTGGGGTACACCGGGCAGGCCATGTCGACCGACTCGAACTCGCGAGTTCACGGTTTTGCGGTCTGGCAACAAGGATTCTAATGCGCAGGGGATGGTTGTTAATAGCGGCGTCATGGGCGCTGTCAGGGCTGATGCCCGCGGTCTCACAGGTGCCGACCGCAGAGCAGCTCGAACTCCTTCGCGAAATGAGTCCCGAGGACCGTGCGGCTCTCATGGAAACTCTGGGCGTTGGTCGCCCCAACGCCATCGAAAGCACCGGTGAAGGAGAGCGCCGCCGCTCCGGCGAAGAGCCCACGGACGATGAACGAGAACCGCGTGACCTGAAGCTGGAGACGCGGGCTGCCGAGGAGACGCTGAAGCCGGAAGACTCGGTCCTCGTTACCGTCGAATTCATCAAGGACAAACCTCCGAAGGTCCTTCCGCAGGGCGAAGGCGTGCCGCCCCTCACGATTCCCGGCGAGCCGGCTCCAGTGTTCGAGCCGGAAGAGCGTGAGTTCCTGGAAGGACAGATTGCGCTGATCCGCACCCGCAATCCCTACCAACTCGATTCGTCGGGCGCGCTGCACCTGCCCGGTTTCGCGCCCATCCTGCTTGCCGGTCTCAATGAAGAGCAGGCGACGAAACGACTCAAGGTGTTGAACGCCTTCCTCGAGCTCGACATAAAAGTCATGAAGCTGCCGGTGCTCAAGACGGGCATCGCGGGCCTCAAGCCCTTTGGTTACGACCTGTTCAAGGGGCGATCGTCGACATTCGCGCCATTCACCGACGTGCCCGTACCGTCCGAATACATCGTCGGCGCCGGCGATCAGCTCTCCATTCAGCTCTTCGGCAGCACCAACCGCAATCTGCGTCTGACCGTGACGCGCGACGGAAACATCAATTTCCCAGAGCTCGGGCCGATCCACGTCGCGGGTCGCACGTTCGCCCGCGTCGCCGCGGACATCGAATCGCGGGTGTCGAAGCAGATGATCGGCGTACGCGCGAGTGTGAGCATGGGAGACACCCGCTCGGTCCGTGTCTTCGTGATGGGCGAGGCGAATCGGCCGGGTAGTTATACGGTAAGCGGACTGGCGACGATCACGTCAGCGCTATACGCGGCCGGCGGCGTCAAGCCGATCGGTTCCCTGCGCGATGTCCAGCTCAAGCGCAATGGAGCGCTGGTGCGGCGGCTCGACCTGTACGACCTTCTGCTGCGCGGCGATACCAAGGACGATGCCAACCTGCTTCCGGGTGATGTCATTTTCATTCCGCCGGTCGCCGCGACCGTGGCGGTGCACGGCGAAGTGAACCGGCCGGCCATCTACGAGCTGCGCGGCGAGACGACCGTGGCGGAGATGGTGCAGCTGGCGGGCGGACTCACCTCCGAGGCCGACACCAGCCGGGTCGCGCTCGTGCGTGTCAACGATCAGCGCGCGCGCGTCGTCGTCGACGTTCCGCTCGACGCCACGGGGCGCAGTGAACGGATGCGCAATGGCGACTCGCTTCGGGTGCTGCGCCTGCGTCCCACGCTCGACAATGGCGTGACCGTCGAAGGTTTCGTCTTTCGTCCGGCGCAGATGGCCTGGCACGATGGCCTCCGTCTCACCGATGTCTTGCCGTCGGTCGACGAGCTGAAGCCGAATGCCGATCTGAACTACATTCTTATCCGTCGTGAATTGCCGCCCGATCGTCGCGTGGTCACGGTCTCGGCGGATCTCGCAGCCGCGCTGCGCGATCCTGTCTCCGAGAAGAACGTCAGGCTCATGCCGCGCGATCGCATCATCGTGTTCGATACTTCGTCCGGCCGTCGCGAGGTGATCGAGCCGATCCTCGAGGAGCTGCGGCGCCAGTCTCGCATCGACCGGCCCACCACGCTCGTGCGCATCGACGGGCGCGTCAAGGCGCGCGGCGACTATCCACTGGAGCCGCAGATGCGCGTTAGCGACCTTCTGCGTGCGGGTGGTGGCCTCGAAGACGCAGCCTATGGCGCCGCGGCCGAACTCACGCGCTATCGCATCGAGGAGGGCGTTCGGCAGACGCAGCTCATCGAGATCGATCTAGCGGCCATCCTCAAGGGCGATGCGAGCGCCGACGTGCTGTTGCAGCCGTTCGATTTCCTGAACGTCAAGGAAGTGCCCGAATGGAGCGAGCTCGAGCAGGTGACGTTGCTCGGAGAAGTGCGCTTCCCCGGCATCTATCCGATTCAGCGTGGCGAGACATTGCGCTCGGTGCTGGATCGGGCGGGCGGACTCACGAGCATGGCTTTCCCGGTGGGCTCGGTGTTCACGCGAAAGGAGCTGCGCGAGCGCGAGCAACAACAGGTGGATCGCCTTGCGGAACGGCTTCAGTCTGACTTGGCGGCGACCGCGCTGCAGGCAACCGCCGCGAACCAGGGCCAGGCGGGCCAGGCTCTTTCCATCGGGCAATCGCTGCTCAACCAATTGAAAACGACCAAGGCAGTTGGACGTCTCGTCATCGACCTCAACGACGTGCTGGCTTCGCCGCGCGGCTCGGCGAGCGACATCGTTCTTCGCGAAGGCGACCAGTTGATCATTCCGAAGCAGAAACAGGAAGTCACGGTCATCGGCGAAGTGCAGAACATGACTTCGCACTTCTACCGCGAGAATCTCACGCGAGACGATTACATCGGACTTTCCGGTGGGCTTACGCGCAAAGCCGACAAGGGTCGCATTTACATCGTTCGCGCGGACGGCAGCGTGGTGTCGAGCGAGAACAGCGGCTGGTTCCGCCGCAGCGGCCAGGTGGCGATGAAACCGGGTGACACGATCGTTGCGCCGCTGGACACGGAACGGATGCCTGCGCTGCCCCTGTGGCAGGCGGTCACCGGAATCCTCTACAACCTGGCAATCGCGGCCGCCGCCGTGAACTCCTTCTGATTGGCCAATCAAACGCGGCTAACTACGTGAGCAAGAAAGTACTAATTACCGGCATTACGGGGCAGGATGGTGCGTATCTGGCCGAGTTCCTGCTGGAGAAAGGTTACGAGGTGCACGGTATCAAGCGCCGCTCGTCGCTGTTCAATACCGATCGCATCGATCACCTGTACCAGGATCCCCACGAACGCAACGTCCACCTCAGGTTGCACTACGGCGACCTGACCGATGCGACCAATCTGATCCGCATCATCCAGCAGGTTCAGCCGGACGAGATATACAACCTCGCCGCGCAGAGCCACGTGGCGGTTTCCTTCGAGACTCCCGAATACACGGCGAACTCCGATGCGCTGGGGGCGCTGCGCATCCTCGAGGCGATTCGCATCCTGGGACTCGAAAAGAAGACGCGTTTCTACCAGGCATCGACTTCCGAGATGTTCGGCAAGGTCCAGGAAGTGCCGCAGAAAGAGACCACGCCTTTCTATCCGAGATCTCCGTACGGCGCCGCGAAAGTCTACGCGTACTGGATCACCGTCAATTACCGCGAGGCGTACGGCATCTACGCCTGTAACGGCATCCTGTTCAACCACGAGTCTCCGCTGCGGGGCGAAACTTTCGTCACCCGAAAGATCACGCGCGGTCTGGCGCGCATCTCCGAAGGCCTGCAGAAGTGTCTCTATCTCGGAAACCTGGATTCCCTGCGTGACTGGGGACATGCGCGCGACTACGTGAAAGCTCAGTGGCTCATGCTGCAACAGGACGAGCCCGAGGATTTCGTCATCGCGAGCGGCGTGCAGCACTCGGTCCGCGAATTCGTGACCGCCGCGGCGAACGAGCTGGGCATCCGGATCGAGTGGCAGGGCAAGGGGGTCGACGAAAAGGGAGTCGATGAGAAGACCGGCACGACCATCGTGAAGATCGATTCGCGTTATTTCCGTCCGACCGAAGTGGACACATTGCTGGGCGACGCCAGCAAGGCGCGGCAGAAACTTGGCTGGAAGGCGGAAATCGACTTCAACACGCTCGTGAAGGAAATGGTTCGGTCCGATCTCGAGATAGCGAAGCGCGATGCGTTGGTGGCGCGCGAAGGTTTCAAGACCTACCGCTACAATGAATAAGAACGCGCTGATCTACGTTGCAGGCGATCGCGGGCTGGTGGGCGGTGCCATCGTGCGCGCGCTGCACGCTGCCGGGTACACGAATCTCGTGACGCGGACCAGCGCCGAACTAGACCTGCGTAACCAGGCGGCGTGCGAGCAGTTTTTCGCGACGTCGCGACCCGACCATGTGTTCCTGGGTGCCGCGAAGGTCGGCGGCATTCACGCCAATAGCACGTATCCCGCCGATTTCATCCGGGACAACCTGCAGATCCAGACCAACGTCATCGACTCGGCGTATCGTCACGGGACGAAGAAGCTCCTTTTCCTGGGTTCCAGTTGCATCTATCCGAAGTTTGCACCGCAGCCCATGCCAGAAAGCTGCCTGTTGACCGGGTCACTGGAGCCGACCAACGAGTGGTATGCGATCGCGAAAATCGCCGGGTTGAAGATGTGCCAGGCGTACCGGCAGCAATACGGCTTCAACTCGATTTCCGTGATGCCGACGAACCTGTACGGCCCCGGAGACAATTTCGATTTGCAGAACTCGCACGTGCTGCCGGCGCTGATCCGGAAGTTTCACGACGCCAAGCAGCGCGGAGACGAGGCGGTGGTAGTTTGGGGAACCGGCACGCCGCGCCGCGAGTTCCTGCACGTGGACGATCTCGCCGATGCCTGCCTGTTCCTCATGAACGGGTACGAGAGCGGAGAGTTGATCAATGTCGGCGTCGGTGACGACATTTCGATCAAGGACCTTGCGATCCTCGTCCAGGGCATCGTGGGTTATCGAGGGCGCATCGAATTCGACACGACCAAACCCGATGGGACACCGCGCAAGCTTCTGGACGTCTCGCGGCTGCGGGCGCTGGGCTGGTCACCACGGATCGCTCTATCGGACGGCATTGCGGCGGTCTATCGGTGGTTTCTCGAGTCTGGAGCCGAGATCCGAACGGGGACGGCGAACTGAAGCCCTGAACAGTAGGCGACCGGCTTCATCGCCGGTTTCAGTTTCTCCATTCTTGTCACACGCCGCCGGTCGGGGGTAATTGATTTGGACAATTCTGCGTGAAGATAGGCGGAGCATCGTCGCGGCTCGTGGCAAGAAACAGCCGGTTCGCGATCTACTCATCCCTGTTTTCGGCAGCTTCGCTGCTCGTCACCTACAAGCTCGCGGCGGATTCCATTGGAATCGGCGCCATCGGCATGTGGTCCATCGCACTTGCGCTGACTTCTCTCACGGGCGTGGTGGACATGGGACTGCCATTGGCCATGGTTCGCGAAGTCGCAAAGCTGGCATCCGTCGCGGACTGGAGAAGCGTGACGAGGCTGGTGCTGTGGGCGGTCCTCGTGTCGGGGGGCGCGACGCTGGTGCTGGCGTACGTGTCGGTGCCGGCCGTGCAATGGGTCCTCGAGCGCTTCGTATTGAAGGGCGCGGGACTCGTCCCGGACGGGCTCCTGATGGCGTGTGTGCTGACCGTGTCGCTGAACTCGCTGAACCTGTTGCTCACCGGTGTGCTCGAAGGATTGGAAAGATACGACTTGAAGTTCTGGAGCCTGTTGTCTGGCAACAGCGCGATGGTGACGGCAGTCGTCTTGTCCAGCCGCGCCGAACAGCCGCCCTCGATTGCCTGGGCCTTCGTGGTCCTTTATGGCTGCACCGCAACGGCATCCGGAATCGCCGTGTGGCAATCACTGCGCAAAAAGCGCGGAGCTCATGGTGGCGCATCCGCGACTCGGCGAGGAATTCTCCTGGGTAACGCGATCAGGATCGGCGCGCCGCTCAGGATGGCCGGCCTCGCGTCGCTGTTCTTCGAGCCGATCTCGAGGTTTTACTTCGGCGCGCTTGGGGGACTTCACAGCGCGGGCATATACGAGGTTGCGTCGCGCATCTGCGTGCAGGTGCAAACCTTGATCTCGAGTGCGGTCCAGGTAATCGTCCCGCGGCTGATGATGTTGCGAGAGTCCAATCAGGCCGAGAACCTGGCGCTGCTGAGGGCGGGCTTCGGCCTCACGGCCATCGCGGCGATGCTGGGACTCGCCGGGCTGTTGTTGGGAATAACGTCAGCTTCGACGTTGTTGCTCGCGGGGTTCGATCGGGACTTCGCCATCTTCGTCGCAACACTCGGGGCTGCTTGGATGTTTCATGTTCTTGCGTCGCCAGCGTATTTCACGAACATCGCGGACGGAACCGTTCACTGGAACTGGATCAGTCAGTGGTCCGCGGTTGTCGTGAGCGCGGTGGTGGGGCCGCTCGCATGGCTCCTGTTCGACAGCTGGCAGGCGATCATCATCGGGCCTTGCGCCGGACTCCTGTCGGCGACGCTGGTGGCGCTCATTTCCCTCAATCGCAGAAGGGGTGAAAGGCTGCTGCAGCTTTCGTTCCGCGACTTCCGGATCATCTTCGTGGTTGCGCTCGTGCTCGGAGGTTGTCAGTTGGGCGGCGAGTTCCTATTCCACGGTTCGTGGACCTTGCTCACGGGTATTGTGACTCTTGGGGCCTTTGGCGCGTTCGCGCTTCGATTCCTGACCGGTGCGGTCGCGCGTTACTCGCCTGCGTCCGCGTAGCCAGTGGGATTCCCGTGACTCAACCCGTAGTTTCCCCTCGGCAGGTCTTGAACTGGTACCGGAGAACGGTCCCGGTAAAACCATTCGAATCCGTGCAGGCATGGTCGTCCAGGAAGAGGGTGCTGCTCACGATCGGCCTGGGTGCAGGATTCGACGATCCGGTGCGGCGACTCACCGATCAAGCCGCGGCACTGGGGTGGTTCCACGGTGCAAGGGCTATCACCGACAAGGCCAGTCCCGCTTGGATGAGCGAGTACTACGAATTGACCGCGGAGCTGCGCGCATCCAACCCGAAAGGGTACGGGCTCTGGAGCTGGAAGCCGTTCTGCGTCCTCCGGACGTTGTTGTCGCTGGAGGAAGGCGACCACCTCTATTACCTGGATGCGGGCTGCGAGCTATCCGCATTGGGGGAAGGCCGCATGAAGTTCTTCGACCGGGATATCGCCGAACATGGCGCGCTCTTTTTCGAGCTTCCATTTGGTGAACGAACTTGGACGAAACCATCCTTGCTCGAGAAGTATGATCCCGCGGTGCGAGAGTCCCCTCATGTCCAGGCTACGTGGTTCGGGTTGAAGAATTGCGCGGCAACCCGCGAAATCGTGCGGTCTTGGTGGGAGACTTGTAGCGACAGGGATTTCTGGGCGCTGAGAGACGAGGCTGGGATCAGTCACCGCCACGATCAGTCGGTGCTGAGCTGCGTCGTCAAATCGATGCGCCAGGGGTTCATGGCGCGTCCCTGGGAAGATGTGTTCGCGCCGTGGCTATACGTAAGGGATTCCTGGGCATTGCTCGAACCGGTGCACGCGTTGCGCCAGCGGAACGCAAAATCCGTCGTCACGCGCCTGGTTGGCAGTTCCACCCTGTCGGCATGCGAAGAGAACCTGGGCAGGCCGGGCATGTCGTTCAGGTTGCGCAGCGCCGCGCGACGGGTAGTTAGTAAGGTCCGGGACGAGATGATCCTGGCGAAACATGGCCTGAGGTGAAGCGTGAGCTCGCGTCAGGGATCACAATGAGGTTGTATGCGTAGTTCAATCGCGTTCTTGCGTAACAAGGTTGTCGAGTTCGCCATGGAGCGCTCGCGCAGGGGGTATGCCCGCAGCCGCGGCGACCTGTCGCAGGATCTCTCCTTCACCGAGGCGACGCGTCGATTTCCCGATCGCAACGATTTGCATGCGTACATGCACCGGTTTTTTTACGAATCCCTTCCCGAAACCTTGCGCCTGCACAGGGAGTACTTCTCGAAGGAGGGGCGAGGATTCGGCGAGCCGGCATTTCACTCGATGTGGTACCTGCTCCTGCGCGAATTCCGTCCGACGAATTTGCTGGAAATCGGTGTCTATCGAGGCCAGGTGGTCTCGTTGTGGACACTCATCGGGCGGGAGCTGTCGATTCCGGTCGGGGTCCGCTGCATCTCGCCATTCAGTTCCGCCGGCGACCAGGTCAGTCGCTACCGGCAACTCGACTATCTCGAAGACGTGATGCGGAATTTCGACCATTTTCAATTGCCGCGTCCCAACTACCTGAAGGGCTTCTCGACCGACCCCCAGGCCATCGCGTACCTGCGCGCCGAGCCGCTCGATTTCGTGTACATCGACGGTGGCCACGACTACGACGTCGTCCTCTCCGACTACCGGAACAGCGTCGATGCTCTGAAACCAGGCGGGATCCTCGTCATGGACGATGCGAGTCTCGGGACGAATTTCGCACCGCCGAAGTTTTCGTTCGCGGGTCATCCGGGCCCGAGCAAGGTGGCTCGCGAGATCGCGGACAAGGAGCTCCAGTTCCTTGGCGGGGTTGGACACCAGAATGTTTACAGAAAGCCCTGATATCTTGCAGCGTCCGGTATCGGTTTCGGGCATGGGTGGAGGATTGTTTCGTTATGGGTGTTGATGTTCATGCTGCTCGACTTCTCGCGCTTGCGAAGCGGGAAGGGGTGGATTTTTCCCGGACCATCACATTGGGCCACCAGTGGTTGCACATCGACCGGCGCGCGATGCACAAGGTCCTTCAGGAAATGGGCGTGGACCTGGGCGATCGAGCGCTCGACAACATGGATGGTTCCGCGCCATTCGCGGACGCCTTGTTGACCGCTTTCGGAGCGAAGGACCCGGTGAGCGTGGATGCGTCTTCCTACGAGAACGCCACGATTGTTCACGACATGAACGTCGATCTGCCAGACGAACTGATCGGCAAGTTCTCCCTTCTGATCGACTGCGGGACACTGGAGCACGTCTTCAACTTTCCGGTCGCCATCCGCAACAGCATGAAGATGCTGAGCGTGGGCGGGCACGTGGCTTTCGTGACCACCGCCAACAACTTCATGGGGCACGGCTTCTACCAGTTCAGTCCCGAACTGTTCTACCGTGTGCTTTCGCCCGAAAACGGGTTCCAGGTCCTCAGGATGTTCATCTCCGAGGTTCGACCCAACGCGCCGTGGTACGAGCTGATGGATCCTTCGGCGATCAGGCAGCGCGTGGAGCTGACCAACAACGCGCCGGCATACCTGCTCGTACTGGCGAAGAGAACAGCCGATGTGGCGCCTCTGGCGAAGGCTCCGCAGCAAAGCGACTATGAGCAATTGAGCTGGCGGGACGGACAGCGTACCGCCGAATCCGGTCGCGGCCGACTGGTGGCGGCGGCCCGCAGGATCATGCCCGAATGGCTCTTCGCGCGGCTCTACTGGATATGGATGCGAGCGAGACCTTCTTTCGCTGCGCCTTACTACCGCCCCGTCGGAAGAGATCTGCGATAGGCGAAGTCGATTGATATTGGTTGGAGAATCCCGATGAGCGGTGAATATCGAGTCACATTGAAGAATGCCTCTCCATTGCGTTGGAGAGCAGCACTTCCCTTGCGCCTCTATCTGAAACATTCGCCTTTGCAGCGTGGCAAGGGTCCGCTGCAGAAGCTAGTGATCGATTTACTGATGCCGAGGAACGCCGACCTCGACGTCAGGCTGCCTTCCGGCGATGTCATCGTCATGAGCTCGGCCGAGCGCATCGGCAGTTTCCTGCTGATTCGCCAGTACTTCGAAGATGCCGAACTGGCTGCATGCGAGCGCCTGGCCGTTCTGGGCAGCACGGTGATCGACGTGGGCGCGAACGTCGGCATCTTCACGATGACCCTCGCACGACTGGTCGGCGAGAAGGGTACGGTCATCGCGGTCGACCCACTACCTAGAAACTGTGCCCGGCTGCGTGCGCACGCAAAGATGAACAACCATTCCAATATACTGGTCGTCGAGCTGGCAGTCGGTGAGAAGGTCGGTGTCGTCTCGTTGAACCCCGCAATCGATCCGGCGTTCGTCTCGATCCATTCGGATTCCTCCGCGGCGTCGAGCTCGACGGACATCGAGGTGGAGATGCGCCCCCTCGACGAAATCTGGCACTCGATGGGGAGCCAGCCCGTTTCGTTCATGAAAGTGGATGTGGAAGGCAGTGAGCTCGGTGTGCTCGATGGTGGAAAGGAACTGCTGTCGACTCATCGGCCCGCCATGCTCATCGAGGTGGCGGACAACGAGCGGATGGCCGCGATCCGCAGGCGCCTCGATCCTTACGGGTATGAGCCGACTCAACCGCCGGGCTTTCAGCCGTGGAACTACATCTTCAAGGCGCGCAAGAATTGAGCGAGGCGGGCCCTGGTCCGCCGGAAGGATTTCTTGAAGGCCCATGTACGCAGCTCACGATTCGTCCTCGAAAGCCTCGGCATTCGATGAACTTCGAAGCGCGCTGGCTGACGCCGGCGTGCGATCGGAGTCGCGCGCCGTCACGATCGACGGGACGCCGGTCGGCGAGGTCGAGACCTCGCCCTTGGTCACTGTCGTTACATTATCGTACAACTCCGAAGCGACGATCTCGAGGGCCATTGAGAGCGTCCTCAATCAGACCTACCGATCGATCGAGTACGTGATCATCGATGGAGGCTCGCGTGATGCAACGGTAAGCATCATCGAGAGCCACCGCGCGCGGTTGTCCTACTGGCGCAGCGGACCCGACGGGGGCATCAGCAATGCCTTCAACCTCGGTATTGCGGCGGCCCGCGGTCGATACGTCGCGATCGTGAACTCGGATGACTGGATGTCTCCGGATCAGATCGAACAGGCAGTGACCGCTCTCGAGCAATCCGGCGCCGCGTTTGCCTTTGGCAACCTCGCGGTGCATGCCGAAGATGGGCACGTGTTGTACGTCGTCGAAGGACGGCCCGACTACTGGAAGAACATGCGTTATCGCATGCCGCACATCAACCATCCGACGGTAGTCGTTTGCCGGGACGCCTACGAAAGAGTCGGGCCGTTCGACCGCCGACGTCGCATCGCGATGGATTTCGACTGGCATCTCAGGGCCGAACTACTCGGAGTTCGCGGTGTGTACGCCCCGCTGCTGCTGGGGCACATGGGTAAGGGAGGGGTCAGCGACCAGCACTGGCGCGCTGGCCTGAAAGAGGTCCGGGCCATCGCCATCGAGCACCGCCAGAGCCGGGTACTGGCTCACGTCGTCTATCTCGCGCGAACTCTCAGGGCGTACATTCGACTGGCGTTGCATCGTGTGATGCCGAAGGCTTGGGTCGATTTCGTTCATCGGAAGGTGAATCCGCAGCTCAAGCACCAGAGTTCATGACCGCATGAATACATCGTTGGCGAGCGTGAATGTCCCGGCATCCAGGATGCCCCTGGCGGTTTCGACTTTCCTGACCTACGCGATGCTGCTTTCGATGCCAATGGTCGATGTGTTCGCGCCGAGCGTCTGGCTCATTCCCCCCATGACCATCGGATTGGCACTCACTGCGTGGCTCATCCGCTGCAACGAGCTGCACATCGATCGTCTCTACGTCGTGCTGTTGCTGCTGATCGCAGTCTGCTTCGTTCCCTGGCTGGCAACGGCCGAATACATTTCGTTCAAGACCGCATTTCATGCCGGGGCCATAATCGCGAGTGCGACGGTGTACTACCTCGGGATGCGCACCGCATTGACCAAGCTGATTCGCGAAGGCGCCGCCTTTGCCATCCTCAGGGCCGTTTATTTCGCGCTGCTTTTCTGTTCGCTGTACATACTGGTGGAGTTTGCTGCGTCGAATCTCGCCGGTTATGACATCGCGCAGTTCGTCCCGCACATCACCGTGCCGGATCTGGAAGCCCAGGTATTCGGGCTCCTACTGCGTGCCCGGGGTTTCGCCGCTGAACCGGGAGTCATGGCGCTTTATTATGACTTCGCTTTGTTCTTCGTCCTGCCGATCCTCCGCCTCGGCTGGCGATACAGGATCGGCTACGCCTGCATCATCGTGCCGTCCTACCTGACCTTGTTCAGCACCGCATCCCTGGTCGGCGTCGTCACGGCGGCTGTGGTGTTGCTCGTCTGGCGTTTCGGCTCGCGGTTCATCGGGTCCACGTTTCGTGTTGCCGCGGTCGCCGGTATCGCCATGGCCGTGTTGTTCACATGGCGAGACGAAGTCATCGAATTTACCGACCTGCTGATCGTCTCCAGGGTCAGTGCCCTGGTGACCGGCTCAGGCGAAGACAGCTCGAGTTCGGTGCGCAGGTCGCATCTTGATCAAGTCGCACAAGTTGTGGGCGACTACCCCGCGGGTATCGGGTTCGGTGTGGCGCCGGGACTCGCCGATGCCGGCGTGAATTTCCGCGGGATGGCCGTCGACGAAGGCCAGATCAGCCTGTTTGCCATGATCCTGTTGTCGGGAGGTGTAGTGGCTCTTCTGCTGCTGACCGGCGTGGTCGGATTCAGCATCTTTCAGTCGCTGAAAATCCCTCACTTCGGGCCGTACATCGCGGCAGGAGGACTCGCCATTTCACTCCATCAACTTTCAATCACCGAGTTCTGGCTGCCTTTCTTCTGGTTCTTTCTGGCTTGTGCATCCGCCTTTCGATATTACCGCCCCTCGGGTCCTGGCGCCGCGTCCTAAGATGCCGGCTGGCGCTGAATGTAGAAGCTCCCGGGCTCGCGCGTCCGGTCATGCTGAACGCAAATCGACGCGAGGGCTTCATAATGACCGTGATGCAGAAGGTTGAGAGCCGCGATCACCTTGAATTGCGAATTGAACGAGAGGAAAGCTTCGAGCATGTATTGCTCGTTCCAGAGGTAGGCACGGTTCACGATCCAGTCGCGAAGGTATTCACGCGGCGAAAAAATGTCGTGGAAATGTACGAAGACGCCTGGCCTGAGGTTGGGCAGAACTTCGAGTATTTCGAACGTAACGTCGCCTCGCGGGCGCACCATGTGCGAGGAATCGACGAAGAGCAGATCCCCGCTCTGCAGTGACCGGAAGCGTTCCATGTCCACGGACTCGACGCGCTCGCGCAGGACAGTGACGCCCAGTTGTTCGAGCCATGGAGTCTCGTAAGGTTCGATACAGATGTGGTTGCAGCTTCTCTCGGGGTCCTCGTCGACGTTCGCGGTTGCTGCGGCGTGCATCACGAGCGTCGAATTCCCGCACCCCACCTCGATGATGCGCGAGGGCTTGAAATGCCGCACGAAGCTGTAGAGGTAGTCAGCGTCTCCTGAAAGGAACGTGCCGTTATCGAGTGTGAAATGTCGCTTGTTTCCCTGAGGACCTTCGACAAACCTGCGAAATTCCGCAGAGAAGGACATTTGCCGGAGGATCTGCAGCTGCTCTTCGACGTTCCACTCGATCCCCTTCAGTTCGCGCGGTGCGTCGAGGGGAGCCGACAGGTCATCCGGATGGAACAACGGATCGTAGTAATGCCTCCTCAACGGCCATACTCCCACGCGACGCAGGGTTTGCCGGGACAGTGGTGCGAACTGCGGGCCCATCCTTCGGAACAGCCGCATCGGGATTGCGGCTATAGCTAGCAGCGGGGCGAGAAGCAGATCGACGAATGGAACCGCGAATTTCTTCAGGAAGCTTTTGAGCGCTTGATGCACGTTTTTTCCATCAACAGATTGGGGCTTGGTATCATGATTTGCTGCACTGGCCGGTCGGCCCAGCGAGACATTTCAATCGGAAGTCGGGTCAAAACTGATGAATGAATCTTCCGGTGACATTCCGATAAGTGAAGCAATCGCGCGCATTGGGGCGCGCTGGAAATATATCACTGTGATGCTCCTGTCCGGAGTAGCGGTCGGAGCCGTGATTTCCTGGACGCTGCGACCGGTATACGTGGCCGAGGTCCTGCTGGCCACGAAGGAAATTTCCGAATCGAGCGGACTCGGTGGACTGGCCAGGCAGTTTTCCGGTATCGCATCGGTCGCCGGAATAAACCTGGGCGGGAACAGCTCGGATCGCGACGTCGCCAGAGCGACGCTCACTTCGATCGAGACATTTTCGGAGTTCATCCAGAAAGACGGTGTCAAGGATGAACTCATGAAGCATTCGGCCGTGCGTATCGCCGGTCTCGAAGTCGGCGGCTCCCCGGATTCCCCGTGGCGGGCGGTCAACGCCTTGAACAAGCGTGTGGCGCTGGTGCCCGAGAAGAGGTCGGGACTATTCCGGCTGCGCGTCGAATGGTACGAGCCCGAAACAGCGGCACGCTGGGCGAACGAAATCGTGGCGCTCGCGGATTACAGGTTACGTCGCGATGCGTTGCAGACCGCGGAGTCCCGGTTGACGTACCTCCAGGGACGCATGAATGAACCGGGTGCGGTAGCGGTACAGGAAGCGGTAGCTCAAGTCATGGTGGATACGCTTCGCACCATCACGATGGCTGGGGCCGACCAGGAGTTTGCCATCAAGGTTGTCGACAAGGCCGTGGTGTCGGAACGGCCTGCGCGACCGCGGAAGAAGCTGGTCATTTTTGCTTTCGGAGCGCTAGCCCTGTTCGTCGGTGTGATCTGGGCCGTGATGCGTCCAATAAAAAGGGTCGCCGTCTCGTCACCTGAGTGAGGCGCGGCCTCGCGTTGAGCGATTGGAAAAGAGAGCTTTGCGTCGGACTCCAAGCATTTGGACTATTTCCTGGAGAGGAAACGACTGCCTGGGATGGCGCAAATGGCTTTTTGCTTCGTCGAGAAGAATGTAAGAGGCTCAACGTTGTCTTTCAATAACCTGCTGATGCCGTGTGTCGGCGCGAGGCGATAGTCTGAGCGTCGCAAGTGCAGGAGTCGGAGTGCAGGCAACCGACCGCAAAATGAAGGTGGCTCACATCCTCCCGTCGCTCAATATCGGCGGAGTCGAAATCGCCGTGAAGCGAAGCCTGGCGCAACTGCAGCGCCACTTCGACTATCGGGTCTTTACCGTACGGGGCAGGGGATGCCTCGAATGCGGCCAGCGCAGCATTCTGCGTCTCTTGTGGAATATCATCCGCAATCAGTGGCGTCCCGAAGTGGTCGTGACATCGCTTTGGTGGGCGCATCCCTTCGGGTATGCGCTCCGATTCTTCGGAGTCCGCTGGCTGGCTTTTTTCCACAACAGTCGGGCGATGCATTCGGTGGAAAATGGCATCGTGCACTGGGCGTGGCGCAAGGCAGACGGTCTGTTGGTCGATTCGACGGCCACCGCGATGTTCCTCGGGCGGCGAATCTCGCGGCCCTCTACGGTGGTGCCCTATATTTTCGAGCCCGAGCACGTAGTCGATGAATCCAGGAAGCGGGACATCGATCTCGTCTGGGTAGGTCGCAATTCGCGCCAGAAGCGTCCCGACCTTGCGCGGGACTTCGTGCGAGCGCTTTCCCGGCATGGCACCCGGGGGCGACTCGCGTTCGTGGTAGGCGGATCGGCGCCGGAGTTCACGAAAGAGCTGGGCGCGGAGACGGGGTGGGACGTGTCCGTTTTCGTCTCGCTCGAGCATGGTGCCGTGCTCGACATCCTGGCGCGTTCTCGCCTTTACCTGCTGGTATCCGATTTTGAAGGGATGTCGATGAGTACGATCGAAGCCATACAGTCGGGTTGCATCGCGGTCGTCAGGCCCGTGGGCGAGCTCCCGCAATATCTCGATTCCAGTTCCGCGGTGCTCATTGAGGACGGTTCCGCGGAAGCAATCGATCGGGCCGCGAGAGCCGTCGCCGCGTTGTGGGCTGATACCGCGACGACGGATCGCCTGCGCGCCAAGGCCCGTACGGGCGTGCACGCGTTGCCTCACTACGTGGACACGCTGACCGCCGCGCTGCGACTCGAATCTGTCTCGGGATCGGCAAAGGAAACGGCCTGATCGCATGTGCGGACTAGCTGGCTATCTGGGAGCGCCCGCGAGCTGGGGCAATGCCGCATCCGTCCTGGGTGCAATGTGCGGGAGCATCGCTCACCGCGGTCCCGACGACAGTGGAATCTGGATCGACGATGCGGTCCACATGGCGCTCGGCCATCGGCGCCTCTCCATCGTCGACCTGTCGCCGCAGGGTCATCAGCCCATGGTTTCACACTGCGGGCGTTACGTGCTTGCGTACAACGGGGAAATCTACAACCACCTCGAGTTGCGCAAGGCTCTGGGACCACATCCGTGGCGGGGTCATTCGGACACCGAAACACTGCTTGCATGTTTCGGCCGATTCGGAGTGCAACAAACGCTGCCGAAGCTCGTCGGCATGTTCGCCATCGCCGTCTGGGATCGCGAGAAATCCCGGCTGATCCTGGCCAGGGATCGAATGGGCGAAAAGCCGCTGTATTACGGCGCGCTTGGCTCTGGCGAATTCGTGTTTGCCTCGGAACTGAAGGCGCTGCGGGCTCATCCGCGATTCGTTGCGGACATCGATCGCGATGCGTTGACCTTGTTCCTGCGCCATAACTGCATTCCCGCGCCGTGGTCAATCTATCGCGGCATCAGCAAGCTGCTTCCGGGCGAATGGCTCGCTGTCGGGACTCGAGGAGAAGTCGAAAGAGGAACGTACTGGAGCACCACGGAAGTGGCAGAGGAATCGGAGGCCGGGCGTCGCCAGGCATTGCCGGATTCCCAAGCGATCGACGAGCTCGACGGTTTGCTCGGCCGGGTCGTCGAGGGGCAAATGCTGTCGGATGTTCCGCTCGGCGCATTCCTCTCGGGCGGAGTGGATTCGTCCACGATTGCCGCGCAAATGGTGCGCCTGTCGCCCGGCAAGATCCGTACCTTCTCCATCGGTTTCGACGTGCCCGATTACAACGAGGCAGAGCACGCTAAGGCGGTCGCGGAACACCTCGGCACGGATCACACGGAGTTGTACGTGACCGCGACCGATGCGCTCGCCGTCGTCCCGAAACTGCCAACGATCTACGACGAACCGTTCGCCGACGCGTCGCAGATCCCCACCTATCTACTTTCGGAAATGACGCGAAGTAGGGTGACCGTGGCGTTATCTGGTGATGGCGGCGACGAGCTATTCGCCGGCTATTCCCGCTATCGGCTCGCGCATGACGTGTGGCGTCGCCTGGATCGATTTCCGTCCGGTCTGCGCCGCTGGGCCTCTGGGCGCCTGCTGGCCCTGAAGCCCGGTAGTGTGGATGCCGTCGCGCGTGCGCTCATGGCGCTCGCGCCACGTCGCAGGAAGGTCGGAAACGTCGGTGACAAACTGCATAAGTTTGCGTCGAACGTCTTGCCCGCGGAGAGCGCGATGGGAATGTATCGCTCACTCATTTCGCACTGGCAGGATCCGGCGTCGCTCGTGCGCGGCGCCAGCGAACCCAGGACACTCGTGCACGAGATCGTCGATCGGCAACTGCCGCTCGACGAAGTGGAGCTAATGTCGCTGGTTGACCAGATGACCTATCTACCTGACGACATACTCGTCAAGGTGGATCGCGCCGCCATGGCCGTGAGCCTGGAAACGCGCGTGCCTTTGCTCGATCACCGTATCGTCGAGTTCGCGTGGCGGACGCCTATGCATCAGAAGATCCGCGGCGGCCAGAGCAAGTGGTTGCTGAGGCAGGTGTTGTACCGATACGTACCGAAAAAACTGATCGAGAAACCTAAGCAGGGTTTCGCCGTGCCGCTGGATCACTGGCTGAGGGGCCCGTTGCGCGATTGGGCCGAATCACTGCTTGATCCCCAGAGGCTCACCCGAGAAGGCTATTTCGACATCGAAGAAATCCGGCAGAAGTGGCATGAGCACCTAGCGGGATCACGCAACTGGCAATACTTGCTCTGGGACGTGCTCATGTTCCAGGCATGGATTGAGGCCTCAAACAGCACGCCCGTCGCGGCATGCGGCGCGTGATTGCCGCATCGCGATTGAACGACTTCACATCGAGAGAAAGCCGGTATCGCGTGCATCGCGATAGCGTGCTGCCGATCACACTCGAATCTTGGTTGCCGCGCAGCGATGATTTAGGATCTGCAACCAATTATGGCTGGCTGCATCGGCGAGACAATTGGGCACACGACGCGGTGCGAATACCTGAATCCTCAGGTTCGCGGCGGCCGCACCGCTGCGCAAACATTTCGCATTCTCTCGCCGCTACTGGTCTGTGTTTTCGGGCTCTCGATATCCGGATGCGGCAAGGACCTCGTGCTCGAAGGGGCATACATCGAGAAGAACGGGGACCTGGCCGAGGGGCTTCCCATCCGCTTCGAGCAGCCGGACTTGCAGCGACTGCAGGAGTTGCGACAGCAGGAGATCCTGGATCCGCTCGTCAGCAAATCGCTCGATTATGGTTCGCTGACTAACAAGGCGGAATTCGAGAGCATCCTGCGGATCAAGGAATGGGTTGCCGCTCAGTGGCCCCATTCGCTTCCCGACCCCTATCCGCCGTGGGATGCCATCATCATTCTCGACTGGATTCGCACGGGCAGGACCGGAGGATTCTGCGGGCAGTATTCGCAGGTGATGCTGCAGGCGCTCGCATCGTTCGGAATCCCGGCTCGGTATGTCGAAATCGGCAGGCTAACCCCGGTGGATCATTTCGTTATCGAGGTGTGGTCCAACGATTACGACAAGTGGGTCATGCTGGATGCGGATTTCAACGTCCACTTTGAGCGGAATGGCATTCCGCTTGGAGCCGTTGAATTGCACGATGCCCTGATGAATGGGGCGACGGACGATGTCGACGAAATTCTCGGCTCGGTTCGCGAAGGTCACGTCGATCCCAACGTCTTGCCCTTTCGTGGGATCGACAATTTCAGATATGTGCGCGTCATGTTGAAGGCGGATCACTTGTCGGCTCCCGACGAGGATCCATTCGACCGAAGAAACGACATGGTCGAATTCGGCGACGCTGTCTCCGACCGGCTGCAGGCGACCGCGGACGGAAGCGAATTCTGGGTGAACCATCTGCCTTTCGAGTCGACCAGCGATCGCGTGCGATTCAACGCCAAGCTCAACCAGGTCGAGGCAACGATCACCTCGGTGGCCCAAGGTCAGGTCGAGATGGTGCTGAAGACAAACTACCCGGGTTTTCACGGTTACTATCTCAGCGAAGTCGACACCTCGTCGCGAAAAGAGATCAGGTCCTGGCGCACTACCGGGCCGTTCGTCATCTGGAAGCCGCGCCCGGGATCTCGCCTGGAAGTGCGAGCCATCGGGCAGACTATGAGGGCTGGCCCTCCCGCCATCATCGGGACGAGATTCGTGCGTCGGTAAAGCGCGAACTATTCGTTGTCTCACATCGGATAGACTTGGGCGGGCTCGCGAATTCTTTCCGCTCCAAGAAACTACATGGCTGAAAATCATCAGGCAGGATCATCCGGATCCAGCACCCGGAAGATCCTGTACGTGATCAACCATGCCGCATTTTTCGTTTCGCATCGTCTCCCGCTCGCGCTGGGTGCGCTGGAACGTGGCCACGAAGTGGTTCTGGCCACCGGCAAGGCAGGCAGCGAGTCCATGGAGGCGGACGCGGTTACCGCGCTTGAGGCTCACCAGATAAGGCACGTCAGAGTCGGTTTCACGGCGGCGGGGATGAATCCCTTCGTCGAACTGCGCGGGGTGTTCGAACTGATCCAGCTCATGCGCCGGGAACGTCCGGACGTCGTGCATTGCGCCTCGCCGAAGGGAATTCTGTATGGCGCCATCGCGGCCCGAATCACGCGGCGGCCGGCGCTCGTGATCGCGGTATCCGGAATGGGATTTGCGTTCACATCCGAGCCGGGCCGCAGCCTGATTCGATCGTGGGCGGGAAATATCTACAGGCTGTTCGCGCGATTCGCGTATGGACATCGCAACAAGAAAGTCATCGTGCAAAACTCCGAGGACCATCAGCAGATCCTGGATTCCGGCCTCGCATCGGAGACCGAGGTCGTTCTCATTCCCGGGTCGGGGGTGGACGTATCGCGCCTGTCGCGTTTCGCCCCGGAACAGAAGACTGAAACGGTCTTGTTCGCGGCGCGCCTCGTTCGCGAGAAGGGCGTTCTCGATTTCGCAGAAGCGGCGCGCATCGTGCGCAGCTTTAAGCCGAACTGGCGCTTCGTGATCGCGGGCGCGGCCGACTATCAGAATCCCAGCAGCATTCCCGCCGAAGTCCTCGAGCAATTCCAGGCGCAGGGCGTCATCGAGTGGCGGGGCTTGGTCAAGGACATGGATCCTCTGCTCGCAAGTGCCAGCATCGTCTGCCTGCCTTCCTACTATCGCGAAGGCATTCCGAAATTCCTTCTCGAGGGCGCCGCGTCTGGATGCGCCGTAGTGACCACGGATTTGCCGGGCTGTCGGGAAGCCATCATCAACGGCGTTACGGGAGACCTTGTGCCTCCTCGCGATCCCCAGGCACTTGCGAGATGCCTTACATCCTTGATCGCCGATCGCGCCCGGCGCGAGCGATATGGCGCCGAAGGGCGACGTTTCGCCGCGGAACGTTTCGACATTCGTGCGGTCGTGGCGCAAACCAACGACATCTACGAAAAGCTCATTTCCGCAGCCGGAAGCGGTACCGGCTGACGTCGATCCGAGTGGCGCTCTCTGGAGACGCGTATCTCCTTGAGATACGGGGATTTGCGGCTGGGAAAATCCACGTTATCGCCTTACCATTCGCGAACCTTGAAATGCTTGTGAACGCCCGACCCGCATGAGTTCATCCCGCACTCGGCAATTGCTCTTCCTCGAACTGAACGAAGTCAATTTCGAATACATCCGCCGCTACGTGGCGCGCGGCCTGCTGCCGACGTTTGCGAGCCTTTTGAATAGTCAGGGTTACGCGCGCACCGAATCGGAACGCGAGTACGACAAGCTCGAACCCTGGATCCAGTGGGTGACCGCTCACACCGGAAAGACCTTCGCGGAGCACGGTGTCTTCCGGCTCGGCGACATCGTCGAACGTGACATCCCGCAGATCTGGGAGCAGCTCGAGCAACGTGGGCTGCGAGTCGGCGCGATCAGTCCGATGAACGCGAAGAATCGATTACGGAACGCGGCATTTTTCGTTCCGGACCCGTGGACGCGCACCGAGGTCAATGCCGGTACGACGCTGAAAAATCTCTACGAGGCGATCGCGCAGGCCGTAAGCGACAACGCGGCTTCGCGAGTCACCTGGCAATCGTTGTTGCGCCTCTTGCGTGGCTTCATCACTTACGGTGCGGCGGTAAATTTTCCGCAGTACACGAAGCTGGCGGCGGGCTCGCGCGGCCGGCCCTGGCGCAAGGCCATGTTTCTCGACTTGTTGCTGGCGGACGTGTTCGTCCATGAAGTCCGAGCGACGCGACCGGACTTTGCGACCTTGTTCGTGAACGCAGGGGCGCACATCCAGCATCACTACCTTTTCTGCTCGCAGGTGTACGACGGCCCGAGTCGCAACCCGGATTGGTACGTGCAGCCCGGCGTAGACCCGGTACTCGAGGTCTACGAACTCTATGACCGGATCGTGGCGCGAGTGCTCGCGGAGTTTCCGCAGTCGCGCATCATGCTCGGGACCGGACTCCATCAGAATCCGCACGGTTCGGTGACTTTCTACTGGCGACTGAAAGATCACGCCCAGTTCCTGCGGACACTCGAGATTCCGTTCGAGTCGGTGCAGGGCCTGATGTCTCGCGATTTCGTCGTCTGCTGCGGCTCGCCGGAGCGTGCGCGCGTGACCGAGCAGATGCTCTCGGCCGTAATTGCTGCCGACGGAACCCGTTTGTTCGACGTCGACAATCGTGGGTCAGATCTCTTCGTGATGCTCACGTATCCCCACGACATCGAGACGACGGCGACTTTCCAGCTCGGGGAGCGCACGTTCGGCAATTTGCGCGATCAAGTCGTGTTCGTGGCACTAAAAAATGGCGAGCATGATGGGATCGGCTATCTTTTGGACTCGGGCCGCCGGTTCGACCCGGAGGCCGAGCCTATCTCCCTCGCCGATGTTCCCAAGCTGGTCGAGTCTGCCGTGCTCGGTTGAACGGGCCATGCCACTGGACTTGATCTAATTGTCTCCGAATGCCGACAGTCACGCCAACGAGTCTCATCGCGCCGACGTGAGAGAAAATCCGATGTCATGACAGAGACAATGCCGAGCCGATCGACACGCTGGGGTGACTTGTCTTCCATGCGTCGCAAGGTGGACATTGACCCAAGCTAACTGTCGGGATTTCGAGTGGTTATACTCCCACTGACAAGAACTAGAGAATGACGAAGCGCCAACCCTCATGGTGGACGCTGGATAAGCGAGGATTGTCTTGATCAGTACCTTCGGCGCCGCGGGAGCCTGCTTTTTTGCGACTTTTCTGGCAATGCTCGCGTTGCGGCCCGTTGCAGTAGCGGTCGAGTTGGTCGACAAGCCGGGAGGACGCAAGACTCATCGCGGCGAGATTCCCGTTGTCGGCGGCCTGGCGATGTTCATCGGCTGCATGTTCGGCATTGGCCTCCTGCCCGTCACCCAGTTCGTATCCGCCTCCTTGTTGTCCGCGGCCGCGCTCGTGGTCCTGGTGGGGCTCCTCGACGATCGCTTCGAAATTTCTCCGGTGGCGCGCCTCACGGCGCACCTCGTCGCAGCATTGCTGGTCCTGAGTACTGCGACCGATCTCTCGATCACGACGCTCGGCCGGCCTTTCGGCGGAGATGTGGTGCAGTTCTCCGAGTTCGGCGGGGCGGCATTCACCTGCGTCGCCATTGTTGGAGCCATCAACGCGTTCAACATGCTCGATGGCATGGACGGCCTTGCCGGCACGATGGCATTCATCGCATTACTCTCGCTGACGGTGCTGACCTCGGCTGCTGGGATCCCGAATATTGGCACGGTAAGTATCATCCTCTCGGGTGCCGTCGCCGCGTTCCTCGTTTTCAACATTCCCGCGAAGTTCAATCGTCGGTTCCGATGCTTCATGGGGGATGCTGGCAGCACCTTGCTAGGCTTTCTGCTGGCATGCCTGTGCATCAGCGCTTCGCAGGGAGAGGCCCCGAAAATCGCGCCGACGACGACACTCTGGGTCGTGGCGATTCCGCTCTACGAACTCCTGTGGACCACGCTGCGTCGCGTTCTCAAGGGACGCTCGCCGTTCCAGCCCGACCGTGCCCACTTTCACCACAACCTGCTCGATGCCGGTTTCGGAGTGAGAGGCGCATTCTTCGTATTGATCTGCATCGGCGTGATGCTGTCGCTGGCTGGCATCACCATCCAGCACCTCGAGATTCCCGATTCGATTTCCTTCGCGCTCTGGCTGCTGTCCGGTTTCGCCATGGTCGTCCTCATGCGCAACGCCCGGGTCCTCTGGCACGTGCTTCCCGAGCGTTTCCGCCGCACGCAACCCATTGCGGGCGAAATCGACGCCGCCTGACGAAACCGGGCCCGACCCAGCCTCCAGGACCGTGCCAGTTCACACTCCTGATCTCCGACAGCCGGTGCAGGCGCGTCGGCAGCGCTAATTCGTTAAAATTCCGCCCCTTGCGCCCACTTGGGGCGTCTGCAGGGAATCCATGCGAGTAACCATATTCGGGTCC
Organism: Pseudomonadota bacterium; assembly: GCA_023433515.1. Lineage (GTDB taxonomy): Bacteria > Pseudomonadota > Gammaproteobacteria > Steroidobacterales > Steroidobacteraceae > CADEED01. The sequence continues at coordinate 26,644 of JAEZCN010000079.1, forward strand.
GGCTACGTCGGCCTCGTGACCGGCGCCTGTTTGGCCGACGCGGGCAATGACGTCCTCTGCGTCGACGTCGACGCCAACAAGATCGAAGGCCTCAAGAAGGGGATCATCCCCATCCACGAGCCCGGTCTCGACGCGCTCATCAAGAGCAACATCGAAGCGGAACGCATGAAGTTCACAACCTCCGCGAAGGAGGGCGTGGATCACGGCCTGTTCCAGCTCATCGCCGTCGGCACGCCTCCCGACGAAGACGGCTCGGCCGATCTCAAGTACGTGCTCGCCGTGGCTCGCTCGATCGGCGAGCACATGGGCGAATACAAGGTGGTCATCACCAAGTCGACCGTGCCCGTGGGCACGAGCGACAAGGTCCGCGCCGCGGTGCGCGAGTCGCTCGACAAGCGCGGAGTCGACATCGAATACGACGTCGTCTCGAATCCCGAATTCCTCAAGGAAGGCGCCGCGATCGACGACTTCATGCGTCCGGATCGAGTCGTGGTCGGCACCGACAATCCGCGCGTGACCGAACTACTGCGCGCGCTGTACGACCCGTTCACGCGCAGCCGCGAAAAGCTCATCATCATGGATCTGCGGTCCGCCGAGCTCACGAAGTACGCGGCCAACGCGATGCTCGCGACCAAGATCAGTTTCATGAACGAGCTCGCAAACCTGGCGGAGCGTTTCGGCGCGGACATCGAGAAGGTGCGTGTCGGCATCGGCTCGGATCCGCGCATCGGTTATCACTTCATCTATCCAGGCCTCGGATACGGCGGCTCGTGTTTCCCGAAGGACGTGCAGGCCCTCGCGCGTTCGGCGCGCGCCGCAGGTTACACGCCCGCGTTGCTCGACTCCGTCGAGGCGGTCAACAAGTCGCAGAAGCAGGTGCTGTTCGAGAAGATCTCGAAGCACTACGGCGGCAACCTGAAGGGCAAGACCATCGCGATGTGGGGCCTGGCGTTCAAGCCCGGCACCGACGACATGCGCGAGGCACCGTCGCGGGTGTTGCTGCAGCAGTTGTGGGACGCGGGCGCGAAGGTGCGCGCATTCGATCCCGCGGCGATGAAGGAAACGAAGCGCATCTTCGGCGAGCGCCCCGATCTCGTCCTGTGCTCGCGAGCCCGCGAGACGCTCGAAGGCGCCGATGCGCTCGCGATCGTCACGGAGTGGAAGGAATTCCGCAGCCCGGACTTCGACAACCTGAAGAAGCAGCTCAAGGCGCCGGTGATCTTCGACGGTCGCAATCTCTACGACCCGGCGCTCATGCAGAAGCTGGGCTTCAAGTACTACGCGATCGGGCGAGGCGAGGCGTCAAGGATCTAGAACTCGGGACGGCTAACCGGGTGCGGAAGTCGCACGCGTGGAATTGCGTCGCGGCCGACCGCGACCGCGATGCCGCGAAATCATGCGCGTAGGCAGCGTATACGCGCCCGTCTCCTCAGCGATCCGCAGGGTGAAAGGATTGCGCACGATGACACCGGCGTAGTCGGCTCCATCCTGCAGATCCTCGCTCAGTAACAGTACGCAGCGTTGTACCTGGGCTGCGGCGACGATGAGGCAATCCCACCAGTTCAGCCGATACCTGACTTCCACGTCATGCGCGCACTCGACGACTTCCGCGTCGATGGGCTGCGGATTCCAGGATGAAAGATAGAACTGCACGTCGTCCCATACGTCCTCGCGCTTGATCGTCGTGCGAAACTTTCGGGTCAGGACGTCGTAGTACTCGTTCAGGACCTGAACGCTGGTTCGCCCACGCTCTTCGTTCCACAGCAGGCGGATCCATTCAAGCGCAGCGGCCCGCTTGACGGGATCACGTGGATCGCGCGCGTAGATCAGCAGGTTCGTGTCAACGAATACGAACGCGGTCATAGATCTCGTCCCGGGTCGGATACTTCTCGGGCTCCCCGGTCAGATCGAAGGGTGGCTTGGACAGGTAGCGCCGCATGGCGCGCTGATATTCCCGGCGGTCCCTCATGCGAGATTGGAGAATCTCTCCCACCAACCGCGAGACGCTCTTGTTCTGCTCGGCGGCATGCACCCGCACCCAGGCTGCCGTGTCCGTGTCGAGGGTGATGGTGATGTTTTTCATCCTCGAAAGATAATACACGAGCATCGTGTATTTGTGACCCACAAGGTCAAACCGCGTACGATGCCCGGCAGATGAAACTCGTCCCCGTCATCCTCTCCGGCGGCTCAGGTACGCGCCTCTGGCCGCTGTCCCGCGAGCTGCTGCCCAAGCAGCTTCTGGCGCTCACCGGCGAGCGCACGATGCTCCAGGAGACCGCATCGCGCCTCGCGGGATTTCCGGACGTGATGGGTCCCGTGGTCGTCTGCAACGAGGCGCATCGCTTCCTCGTCGCCGAGCAATTGCGCGAGATGGACCTGCCCGCCGCCGCGATCCTGCTGGAGCCAGCCGGGCGAAATACGGCGCC
>JAEZCN010000135.1 GCA_023433515.1 Pseudomonadota bacterium
ATTCCGAACGACCAGTTTCCAAGGAGACCCATCGTGAAATACCTGTGCCTCGTCTACCTCTCGCCCGAGCAGTGGAACTCCATTCCGGACGGCGAATGCGCCCAATACGGCAAGGGAATCCGCGACAGCGGCCACTGGATCACCGGCTCGGCGCTGCAGCCCACGCATTCCGCCACGACCGTACGCGTGCGCAACGGCCAGGTCTCCGTGACCGACGGCCCGTTCGCCGAGACCAAGGAACAGCTCGCGGGCTTCTACATGATCGAGGCGCGCGACCTCAACGAGGCCATCTCGCTCGCCTCGAAGATTCCGCCCGCGCGCACCGGCAGCATCGAAGTGCGGCCCGCGCGCGAGCTCGACGTCCCCGCCGAACTGCGTGCGTCCGACGCGGAACGGCGCACCGGCTGACCAGCTACCCGAGGATGATTCCATGCACTCGCAGATTTTCGTCAACCTGCCCGTCAAGGACCTGAAACGCTCCGTCGGCTTCTTCACGAACCTCGGCTACACGTTCAACCCGCAGTTCACCGACGAGAACGCGACCTGCATGATCCTCGGCGACAACCTGTTCGTGATGCTGCTCGTCGAGAAGTTCTTCGGCTCGTTCACCAGCAAGGGCATCGCGGACACGACGAAGACCACCGAAGTGCTGACCTGCGTTTCGTGCGACTCACGCGCCCAGGTCGACGAGCTGGTCGCGAAGGCCCGCGCCGCCGGAGCGACGGTTCCGCGCCAGCCCCAGGACCACGGCTTCATGTACGCCCACGGCTACGAAGACCTCGATGGCCACACCTGGGAGCTCGTCCACATGACTGGCCCGCCGCCGCAGGCTTGACCGAAAAATCGGACAGCAAGAATCCAAACCACCAGCCGTTTCCCCGCATGACCGACTTCGTCACCTCGCGCGACGGCACGCGCATCGCATACGAAATCGCGGGCACGGGCCCCACCGTGATCCTCATCGACGGCGCGTTCTGCTGTCGCGCGATGGGCCCGATGCCCAAGCTCGCGACGGAGCTCCTGACCCACGGCTTGCGCGTGCTCACCTACGACCGCCGCGCGCGCGGCGAGAGCGGCGACACGAAACCCTACGCGGTCGAACGCGAAATCGAAGACATCGACGCGTTGATCGGCGCCGCCGGCGGTCGCGCCTGGTTATATGGCGTTTCGTCCGGCGCCGCGCTCGCGCTGGCGGTCGGCGCGGCGGGACTGTCCATCGGCGGCCTGATGCTCTACGAACCCCCGTTCATGGTCGGCCCGCACGCCCGCACCGTCCCGCCCGATCACACCGCCGCGCTCACACGCATGATCGCGGAAGACCGCCGCTCCGACGCGGTGACTTACTACCTTTGCGACATCATCGGCATGCCCCGCTTCATGCCGTTCGTCTTCCGCCTCGCGCCGATGTGGCGAAAGATGAAAGCCGTAGCGCCGTCCCTGCCCTACGACTCCGCAGTGATGGGCGACTTCCAGTTGCCTACCGCGCGCGCCGCCGCGATCCGCGTCCCGACCCTCGTGCTCGACGGCGAGAAGACCTGGCCCATGCTCCGAGACGCCGCCAGCGCCCTCGCGGCGGCGATTCCGGGCGCCGGCGCGCGCTCCCTCCCCAGGCAGACTCACAACGTCGCCGCCCGGGCCATCGCCCCCGTCCTGGCGTCATTCATCAAGTCGTAACTCATTGATTTGTGACGGCCGTTGGCCCCCCGGGAGAATCCGCCCGGACCGGGTCAAGTGCGCCGCCGGGCGGCCGTTAACGGGTCGGGTCAATCCACAACGAAAAACGCCCCATGACAGCCACCTCGCCGGCCAGCACGGAAGAACATGTCGACAAGCTCCTGCGCACCGCGATCGCGGACGGGACGCTCACGTTGCCGCCGCTGCCGCAGATCGCCGTCGAGGTCATGCGCCTCACCCGCGACGATCCGCGCACCGACGAGGAAAGCGACGCCAGCGCCGCCGAGCTCGCACGCTTCATCCAGCGCGACGTGTCGCTCGCCGGCCAGGTCATGCGCGTCGCGAATTCCGCGCTGTACGCGCGCCGCACGCCCGTCGTCACGTTGTCGCAGGCCATCGCCTGGCTCGGCGTGCGCGAGATCCGCAACATCGCCTACGCCGCGGCCGTGCAGAGCCAGGTTTTCAATTCCACCTACTTCCGCCGCGAGATGTCGGATATCTGGCGCGAGTCGGTCATCACCGCGCTGTTCGCCCAGGAGATCGCGCGACTCAAGCGCCGCAACGTCGAGTCGGCCTATCTATGCGGCCTGCTGCATCGCGTCGGCTACGCGGTGATGCTGAGCCGCATGGGCACCGCGGCACTCGAGCACCAGCTGTCGATCGACGCGATGACGGTCACGCGTTACGCGGCCGAACACGAGGCGCGCGTCGGCGCGCATCTCGCGGCGAGCTGGTGCCTGCCGCTGTCCGTCGCGTCCGCGATCGCGCACTGGCGCAATCCGGTCGATGCGGGACATGCGCGCACCGAGGTCATGGAGATCGCGCTCGCGCGGCAGATCTCCGACGAGCTGCGCTCGCCCGGCGCGGGCGGCGAGCTGCCCGACTCGATGCTCGGCCCCGTGTCGCGCTGGATGGACGACCTGTCCATCTACCCCGACGAACTGTTCACGATCATGGCGCAGCGCGCCGCGATCTACGCCACGGCGGAGAGCTTCACGTGAGTGCCGCCGGCTGGAATCACACCTTCGACGTCGTGGTGATCGGCTCGGGTCCCGCCGGGCAGAAAGCCGCGATCCAGGCCGCGAAGACCGGGCGGCGCGTCGCGGTCATCGAACGCGACCGGCAGGTCGGCGGAGCGTGCGTGCACACCGGCACGATTCCGAGCAAGTCGCTGCGCGAACACGCGCTGCGCCAACGCGTGCGCCAGGTGAACCTGATGGAAGCGCGCCTGCAGTCGCTGCTCGACGGGGTCGGCGGCACCGTCGCCGCGCACGATGCGTACATGGCCGCGCAGCTCGACCGCAACGACATAACGCTGCTGCGCGGACGCGCGAGTTTCGTCTCTCCGCACGAGCTCACGATGCGCCGCATCGACGGCTCCCAGTCCAGCATCCACGCGCCGATCATCATCATCGCGACCGGTTCGCGCCCGCGCGTGCCGCCCAAACTACCGATCGATCACGAGCACCTGCTCGACAGCGACTCGATCCTGTCGCTCGCCTACCTGCCGCGCAGCCTGCTGGTGCTCGGCGGCGGCGTAATCGCGAGCGAATACGCCTCGATGTTCGCGGCGCTCGGTTGCCAGGTGACGCAGGCCGACGAGCTCGACCAGCCGCTCGCGTTCCTCGATCCGGAGCTCACGGAGTACTACGTCGAGGAGCTGCGCCGCAACGGCGGCGAATACCTGCCGAACGCCGAGGCCGTGAGCGCGCGCTTCGACGGCATCTCGCAGGTGCGCACGGAGTTCCGCGACGGCCGCGTGATCGTTTCCGACAAGGTGCTGGTCGCGCTCGGCCGCGTCGCCAACATAGACCACCTGAATCTCGAGGCCGCGGGCATCGAGCTCACGGATCGCGGCCACGTGCGGGTCGACGAGAACCTGCAAACTACCGCGCCCGGCGTCTACGCCGCGGGCGACGTGATCGGCCCGCCGGCGCTCGCGTCGGTGTCGATGGAACAGGGTCGGCGCGCCGCCTGTCATGCGCTCGGACTCCTGGTGCCTTCCGACCCGGTCTCGCGACTGCCTTCCGGCGTCTACACGATTCCCGAGATCGCCACCGTCGGGCTCGACGAACACGGCGCGCGCCGGCACTTCGGTGGCGCCCTCGTCGGCCGCGCGCGTTTCGAGGAAATCGCGCGCGGTCACATCATCGGCAGCGCGCGCGGCATTCTCAAGCTCATCGCCGACCCGGGCGGCCGGCGCGTAGTGGGCGTGCAGATCGCCGGCGACTCGGCCACCGAGCTCGTGCACATCGGGCAGATAGGCCTCGCGGCCGAGCTCGACGTCGATGCCTACGTCGACAACGTGTTTAATTTCCCGACGATGGCCGAGGCGTATCGGATCGCGGCGCTGGACATCGTGAGGCAGCGGGAGAAGTACATCACTCCCAATACGGTGGCCGACGCGGCCGTGGCCGCGCTCTAGGCGATTTGCCCCAAAGCCGTCAGACATAGGCCCAGCCAGTGAACCGGAGATTTGCCGGCACGCGATTTCTCCAGTGCGTTGGCGTGGTTAGAAGCGTCCGAGTCCTTGGAACCGGAGCCAGCAAGCTTACGACCCCGATTTGAGTTTCAGGTTATCGAGCCAACGCCCTGATTGTCAGCGCTACTCCTGATCAGCCGAAGCCACCGCGCCAGAACGTCTTGTCCATCTCGTAACCATCGATATGAAATAGGTCCGGATAATCTCGGAACCCGGGAGCTGCCTTCAACTCACGTATCGATTCCTTTGCCTTATCCTCGGACGAGAAGATGCCGATGACCTTGTATCCATCTAGTTCTTCGTCATTTCGGCGATGGCTTAGTAGATAAACTTTCATGCCGTTACTCACTTGCTTGAAATGCGCGATCGGCCCACTTCTTGATTTGGCTGAACTCCGAGCCAGGGCCGGTATTATCCCAGCCACCTTCGCCATACTTCTCGTCCATTAGCCTCTTCGCGTAGTCCTTTCCGTTTTCATTCTGCAGCGGACCGCCGTCCTGTTTCGCCCAACTTGGACAGTCATCCGCAGCGTCCTTCTTAGGAATCTTGGGCTTCTTAGGCCGCTTGAGCCTGTTATAGAGCTCGCGTTCCTGTTGCTTGCAGAGAGTCGGCCATCGAAGGCACCACGCTTCCATCGAGTTCTTCGGCCTGTACGGCACGAGGCCAAAGCGGTCGTGGCGCCAAATTGGGTCAGCGTACGCATAGCCGTATGTGTTGATCCCACCTTCCAGCCCAATTGGATCAGATTCGACGTATCTGCCCGCCGCCGGATCGTAGTCTCTGAAGTAGTTGTAGATTCGCGGCTATTTGTCCTCTGACTCGGCCCGGACGCGCGCTAATTGCCAAGCACTTATCGGACCGGCCACCGGTGCTAGCAGTTGATCCTGGGCTCGTGGAATTGACGATTCGACGAGTCGAATTCGATCGTTCTTCATCTGCCCGATCGAATCCACCACGTCGATGGGGCAGCCTGTGTCGCACTTCGCTCTCATCGCCTCCATCAGAGCCCGATCCGTCTGTGCGCTAGAAAGTTCAGATCGCATGGCGGTCCCGACACCAAATGAATGTCCCCACCAGAACGCACACCAACCGAAAGCAACGATCAAGATGAACTTCACCCAGCGAGTCATAGATTCAGCTCCTAAAAGGTCATTCTTTTGCGCAGCACTTGCCTGAGCTTCCAAGGCAGCTTTCGAGGCACTGACGACCCCACTCGTTTCCCGCCTCGGAGCATGTAGCCAATAGCAAGGCCGGGAAGGGGATGCGCCACTTACAGTCCTTCAGACAGCCCTGAGTCAGCTTCCCGCGCTCAACGGCGCAGGCGTTTCCGCAGTCCTTGCCGCAGGACGATGGAAACTTGGGCCATTTGATGCACTTCGGATAAGAGCCGGGCTTTCCGCGACCGCTGTCCGGAAGTGTTTCCAAGCCTAAAGGGTCTATTGCGGACAGCGGGTTGTTGGCGACGTACCGATACAACGCAATATCGGCATCGACTCCAAGTGGGTCTGGTTGAACATACCTACCTACCGCCGGATCGTAGTCTCTGAAGTAGTTGTAGATGAGCGTCCGCTGGTCATCGCGTCTGATTTTCTGCGGCTGGTCGCATCAATGAGGTCGCCAAACCTAGAATTGGTAAAGCCACCGACAATGTCCATACGTTGCACCCGAGATAGGGCGAAACGAAGGCAATCAGTAGCCATGAACCAACCGATAAGTTGGGTCCCAGACTTCCATGTTGGAAATAGAACATGACAAGGACTGCGCCATAGGCAATCGCCGAAGCGGCAATCGGGCAAAGGACTCCCCATAACCCCCAAGTAACAAGCCGACGAGGAGCAATCAAGATTGCAGAAGAGATCACAATGGATGCCATCACCAAAAAGAACAATGTGCCTTGACCCTGCAATCGCCTATCCAATACTGCGGCAGACATTGCCCAGTACGCGCACAGGACAATCACGCAGACCATCACAACCCGAAGTCTCGCGGACTCGACCTTCACCACCCACCTCCACCGCCATGACTCGAAGTGCTGGGGCGCTTCGACAAGTCAAGCAGCCGATCACCGAGGCCACGAGGGAACTGATGCTTGCCGAGATCCTTGAATGGCCCGATCCCGCTCAGCACGTCAGACACACAAGCGGCGCAGGTAAATGGACTGCACGCATCATGTTGGCTAATTCTGTCGATAATCTGCTGGTCTTCTTCAGGCGTGAGCGGGAAATGAAGAACGTCGATCCTTGGACCATCTTCGCTCTGGCTATTCACGTAGTCGCTGAGATTCGCGCCATCGCCTTGAATTGCGTCGCCACCGCCCTTCAAATCGTTTCGGTAGCCGCCGCCTGGATCATAGACAATTCCGCCATCAACATTCATGTACAGGCCTGCGTGGCCTAGCGCACCGTTTCTATTGATGATCGTCCAGACGTCTAGTCCGAATGGATCATAGAGACTCGTCGGCCTGCCGAGTGCGTACGAATAGGTGTTGATCCCACCCCAGAGCCCCACTGGATCAGATTCAACATACCGCCCAGTGGACGGATCGAGGTCCCTGAAGTAGTTGTAATGGAGCCCCGTCTCCGCATCCCAATACTGCCCTGGGAAGCGCAGATTGAACGTGAAAAGCTGTGAATCGCCATCCGGGTCCTCGTTCGCAGCAGTCACGCCATACGGATCGCTGTCCCAGCGCCACACGATTTCATTGTCCAGCGGACGGGCGATCCGTCGCGGACTGTTCAAATGATCGACGTGAATGTAAAACACCTCAATACCATTCGAGCCGGACGGGCGTAGAGTCGCAATCGGCGTATCCTCGAACCACACGATCTCCTCGACGAGCGCTCCGGCACCATCGTACTGCCCCAGCAGGCGCCCACCCTCATCGTAGAAGAAGAACCGCGTGGTGCTTCCGATCACCTTGCGCACGCGCTGCCCCAGGGCATTGTATGTGTAGTTAGCCGTCACGCCGCCGCGGGTGGCGGATGACATCCGGTTCGCGAAGGTGTACGTGAACGTCGAGGTTCCATCTCCGACGGTATTTCCCGCCGGATCGTATGAATACGCGCGTTCAAGAAGCCCCGTTGTGCTGTCGATTCGATTGCTGTTCTCCGACGGGGTGAGCGTCGTCGATCCCGAAGCCAGCGAATAGGAACTCACAGAGTCATCGAACCGGCTCGCGATGCTGCCATCGGCGTAATACGTGTAGGTGGACAAGCCCGCGCTGTCGATGAGATCCACTCGGCCATCGAGGTCGAAGTTGCGCACCGTGAGCGTTCCGTTGCCCCAGGTCCATCCGCGGATGGGACCGAAAGCATCATGAACGACTTCGCTGATCAGCGTACTGCCGTTGACCGCGATCCCGGAAACTCTGCCGTTGGAATCGAACGAATAGCCGATCGATTGGCCCGAGGGCGTCAGCATCGACGACAAGTGCCCATTGGAGTACGCGTAAGCCACCGACTTCGCCATTCCTCCGACGGTCTGCGTCTTGTTCGTCACGCGGCCCAGCGCATCATAGCTCCAGCTCAACGAATGGTTGGCATCGCTGGCACCCGTGAGGCGGCCCTTGCCGTGGACTCCCGCGTCATAGGTGAAGGAGATACTCAGATCCGTGGCACCACCGACGCTGTAAGAGCTCGCCTGAACGCGGTTCAGTGCGTCGTAGGCATTCGTTGTGATCGCACCGCGGGCATTTGTGCTCGTGTGCGCATTGCCGCTGGCATCGTACGTGATGCTGCTCACGCCGGTATCAGGGCTGGTGAGTTGCTTCAGGTCTCCAAGTCCATCGTATTGATACGAAGTGACCAGGCCACGTGGATCGATGACTTGCGTCAGCGCGTCGAGCGCGTTGTACCCGAACGAAACAATGCCGCCCGCAGGATCCACGATCTGCTTCAGACGGTCGACCTCGTCGTACGACTGGGTCGTCACTCGCCCCAGCGGCCCGATCGACGAGATTTGATTGCCGTTCGGGTCATATCCAAGAACCGTCGCCTCGATGTCGGTTCCCGCGGCACTCAGGATCTGCCACAGGTGGCCCATCGTGTTGTACAGCCTGCGCTGCACGCTCACCAGCGTTCCATAAGGATCGTAAGCGTTCGTGGACAGACGGTTGCCTGCGCCATCCAGCACGTATTCCAGTTTGTTGCCCGCGTTGTCTTCGACGCGGATCAGACGGTGAGCATCATCGTACGTATTCAGCAGGTACGAGCCATCGGGCTGGGTCACTTTCTTGATCTGGCCCGTCGGCCAGTACTCGATAACGGTCGACTCGGCGGCGGCGGTGCCATAGGCCACCGTGCTTCGAATGAGACGCTGCCGGGCATCGTAGACGAGCTCGGTTTGAACACCATTGGCGTCCGTGATCAGCGTGGGCTGGCCATGCGCGTTGTAAGCCGCATAGGTCGTCACATGTCCGGCGGCGTTCGTGATCGTGTGGAGTTGGCCGCATTCCGCGCCGTGTGAGCATTGATGGTAGGTGTACACGGTCACGTCATTGACGTCCGTGCGCGGACCGTCCGCGCTCAGAATCCTGCCGAGCTCATCGTAAGCGTAGCTCCAAGTGCGCGAGGCATTCTCAGCGGGATCGTGGACTGTCCTGGAAATTGCATTTCCCGAAGAGTCGTATGCAACGGTAACAACTTGTAGAGGCGACCCTGTCGAGACCGCGCCGACATAGGTGCGCGTCACCGTTGGGAGGCGAAATGATGGATGCCACTCCGTCGTGATCGTGCGCGTCGCGGCGGTGGCCGCGCCCGAGCTCAGAAGCCCTTCTGTCCGGGAGATCTCGAGGTTCCGCGCCAGATCGTGAACGTAGTTAGTCCTACGTCCGTTGAGATCTGTCTTGTGCGCATAATTTCCGTTGGCGTCGAAACTGGAGGAGCTGATATTCCAGCATGTCGGACAGTATCCGCCTGTCTGTTTGATCCTGTTCACTCCCATGACATTTTGACTGGTGAACGTGCGAGCCATGCCCAACGGATCGGTCACTATCGACATGCTTGTCTCGTCTTTCGGATCTCCGATCTGGAACGAGTACCGATTGACACCGCCAGCGTGCTCTTCGCGTTCCACGAGGCCGTTGTTGCTGTAGACGTACGTGGAGTAGCGCGCACCATTCTCGTCCGTGATGCCCGTCAACAGCCATCCATTCGAGCTGTCTTCGTAGTGGTAAGTCCGGGCGGTCGAGTCGGCGTTCGTGACGCCGGTCAATCGACCCAGGGTGTCGTGGGTGTAGGAAACCTGCCCGCCCCCGGGAAGTGACACCGAGGACAACACTCCGTCGGTGTAGTTGAGTGTGATCGTGCGGCCAAATGAATTGCCGATCGTCGCGAGCTGGCCATCCGCGCCATACGTCAGCGTAGTGGTCAGACCCATGCGTGTCACGATCGACGTGGGCCGCCCTGCGGCGTCGTAGTACTCGATATCCGAACTGGGTTGAACGATGCGCCAGCCGCTTCCAGAGGGTTCCAAGCGCCGTGCCGCGCCATCCTTGTTGAAGATCTCCTCTCCGGTGGGATCGAATGCCACGAGGTAACCGCTGTCCGTCGTCAATACGGCAGCGAGATCCGAGTTGCCGGAGATGAAGAGCAGCCGGCGCGAATAGGAATGACGCCAGTAATCTTCCGGCACGCTCACGAATCCGGAACCTGTAGTTAGGGGCCGATATCGTCCCTGGCTGTTGTAGAAGCGCGTGAACTGGAGCCCGTCGGCAGCGCGGTAGTCAGTTTGAGTTTCCAATTTCGCCCCAATCGAACAATCAACAGGATTGCCATGTGGATTGCACTGAGCCATTGGAGCGAAACATTGCAGTTCGCCATTGGGTTTTGTCCGCGACGCATACTCGTTCGGGCAAACGAAGCGCCGGCTTTTCGAATATTTGATGCCCTCCGCGCTGTTGCACGGCGATATGGGGCTCCATATTTGCTTGCGCCTGTCGATCAACAACTGTCCGCTCTGATAAACCGGGCCGCCGCTCCAGCAGGTGTTGTCGTTGTTTTCACTCAAGCCCCAGCCAGTATCCTCACCCAGGACACGGGGACAGCTACTACTTCCCGACGCGAATTGCTCACCTGCTGCGAGCGCAGCGCCTTCATTGGTAGCAACCCCAATCCCGGGATACTCGGGAGGAAGGTTGCGGCATTCCTGATTGCCACCGCCAACCAACGTCCAGGTGCCTCCTTGGACTTCGCACCAGTGGCGGGATCTTGCGAGGCTCGCGGCCGCCATGTCGCACATACGGTAGGAGAACATATCGCCGTCTACTTGGGCGTCGTTGACGCCGATCGGCGGACGAAATTCCGGCTCCTGGCACAAGGCGGTACCGCCATTGCCGAGGCAGTCCTCCCTCTTGCAAGAACCATAGATCGGATACCCAGGCCCACCCTCCCATCTGCACTCACCATCGCTTGCATATACCGCTTGTGTCATGCCAAGCCCAGTCATCGAGACTACTAGTAGATAGGCAGTAAAAGACAGATTTATGGCGACCAGTCGTGTCAGGATATTCATGTGCAAACGCCTCTTTTCTTCCATCGCATTACGGCCGGCTGAGTTGCAGACTGCCGGTGGCGGCATACGGCGCGGTGAGCAAGATCGTGTAGGTTCCATCCACCAAGTTGTTGAGGTTTGCGCTCCACGCGCTCGTTGTCGTCCCCGAATCGACGGCTAGCGTTCCGTTCGGTCGGTACACTCGAATCCCCACCTGACTCCCCGTTGGAGTCATCGCAGGCGCTGCGAGGGAAAGCGGGAAACTCTGGCCGGCGGTCGCATCGAACGTGATGACTGCGTTCTGGCCTGGCGACGACAGACTGAATGGCAGTGGCACTCCCGCGGCCAAGTTTCCAGTCACGCTTTGCGAAATAGTCAGCGCGAAACTCGTAACCTGAGTCGCAACTGGGTGCACTTCGATTCGATACGTGCCGCTGGCGGGAACGTTCATCAGCGGCAATTGGCATCCGTGTTGCGCCGCGGAGCACCCAAACGAACCCAACGACGTATTGTTGGGCTTGTACACGACCACAGTGAAACCGGAAGGAGACCCTGGATTGAGCGTCACACCGGTCAGGCCGATACCCAAGTGAGTTCCCGCGGTCCCGGTAAAGGAAATATACGGCTTCTCGCCTGGCACCGATGTTGCGTAACTGACAGGGTTACCGTCGATTGCCTGAGCGACCGTGATCTGATCCGCCACAGTCAACTGCATACTGCCCGTCGCGGCGTAGTCGGGCTCGATTGAGACGGTATACGTTCCGGCAACCAGGTTGGCGAGATGGATCGGACCTCCGGCGCTCCCATGTGCGTATGCCACCTGCGAACCGGATGGGTTCAAGATGCGAACCATCACCTGGGTATTGACTGGATTCATCGACAGCCCGTCGGTGCGCACGATCATCCGTCCACCCGTCGTGGCGGGAAACGTGTAGTTAGCGAACTGACCAGGCGCCTGGAGAGTGACTGGTACCGGAGTCGCACCCGGTATCAGCGCTTGACCGACCGCGTGGGAGAGGGACCATGAGAACGATAAGGTTTGCTGCCCGCCTATTTCGAATTGCACACGATAGGTGCCACTGACCGGGATCGAACGCAGTGAGAGCTTGCATCCTGTTTGTGAAGTATTGCAGACCTCGCTCAACAGGTGCACACCATCCGGGCGGTAAACACGGACTGTAAACGTCGTGGGCGATGCAGGGGTCAGTGCATAGCTGACGATTCCCAAACCGATGCTTTGTCCAGCCGTCCCATTGAAGGTGAAGTAGCCGTATTGACCAGGCACTGTGGTCGAATGGCTCGAGCTTGCTCCGTCGACATTCTTGTTGCCGACGAGACCCGAAGCGATGGTGACTTCCGCGGTGCCGACTGCCGCCTCGACGGGAACGACACTGACGGTGTACGTCCCTTCCACCACGTTGTTGAGGTTGACCGTAGACGGTGTAGACGTCAGGTTTACGAGCGCGACTTGGGTGCCGCTCGGATCATACACCCTCATGGCAATCGGACTGCCGGCCGGCGTGATCGAGAAATTTCCTAGACGTACGGTCGCGGCATTACCGGCCGATGCCACGAACGAGTACTCAGCAAATCTGCCGGGGACATCGAAATTCACGGAAACGGGCGATGCGCTCAATGACACCGCCGTGGTGGCGACCGCCGATGCGCGAATGCTGAAGGACATCGTCTGGCTTGAACCCCCTGAAATCTGGATTCGATATGTTCCGCCGACAGGCAGATTTCTCAGGGCCAGCGTGCAGCCCGGAACGAGTTTCGTACAGTTCAAGCTAGTTAGCTGACTGTTGTCCGGCCGATATACACGAACGGTTGCGATGTGCGGCGACGCGGTTGACAGGAAGAGATTTGTCAAACCGATGCCCACGTTTTGTCCCGCGGTACCGGAAAATGAGTAGTAAGCCACTTCGCCGGGACCCGCCGAAGCAAACAGCGACTCGGTACCATCGAGCGGCAATGGGGTGCCCTGCGACAGGATCATCTGAAGCGAGCCGGTGGCGGCTGATACAGGATCGACCGACACCGTGTAGTCGCCGGCTGCCAGGTTAGGCAAGGAAACGGTTGCCGAGGTCGGGCTCGTGGCAGCGTTCCCCACTTGCGTTCCCGATGCGTTGAATACACGTACGACGACGCTCGAACCCGCGGGATCGAGGTTCAGAGAACCAGCGGTAATGACAATCGTGCGCTGGCTTGGCTGGTTGAACGTGAGCACCGCGTTCTGGCCCGGCGAAGCCAGCAAGACCGGAAATGGCGTGTCGAGACTCAGAGCGCCCGTCACGCTTTGGGACAGCGTCACGCCCGCATTCAGCTTTTCGGGAATGGATGGCGTCAGATTCAGACGGTACGTTCCATTCTGCGGCAAGTTGCGCAACGGAAGCTGGCAGCGCCCGGACGAAGTCGTGCAAGTAGCAGACGTCAATTGCGCCCCATCCGGCCGCAGCACTTGCACCGCGATATTTCCGCTCGCTCCGGATTGATAGGAGAGGCCAGTGAGGCCGAGCGCGAGGTTCTGTCCCTGGCTACCGTTGAACGTGAAGTATCCGGTCTGTCCCGACAGATCAGCGGAGAACGGAAGTGTCGCGCCATTGCTGGCGAGGGCAATGGGTTGAGCAGCGAAGAACCCGATCTGGAAATCAGCCATCGCTGACTCTTCGGGAGCCACGCGCGCCGTGTACGCGCCGGCTGCCAGAGACGGGAAGTTCATCGTGAGGTTGCCGCTGGAACTCGTAAGGACGCTGACCTGTTGCCCGTTATTGTCGCGCACCGTCACGCGCAGGTTCTTCCCACCGGGAGTCGACACGATATTCGAGAGATTGAGCGTGACCACTTGCCCCGTTGCGACGGAGAACTCGAGCAGGGCATGCCGACCTTGCCGGTCGAGTTCCGTGTCGATCGGCGTTCCAGGGGTCAACGTCAGCCGAAAATCGATGTTGAGGCGGGCTTCGAAGGTCGTTGCGTTGACCGAGGCCTGATTGAGTCGCAGCCGGTGGACGCCCGTCGAAGGCGCCTGGAAGATGCAGTCGCTACCGCCATTCAACCAGCCGCAGTTCTTCAGCTCAGTTCCATCGGGATTGAGCACCGAGACTCCCTGCGCGTCGGTTGCCGGTGTGCCAACATAGTTGGTCATCACGAAGTTGTACGACTCGCCCGCAACAGCGTTGAAGCTCAACAATGCGTTCTGTCCGGGGGCCAATGACATCGAGACCGGTGTGCCGTTCGTAAGTAGCTCGGCGAGTGCGTCCGAAACGACCCGGACGGTGGCGCTGCCGGCAATGGACGTCGGTCGCAATGCCAGCGTGTATGTTCCCGTCATCGCCAGAGGCGCCAGGTCAACTACGGAGCTGTTGGAGGTCAAGCTTGCCGATCCAACTTGGGTCCCGTCCGGCGCGTAGAGAACCCATGTACCAATCATGCTCACGTTGGAGAACACGATCGAGACTCGCTCGCCGGTGTTGCCATCGAAGAGCGCGAGCGCCACTTTGTCCGTCGAACTCGCGGTGTAGATCACACCCGGCCCAAGGGCCTGGATACGCGCCGCCGTGCCGACACGCGCCGCCGTATATGTGCCGGGCGGGACGATGAAGTCCGGACCGCTTTCCACGGAACCCGCCGGTGACGTGACCCGGATGCGACCTGAGGTAGCAAGCGCAGGGACCGTGACGCTCAATTGCGTCGTCGTCGCGGAATCGACGGTGGCGGATCTTCCGTTGAACTTGACTTCATTGTTGGCTGCCGTCTGGTCGAATCCCTCGCCATCGATGGCCACGCTCGTTCCGGCGGAGCCGATCTTCGGCGTGAAATCGGTGATTCGAACCGTGGTGACGGTGAAAACGCCGGATGCCGTCGCATTGTTTCCAGCCGTGCTCACCGTGACGGAACCTGTTACCGCTCCGGCCGGCACATTCACGACCAGCGTCGTGGGGCTGGCTGCCGTGACAGTCGCAGGCGCCCCTCCGATCGTCACCGCATTTTGCGCCGCAGCGGGATTGAACCCGGCTCCGCGGATCGTGACGTTGGTACCAACCGGCCCCGAAGCGGGCGCGAAACTGCTGATACTGAGAGGGAGCGTCGCGCCCGTACGCGTAATGCTCAGGAGATTTCCATTGGCGTCATAGGTGTAGGAAATCGTCGAACCATCGGCCTCGATCACGCCAGTGAGACGCCCGAGCTGGTCGTAGCTATATTGGGCGGCGTGTGCCGGATGCATAACGATGCCGGCCAGCATCAGCAGAACGGCAAGGACACGCTTCAATTGCGACATCTGACTGCTCCCTCGAACATGAACTCGAAGCCATGCGCCATCGAGGTCGGTGAATTCATCCCTGCGGGAATCACTGAAGCTGCGCCCGCGCGGCCGAAGCGCGGTAAAGCGGAAAACGCGACCGCGATCGCACTCGTGGTCTGCGCGCACGCCATGTTCCTGACGTTGTTCGTCTTGTCGGATATCCGGCTTGGCAGTCGCGATGCGATTGCATCCGTGGAATCGCGTCTCGTGATGATCGAATCGCGGATGGGCAATTCGGCCGAAGCTCCTTCGCCAACATTCGAGCCACTACGCAGCGCGATTCCGGAACTGGCACCGCCCGCGGAACTCGATCTATCGGATAGCGAGGCGGATGTTCCGGAAGTGGCGAAAAGCAATGATTTCCGCCCTCCCGTAGCGTTGCCCACCTCGGAAAATCCGATCGCATACGCGCGACGCGCCGGAATGTCGCTCACGCGCTCCGCGCGCGTGATTCTCGTGGTGAGTGTTACCGCAGATGGGAAGGCCCGCGAAATCGAAGTGGCCACGAGCTCAGGAGACTCGGCGCTCGATGCCGCCGCCGTCGAATACGCGCGCGCGCTCTTCTGGATCCCTGCAATTGTGCAGGGCCGCACGTCGACCATGCGCATTCGCCTCCCTGTCGTCTTCGCCGCAGATGCTTAGCCTGCCACCCTGTGTCGCCGCTGGGTGCGAGCACGGGAGTTCCACGGGCTATCTGTCACCATGGGCGAATTCCTCACACCATTCAGCTTCTCGGCAACTTGGGCCCGGGTTTCTACTAGGGAGGCTGCGGCCGACGTCGCAGCGGCGATGCTCTAGCTACAAGCCCAGGTCGCTCAACCCCGGATGATCATCCGGCCGCCTTCCGAGCGGCCAGCGGAACTTGCGCTCCGCCTCGGTGATGAGGACGTCGTTGATGCTCGCGTGGCGCCGGCGCATGAGTCCCAGCTCGTCGAACTCCCAGTTCTCGTTGCCGTACGAACGGAACCAGTGCCCGGAATCGTCGTGCCACTCGTACGCGAAGCGCACCGCGATGCGCGCGCCCTCGAACGCCCAGACTTCCTTGATCAACCGGTAATCGAGCTCCTTCGCCCACTTGCGCGTCAGGAACTCGACGATGGCCGGACGGCCAGAGAAGAACTCGGCGCGGTTGCGCCACTGACTATCTACCGTGTACGCGAGCGACACGCGCCCGGGATCGCGCGAGTTCCACGCATCCTCCGCGGCGCGGGCCTTCTTCGCCGCAGTCTCGCGCGTGAACGGCGGATACGGCGGTCTGCCCTCCGGCGCGTTCATTCAGAACCGCTGGCCGAACCGGATGCCGATGGTCCGCGGGCGAGTCACGACCGAGTACACGTGGCTTCCGGCTCCCGACGCCACGCACAGCGACACGTCGCACTCGGCGTAGCGATAGAGATGCGCGCGTTCGTCGAACAGGTTGTCGGCGAACAGCTCGAAGTGCCAGTTGTCGGCCGCCATGCCGAACGACAGGTCGGTGAGCGTGTACGATCCCTGGACGCCGAGCGCATCCGCCTCGTAAGGCAACAGCGCGGAGGTCGAACTACCGTTGTGTACGCCGGATAACTGCACGTGGCCGTCGAGCGCCGCGATCGGGAACTCGTATCGCACAGTGAGGTTCGCCTTGAACTTCGGCGTCGTGGGCAGCCGCTGGCCATCCGGCGCGAACTCCTCGTCCGCGCACACGCCGCGCGGCAGCGGGTTGCCATCCGGGTCCAGGGTCTTGCAGAAGTCCTCGGCCAGCTCGGCCTCCTGCACCGCGAACCCGCCGTAAATCGACAACGCATCGGTCGGCATCCATTGAATGTCGACTTCCACGCCGCGCAGCTCCGCCGCGCCGGCATTCGATACGTTCGTCAGTCCGTTCTCGCCCAGGAACGAGAACTGGAAGTCGTCCCACTTGCCGACGTAGATGGCTCCATTGAATCGCAGCCGGTTGTCGGCCCACGAGGTTTTCCAACCGACTTCGTAGTTGGTGAGGAAGTCCGCCTTGTAGGGTGGGAACGTGCCGCGGCGATTCACGCCTCCGGGCCGGAAACCTTCCGAGATCGTCGCGTAGAACATCGCGTCGTCGGTCGCCTGGAACGACGCGTTCACACGGAACGTGTTGTCTTCCTTCGTCACCGTCTTTTCGAGGTTGGTACAGGGCGCGGTCTCGAACACCTGCCCGGTGTCGAAACACGAAACCTCGCCGGTCGACGATCCGAATGGATTCGTGAGGCCGAAGCCGAAGAATCCTTCGAGCGAGTTCTCGTACTTGAAGAAACGCAGGCCGCCGGTCAGCGACAACCTCTCCGTCGCATCGAACGTCACCTCGCCGAACACGGCGTAGTCGCGGTCGACGCGCCACTGCTTGGTCAGCCAGAAGGAATCGTCCCAGCCGGTCACGTCGCTGTCGTCGTTGAGGCCGGTGATGTTGTATTCCTGCTGGATGTCGTGCGTCTGACGCTGGTAGAACAGACCCGCGACGAACCGCACGCGGTTCTCCGAAGGGCTCGAGACGCGCAGTTCGCCGCTCAACTTCGTGTAACCGTCCTTGCCCTGGATGAACTGCGACGGATTGATGAGCTCGCCCGCGTTGTCGTAGAAGTACACGCCCGATCCGTTGAGCGTGTCGTAGAAGAACGAGTAGTCGGAGTAGTCGGAGTTGGTGTCGACGTCGCGCTTCAGATAGGCGCCCGAGAACGTGATGTCGAAGTTGCTGACCTTGCCTTCGATCGCGAGCGCGGCCTGCATCCACTGGTCTTCGTAATCCTCGGGATGGAAATGCGCCACCTCGAGGTCGCCGAAGTTGCTGTCGCCGGCGTAGATGCCGTTGCCCGTGCGCTTCTGCGCCATCAACGTGGGCGTGATGCTCCAGTTGTCGTTGAGATCGATCTTGAGCGCGGCGCGCGCGCCGTAGGTATCCGAATCGTTGTAGTTGTCCTCGGCGAGCGAGTTGATCGAAATGCCCGACGTCGGGAACGTGCGCGTGGTGGCCACGTTGTCGATGTAACCGGCGTCGTGTCGCGCCCAGCCGACCAGGCGGATGGCCGCGTTCTCGCTGAGCGGAATGTTCACGAAGCCTTCGGCGACGTATCCGGGATCGCCGTCGGAGATGAAATTCGTCTCGACGCCATACCCGCCCTGGAAACCGCTCGGATCCGGCTTGTTCGTGATGATGCGGATCGTGCCCGACTGCGAGCTCGCGCCGTACAACGTGCCCTGCGGGCCGGCAAGCGCCTCGACGCGCGCGATGTCGTACATGTGGATGTCGAGCGCGCCCTGGATGGTCGTGATGGGCTGCTCGTCGAGGTACTGGCCGACGCCCGGTTGCGGACCGGAGTGGTTGCCGTTGTCGCCGGCCGCCGCGCCGCGCATGAACACGCGCGCGTAACCGGGCGCCACCTGCTGGAACGAAACGCTGGGCAGGTACTTCACGAAGTCATCGAAGCTCTTCACGCCGAGGTCTTCGAGACGCTCGGTGCCGATGGCCTGGATGCTGAGCGGCACGTCCTGCAGGTTCTGTTCGCGCTTGAGGGCGGTGACGACCACCTCCTCCATGCCGCGCAAGGCGGGCTCTTCCGCCTGCTGCGCCTGGGCCAGCGGCGAAGCCGCGAGGATCGCGCCTGCGAGTGGGAAACCGGTCAGAAGTGCACGGCCCTGTCTGGCCTGCTCACGTCGGATCTTGCGCAACTTGCTACGAGTCATCGCCGCTCCCCGGATTTTTGTTATCTGCCAGTCAGTGTATGCCTTTCCCTTTCGAATCAAAACTGCGGAGTAGATGGATACCTCGACAGGACCTCACCCAATGCCTCTTCGAGGGGCCCCAAAAAAGGTTCGAAGTGTTTCCAGTGATCGACACCTTCGCGGAAAATCGGCTGGCGAACCTGTTCCGAGCTCGCGGTGCGCACTGCCCTGCGATTTTCGTGAAAACGCAAAACCGCCTCTTCATAGGGCAAGCCGCAGTACGCGAGCAGCCGCCGGACTTCTCCTTCCGTGTCCTCGATCATGTTCTCGTAGAACACGCGGTGCACGCGCCCCGGCAACGCTTCGTCGAAATGCGCCATCAGCTCGACGTAATCGCGGTAGTAACGGCCGATCTCGGCGAGGTCGTAGGTGAAGTTCTGCCCGCGGGCGAAGTGTTGCTTGAATCCCGAGAAGCAGCAGCCGAGCGGGTGGCGGCGCGCGTCGACGATCTTCGCGTTCGGCAGCATCAGGTGAATGAAGCCGACGTGCGCGAAGTTGTTAGGCATCTTGTCGATGAAGAACGGACGGCCCGTCTTGCGCTGGATGCGTGTCTGGCGGATGTAGCGTTCGCCGAGCGCGCGGATCTCGTCCGCGTCGAACTTCGCGAGCGCGCGTGGATAGGCGGCGCCGGGCTCGCGCGAGGTCCGGTTGCCCACCGCGCGCGCGAGCATCGCGACGTCGGGTAGTTCCATCGTGCCTTCCACTTGCGAGTGGGAGGCCAGGATCTGTTCGATCAGTGTGGAACCCGAGCGCGGCAGGCCGACGACGAAGATCGGATCCGGCGCATCGAAGCCCCAGCCCGCGCGGTCCGCGAAGAATTGGCGCGTGAACAGCTTCTTCGAGCGTTGCACGTGCGCGGCATTCTCGTCGGCGTCGTAGCGGATCTCGCCGCGGCGCAGCCGGTTCCCTTCCGCGTAGTGACGGAAGGAGTCCGCATATTCGCCGGCATCTTCGTTTGCCTTGCCGAGCGAGAACTCGAAATGCAGCCGGTCGTCGGTAGTGAGGTCGGTGCGCGCGAGCTGCGCGCGCATGGCTTCGGCCTCTTCCGGCGTGAAGCGAAAGGTCTTGAGATTGGCGAGGCTCCAGTACGCCTCGCCGAGATGCGGCGCGAGCTGGATGGTCCTGCGGTACGCCTCGATGCTCTCGGAGTTTCGGCCGGCCGTCTTGAGCGAATGCCCGAGACTCATCCACACCTTGGGCTGGTTCGGATAGTCCGCGAGCACCGCGCGGTATTCCTCGATGGACGCCGCGTATTCGCCGATCCGTCCGAGGATCGCGGCCTTGAGGTTGCGATAACCCGGATTACGCGGCTCGGCGGCCAGCAGGCGCTCGACTTCGGCGAGTGCGGCCTCGGACTTGTGCTGCCGGTGCAGCACCATCGCGTAGTTGTGGCGCGCGGCCGCGAAGCCGGGCGCGAGCTCGAGACAACGCGAGAGCAGGTTTTCCGCGTCCGAGTATCGGCCGATGCGCGCCGCGACCTCGGCGAGCATGCGGATCGCGGCCACGTCGGTCGGGTGCCGCTTGAGGAACTCGCGCAGCGTGCCTTCCGCGTCCGGGATGCGGTTCTCACACAGCGCGGTCGCGGCGAAGAGGAGCTGCGGATCGCGCGTCGAGTGACGGATGGATTCCGCGTACGCGGCGTCCGCGGCCTCTTTCATCTCGAGCGCGGTGTAGTGATCGCCGAGCGCGCGCCAGGCGTCCGGCAGCGCCGGCCGGTAACGCACCGCGCGTTTCAGCGCGGCGATGGCGTCATCGCCGCGCCCCATCCGCCCGAGCGCGAGGCCGGACAGCGCCAGCGCGTTGGGCTGGTCGGGAATGACCTTGAGGATTTCGTCCGCCTGTTCCGCCGCCGCCCGGGGATCGACATCGAGGAGTCGCGCGGCGTTCGCGAGCGCGACCTCGAGTGTCCCGGCGGCATTGCCGGATGGGGCGGCGGTGTTCACGGGCGTTTGCGGGCGGAGATATCCTTGATCAGTTCGTACCACATCGTCACGCCCTCGTAGAACGACTTCACGGGGATGCGCTCGTCGAGGCCGTGCGCGAAGGAGTCCTTGTCGCGGATGAAAGTCGGATCCACGCCGTAGGTCGGGATGCCCGCCGCGCGGAACACGAGACCGTCGCTCGCGCCCGAGGACTGCTGCGGGACCACCGGGACGCCGGGGTAATGCTTCTGCACCATACGCGTGACGGCCGAGACCACGTCCGGCCGCAGCGGCGAGGCGTCGCTCGACATCGGCTCGTCGATGGTCGTCACTTCGACGTCGGCGCCGACGACGCGCGCGAGCTCGAGCCGCACATCCTCGACCTTCACGCCCGGAAAGATGCGGCAGTTCACGACGGCGGTGGCCCGCTGGGGCAACGCGTTGTTCGCGTGCCCGCCGTCGAGCCGCGTCGCGACGCAAGTGGTGCGCGTCTGGCCGACGTACGCCGGGTTCGTGGCGAGCGCCGCCGCGGCGGCCTCGTCGCGCGGATTGTCGGCAAAGCGGATCATCGCGGCGCCGAGGTCCCCCGGCGTCGTCTTGCCGGCCGCACGCAGCGCCGCGATCGTCGTGTCGTTCCACATCACGGGGAAGCGGTACTGGCCCACCTTGACGAGCGCGGCGGCGAGATCGTAGATCGCGTTGTCGGTGCGCGGCGTCGAGCTGTGGCCGCCCGGATTGCGGGTAGTCAGGAGGAAGTCGGCGTAAGTCTTCTCGGCCGACTGCAAGCCGAAGTACAGCGGCTTGCCGGTCGCGTCGTCGAGCGTGCCGCCGCCGCCGTCCGAATTGAGCGCGTATTCGGCGTCGATGAGCGCGCGGTGATCGCGCACCATCGCGACGGTGCTCGCCTGCGAGGTCTCCTCGTCGCCGCTGAAGTAGATGATGAGGTCGCGCCTGGGTACGTACTTCTCGGCCTTGAGGCGCAGGAACACCGCCGAGAGCTGGGATATGCCTTGCTTCACGTCATACGTGCCGCGGCCGTAGAAGAAGCCGTTCTCCTCGACGAGCTTGAATGGATCGCGCTGCCAGTCTTCCGGCTTCGCGTCGACGACATCCATGTGCGCGAGGAACAGGATCGGCTTGCCGCCCGTGCCGTCGCCGCGATAACGCACGACCAGCGTCGCGGTCTTGTCGCCCGGACGCTCGAACGGCACGACCTTGACGTCTTTGGCGGGAAAACCGCCGGCGCGGAATTCGCCGGCGAGGTATTCGGCCATCGCCGGCACCTGGTCCTTGCCGAGCACGGTCTGGAACGCGATGGTCTTCGCGAAAATTTCGCGTGCCTTGGCGTCGGCGGGTCCCGGTTTGTCGGCGGCGACGACGGCTGTGGAAATGGAGAGAAGCAGTACGGCGAGGATGTTCTTGTACATCGATGACCCCGTTTCGGATGGGCTCATCTTAGCCTTGCTTTGATGATTCCGTGCGCCGTGAACAGCGCGATGAACGGCAGGAAGGAGGACAGCAGCCGGTTGCCGATGAAGAACGTGGAGATGGCGGCCGCGATCAGGGTGATCCCGAGGAGCAGCCATGACGCCCGGCGCACCGTGCGCGGGTCGGCGTCGAGCCCGATGTAGCCGCGCCTGTCGAACAATGTGAAGCAGACGCCGGTGGCGAGGACCCAGTACATCATGGCCGTGCCCTCGAGCCGGCCGTATTCGGCGTTGATCCACGGCCAGCGCGTCAGCAGCCCGATGGTGCCGCTCACGAAGTACAGCGCGATGCCGAGATAGATCCGGTTGAGGATCGCGCCGCGACGCACGAGCAAGATCGTGCCGAAAAAAGCCAGCGCCGTCGCCGTGTAATAAGGCAGGCGCCATTCGACCTGCTCGCGCGGATTCGCGATCGCCATGTAAAGCAGGAAAACCGCGAGCGGCATCGCTTCCACGGCTCGCAAGGCGAAGGCCCGCATGGAATATGATCTGCTCATGGAATCGACGGCACCCGACTGGGTCTCCGAAACGCGCTTCGGCAAATGGTTTCTCTCCACGGAGACCTGGTTTCGTTATGTGCTTTCACAGGCGGTTTCCGACCTGCGAGCGCTCGCGGGTCCGGACCTGCCGGGATCGTTCAACCGTCTCATGGACATCGGCTGTGGGCAAGGACTCGCCTTCCGGCTCGTGGAGAAACATTTTTCGCCGCGCGCCATCGTCGGCATCGACATCGATCCGCGCATGGTCGAGGTGGCCCGGAAGTCGGCGGAGGGCTGCAGGATTCCGGTCGAGGTGCGCGCTGGTTCGGTCACGCAGCTCGATCTGCCCGATGCGTCGGTGGATGCGATCCTGTGCCACCAGCTCGTCCATCACGTCGCGAACCAGCAGGGTGCGCTGCGCGAGCTGCATCGCGTGCTCGCTCCGGGCGGCTATCTGTTCCTGTCGGAATCGTGCGAGTCGTTCATCAATACCTGGACGGTGCGCTGGTTCTTCCGCCACCCGGAGGGCGTGCAGCGCCCCGCAGAAGGTTACGTGAAGTTAGTGCGCGAGGCCGGTTTCGAGGTAGAAGAGCGGCACATCCATACCTCCACGCCGTGGTGGTCGCTGTGGGATTTCGGCATTACCCGCCGTCTCGGACTCGTGCGCTCCACCCCTCTCCCCACCGAACTGCTGCTGGTCGCGCGGAAATGGGGACATTCCTGATTTCCTGGAAACGGGGACAGACCTGACGGGGAATCGACGATTCAGGCTTCGGGTGGCAGGCCTGTCCCCTTTTGCTAGGAAATAGGGAATGTCCCCATTATTCTTGCGCCACGCCGCGCCCCTGCGTGGTGGTTTCGGAGGGCAAAGATGTTCGGTCGCATCGCCAACCTGTTCAAAGGGTTCCTGTCACTGTTCGTTTCCGGCATCGAACGCCGCAACCCCGAGGCGCTGCTCGAGCTCGAGCAGGAGAACCTCCGCAAGCAGATAGGCAATTTCAACCAGGGACTCGCCTCCCACGCCGGCCTCTCCGAGCGGCTCATGAGCCAGGTCCGCAAGCTCGAGGCCGAGCAGCGCGACCTGCGCGCCAAGACCACGGCGCACGTGCGCGCCGGCAACAACTCCGCGGCCGGCCAATACGCATTGCGACTGCAGTCCGTCGAGCAGCAGCTCTCGGAAAATCTCAAGCAGCTCGAACAGGCCGAGACCACTTACAAGAATCTCGTCAAGGCGCGCGACGTCGCCGTGCAGACCGCGCGCGCGAAGATCGAAAGCCTGAAGGGCGCGATCAACGACATGCGCATGAAGCAGGCCATGGCCGAGATCCATGAGATGTCCGCCGGCATGATCACGAACATTGGAGGTTCCGGGGACACGCTGAACCGCCTCGAGGCCATGGTCACGGAAGAACGCGACAAGGCCGCGGGCCGCGCGCGCGTCGCCAAGGATTCGGTCGACATGAGCCAGGTCGAGATCAAGGAAGCCGAAATGAACGCGCTCGCCGACCAGGCGCTCGCGGACTTCGCCGCGCGCGAGGGCATTTCGATCAAGGGCGCCGCGGCGCCGGAGGCGGCGGAGCGTTCGATGGGTGCGGCCGAAAAGCCCCCTTCTTCCGAAAACCAGGGCCAGGGCTGATCGAGACGTTGGTAGTTAGCCAGCCCGCGCCGCCGGAAGCCTGACGGTGCCCGCTCCCCCAAACGCTCCCGCCTGGGCCGCCGAACTCGCGCTCGCCTACGAGAGCGGCGCGTCGAACCAGTTCATCCTGTTCGGCAACGTGCACGACCGGCTCCCGGTGGGCGGGGGTCTCGTCAATCTCGCCGACTACCTCGAGAACACGCTGCTGGCGGGCTTCGACGTCGTGTTGTCGTACGACCTCGGCGGCGGCCTGCTGTTCGAGCGCGGCGGCAACGTCGTCGAGAAATGGCAGGGCGCCGAGCTGCGCAACCGCATGCGCGAGCCGCTGCAGGCGATCCAGTGGATAGGCAGCTACCTGCGCTACCTCGGCAACCTGCGCGTACTCGGCAGCAAGGAACGCATCCCGAACGTGGCCGTGATCCTGCGCGGCGTCGATCACATCGTGCCCGCGGACGGTTCGGGTTTCGAGCATGGCAGCCTCACGAGCATGTTGCGCGCCTGGGCGAGCGAGTCGCCCTTCCGCGACCTGCCCTTCGCGAGCATCCTCATCGCGGACAATCTCAACGACGTCGAGCCGCAGATCGCGACGGCCGCTCATGCCACGCGCATCCGCGTGCCGCTGCCCGACGCGGCCGCGCTCGAGCGCACGCTCGACATCCTCGCGCGCGGCTCGCCGAAGGCGTTCGCGCCCGGCGCGAAACTCGCCGAACTCGCCGGTGCGCTCGCGGGCGTCACCGTGTCGAGCCTCGAGAGCCTGGTGAAGACCCGCCACCACGAAGGCAAACCGATCGGCGATGCCGACCTGTCGCGCATCAAGAAAGAGCTGGTCGAGCGCGACTCCGCGGGGCTCATCGAATTCATCGACCCGAAGCGCTCGCTCGAGGACTACCACGGGCAGGAGGCGCTCAAGACCTGGCTGCGCCAGGACATCGCGCTGTGGCGCGCGGGCGATCTCAAGGCCCTGCCGATGGGCTATCTGCTGTGCGGCCCGGTCGGCACCGGCAAGACCTTCCTGGTCGAGTGTCTCGCGGGCGAAGCCGGCGTGCCCGTGGTGAAGCTCAAGAATTTCCGCGACCGCTGGGTGGGATCCTCCGAGGGCAATCTCGAGAAGATCTTCCGGCTCATCCGCGCGCTCGGCCGCTGCATGGTGTTCATCGACGAGGCCGACCAGACGCTGGGCAAGCGCGACTCCGGCGCCAACGACTCGGGCCTGTCGGGCCGCATCTATTCGATGATCGCGCAGGAGATGTCGGACAGCGGCAATCGCGGCCGCGTGTTGTGGCTGCTGGCTTCGTCGCGTCCCGACCTCATCGAAGTCGATCTCAAGCGTCCGGGCCGCGTCGACGTGAAGGTGCCGCTGCTGCCGACCAGCACGCCCGCCGAGAGCGCGCAGCTCATCGGCACGCTCGCGAAGCGTTACGGACTCGCGCTGGAACCCGCCGACTTCACGCGCCTCGAAACGCGCATGCCCACGTTGCTCACGCCCGGCGCCGCGGAGGCGCTGGTGGTCAAGGCCTACCGGCATTCGAAGACGCAGAACGTGCCCGGGGGCGCCGCGCTCGAGGCCAGCCTCGAGGGTTACCAGAACCCCGTGCCCGCCGACGTGCTCGATTTCCAGATGCGCATCGCGATTCGCGAGGCCACCGATCTCAGCTTCGTGCCGCCCGCGTTCCGCGCGATGGCCCAGCCAGGTTGAAACCGCCATGAAGGGCAAGCCGTCCTATCTCCGCGAAGCGTTCAACGCGAAGCCGTTCGGAATGCCGATCCCGCCCAACTGGTTCGGCCTCGCGGCGTTCGGTTTCATGGGCGCGTTCATCCATCCGGGACTCTGGCTCATCGGCCTCGGGTTCGAGGGGATCTATCTCTGGGCGTTGTCGCAGAACGCGCGATTCCGGAAGGTCGTCGACGCCGGGGCCGGATTCACCGACAGTACGTCGCGATACGAGTCCCTGCTCGCGCACCTGGATTCGTCCGCGCAGTCGCGCCAGTACGAGATCGAGCGGGAGGCCGCGGAGATCGTCGCGCTGCTGCAACGAGCGCCCGCCTCCGGCTCGCAGGTCGGCGACATCCGTCAGATGGCCTGGCTGCATCTCAAACTACTCGCGGCGCGCGCCTCGTTCATCGAGGTGATCGACGTCGCGGATCGCGAGCGCCGGAAACTCGACGAGGAGGAGACCCGCGCCCGCAAGCGTCTCGCCTCCCCCGACACCGATGAAGAGCTGCGCCGCAGCCTCGAGCAACAGCTCGCGGTCATCCAGTCGCGTTACGCCGCGCACCGCGACGCGAAACGCCGTCTCGAGCTCGTCGACGCGGAGCTCGGCCGGTTGCGACAGCAGGTGTCGCTGGTGCGCGAGCAGGCGCTGCTCGCGACCGACGAGAACACGATGGCGCAGTCGCTCGACGCCGTGACCGCCTCGCTCAACGAGGCGAACCGCTGGCTCAAGGACCAGCGCGAGCTGTTCGCGGGCATCGACACGTTCACCGACGAGCCGCCGCCGGCGGATCTGCTGGCGTCGCGGCGCAAAGGCGCGGGCGCGGGCAAACGCGCGAAGAAGGAATTGGAGTGAGCTACACGTTCACCGGAGGACCACACATGCTTTCGAATCGTCAACGCGGCTCGGCCGTCGGCAACATCATCACGCTCGTGTTGTTGTTGGGCCTCGTCGGCCTCGGGGCCTGGCTGTGGCTGGGCAAGAAAGGTGGCGACAGCGTCGTCGACACAGTGACCGCCGAAGGCACGCGCTCGAGTGGATCGGGCAGCGTCGCGGCGCCCGACGGCGACGCGCCCGAGCCCATCGAACCCGTCACGGGCACGCCGACGCTCGAAGCCGCGAACACCTTCGTGCCGAAGGACAACACGCTGCGCATCGACATCAGCGAATACGCGGGATACGGCGGTCTCATCGTCGCCAACGGCGGCCTCGAGGCGAACGAGAACTCGTTCTTCTTCAAGGAATACGGCTTCAAGGTCGCGATCTCGATGAGCGAGAGCGAGACCTGGGGCCCGCTCAACAACGGGCGCCTGGCGGCGACGGCGACCACGGTGGACGCGCTGGCCGTGCTCGGCCGGCAGTTCGATGCGATCGTGCCGATCCAGCTCGGGTTTTCGCGCGGCGCGGACATGGTTGTCGTGGATCGCGGCATCGCATCGGTGAATGCGCTCGCGGGAAAAACCCTCGCCGCCTCGCAGTTCAACGAGAGCGAGTTCTTCATCCGTTACCTCGCGCAGGAGGCCGGTGTACCGGTCACGGTGCTGCGCGACCTCGATTCGAAGCCGGCCGCGGGTAGTCTGGGCCTGGTGTTCTACGAGGACGCGTTCGTCGCGTGCGACGCGTACCAGCACGAACTGGCGAGCGGCGAAAATCGCCTCAACGGCTGCGTGGGCTGGACGCCGAAGACCGACGAAGTGGTCGAGGCGTCGAACGGCGCCGCGAAGGTGCTGGTGTCGAACCGCAACCTGCTCGTGGTCGCCGACGTGCTCGCCGTGAACAAGGGCTTCGCGAAAGCGAATCCGAAGATGGTCCAGGGCCTCGTGCACGGCATCCTCGAGGGCAACCGACGGCTGCGCGACAGCCCGGCCGAACATCTCGGTGTCGTGGCCAAGGCGTTCAAGTGGACCGAGGACGAGACCCGCGACGAGCTCGCACACGTCCACCTGTCGAACCTGCCGGAGAACCGTGCGTTTTTCGCCGGTACCATCGACTCGGCGGGATCCTTCGGCGGCATCTTCCAGTCGTCGGTGCTCGCGTACGGCTCGGTCATCAGGAACCCGACGGATCCGTCACGCTTCGTCGACATGAGCTTCCTCGACGCGCTCGCGA
>JAEZCN010000219.1 GCA_023433515.1 Pseudomonadota bacterium
GGGGGCTGCCCCCATTCTTAGTTGCAGGACGTCAGCGAATTCACCCAGGTCGTCAGTAGTTGCACGCCGTCCGTGTCGACCGTGTGTTTCGACAGCGGCGGCATCGCGTCGGCGCCGGTGCGATTCACGCGGGCCACCACGATCGAGCGCGCCGCGGAACCCGGTGCGATGAGCCGCGGATCGGTGATGCCGAGCGTGCCGAGCTGCGGATTCTCATTACAGGTATTCGTGGCCGAAAGCGCGGTGGTGAAGCGCAGGTCGATGTCCGACGGCGTGGGTCCGCCGGGCTGATGGCAGTTGGCGCAATTCGTATGTAGATAGGCCCGCGCGCGCGCCCCGAGCGCGGCGCCGCCGAAAGGATCGGGAATCACCGGCAATTGCGCCGCTGGCTGCGCGAGCGGTGGCGTCAGCATGTCGATGGCCTCGAGCGTGTCGAGCTGGTTCGCAGTGCGCCCGGTGGCCGGATACATGAGGTTGCCGTTCAACTGCCCGATCTCGAGCCCGAGCGACCGGCCCGCCGCGGCGGTGTGGCACTGCAGGCATTGCTCCTCGCTCGGGAACTGCCAGGCCTGTCCCGCGACCTGCACCGTCTTGCCGCCGCTGACCCGGGTCGCCTCCGTCGCCCCCGCGTTCCACTCATAGGTGTAGCCGGCCCAGGTGCCGTTGTTGTGCCGCATGAACAGCCGCGTCTCGACGAGCTGCGAGCCGATGCTGAAACTCTTCATCAGCACGCTGCCGGCTGGCAGGTCGAAGTCGTCGTCCGTATCGATCGAAATCCGCGACGCGTCCGGCAACGCGAGCCAGCGGCTCTTCGCGGCGCCGTCAGAATAGAAAGGCGCGTTCGGCGCGTACGGGATGAGACCCGAGGCGGCTTGCGTCGGATTGGTCGGGTTCACGCATCCGGTCTGCGACAGCAGGTTCGGCATCTCGCGTCCGGCGGTGCTTCCCCTGACGAGCCGGTGCAGCGTTCCGCCGTAATGCACCACGTACACCTCGCCCGCCGAGTCCTGGCCGAACGCGGAGATCTGCAGGCCCGTGGAAAGTCCGGCGGCCATCGTCATCGTCGGCGAGGTGTCGCGCGCGATGTGCCACAACGCGCCCGATCCGAAGTCGCCAAACATGTAACGACCCGCGAGCTCGGGAATGGCGCTGCCCCGGTACACGACACCACCGGTAATGGAAAAGCCGCGAGTGTGATCGTATTCGGCCACGGGCTCGATCGAGCTGCCGATGTTCGTACCGCAGCTCGCCGCGGTGTGATTGTTGTAGACGTGCGCGCCCTCGCGGCAGCGCCAGCCGTAATTGCCGCCGCGCGTCACGAGGTCGACTTCCTCGTACGTGCCCTGCCCGACGTCACCCAGCCACAACTCGCCGCTGTCGCGATCGAAGCTCCAGCGCCATGGATTGCGGAATCCGAACGCCCAGATCTCCGGGCAGGTCGCCGAGCTGCTCGTGCCTTCGACGTTGCAACGCGCGCCGCCGACGTATGGATTGTCCGGTGGAATCGAGTAGGTAGTCGTCGCGTTCGCGGCCGAGATGTCGATTCGCAGCATCTTGCCGAGCAACGTGCGCAGGTTCTGGCCGTTGCCGATCGAGCCGAACGGATCGCCGGCGTTTCCGCCGTCGCCGATGCCGATGTACAGGAATCCGTCCGGACCGAAGGCAATGTTGCCACCGTTGTGGTTGCCGGCGGGATCGTCGACGTCGAACAGCACGAATTCGGGCGTGTTCGGAATCGTCTGGCCGCCGTCCGCGCTGCGGAACTGCGCGACGCGGTCGACCAGCCCCAGCGTCGGATGCGTCGCGGTGTAGAAGAGATACACGCGCGGGTCCGTCGGGTAGTTCGGGTGAAACGCGATGCCGAGCAGGCCGCGTTCGTCGTTCGCATTGGTCGGCGAGTAGGACATGAGCGCGGAGATGTCGACGAACTGCCGCGTGGTCGATACGCCCGGAGTGTTGTCGAACACGCGCACGACGCCGGTCTTCTGCGCGACGTACCAGCGGTCGGAGCGCGTCGGCTCCTGCAGCATCGCGATCGGCACGGAGAACGTCAGGTTCGGAAACGCACGTTCGACCGCGAGCGGGAACGCGGAGCGCGGCGCATCGCCCGCGAGGCAGGTCGCGTTGGCCGGACGCTCGTCGAGTCCGCCCATCGGGGGCGGACCCGGGTCGGTCGTATCGGGAGTCGTGACGCTCACGGCGGTCGACAACGCGGACTCGTTCGGCGGAGTCGCGCCATCGAAAGCACGCACGGCGTAGGTGTAGGTGGTGTTCGCGACGACGGTGTCGTCGGTGTAGGTCGTCGCGGTGACCGTGGCGAGCGGCGCGGCATCGCCGTTGCGGTGGACGCGATATCCCGCGACTCCGGTTCCCCCTGTATCGGTCGACGCCGCCCAGCTGACGACGACCTGCGTCGGACCCGAAGCGTTGGCATTCACGCCGTCGGGCACGGTGGGCGCCGTGGCGTCCACCGCGGGCGGAGGCGGATTGGGTTCGCTGTCCGCGCCGCCGCTGCAGCCGGCTAGCCCGGCGATCGAACCCAGGGCCACTGCCTGCGCGATGAACATGACCAGCAAACGTGGCATCGAGGGACCTCCGCGCGGCCCGGTTCGTATCGAGGTTGTTAGCTCAGCATACCCGCGCGGGCCTGCCTACCTGTCAGGGTTCCGCGACAGCCAACCAACAACCTGGCGGTCGATCCAGTTCTCCCCACCCAGGGCTTCCAGAAAACCGCAGTGCCCGCCGTGCGACGTCGTGACGATGTCGAGCCGCGGCGAGCGCGCGAGGTTCGCCAGGTCCGCGGCCTCGATGATCGGATCGTCGAGCGACGTGATCACGGTGGCCGGCGCCGCGAGCGTCGTCAGACGATTGCCCGTGATCGCGTAGCCGGCGAGGTAGTCGTCCACCGTGGGGTACTCGGTGTGCGCGAGCACCAGCTCCCGCGTCATCTGCCGCAGGCTCCGCAGCCGCAGCAGGTCTTCGAAATCGTAGTGATCCGGCCACGCGAGCTGCTTCTTCGCGAGCGAGCGACACCACTTGCGCACGAAGTACGAGTGGTACACGGGAAAACCCCGCTCGAGCGTCAGCATGGTCCGCGCGGGATCGAGCACGGGCGAAACGGCGAACACGTGCTCGATGGGCAGATCTCGCGCCACGCGGTGCGCCGCGACGCGCAGCATGAAATTGCCGCCCAGCGAAAAACCGGCGAGCACGATCGGCAGCCCGGGAAACTGCCCCGCGAGCGTCTGCACCGCGCCCACGACTTCCGGCAGCCGGCAGGAGTGGAACAGTTCGCGATTCAGGTGATGCGTGGCGCCGTGATCGCGCAGGTTGAGCCGCACCACCTCGAGGCCGGCCGCGAACAGGCTCTGCCCCAGCGACAACACGTACTGCGAATCGGCGCTGCCTTCCCAGCCGTGCAGGATGATCGCCAGCTTCCTGCCCGGCGCTCGCCCGCGGCGCGCGGGACTGGAATGAAAGGCCTGCAGCGTGACGTCTGCGCCGCAAGCCAGCAGACGTTCCTCGCTGGACGCGCGCAGCGGCAACGCGCGTTGTTCCACGCGCGAGCGGTGCATCGGGGTGCTGGGAAGGATCGACTGGAAATGTCGACCGCGCAGCCAGCGGCGGGGTTTGAACGATGTTTCGAGTGGAAAGCCTGTCACTGCGCCTGCGGAGTCTGCGGGGGCGCGGACTCCGGCGCAACGTGCGCGGCCGGTGCGACAGTCGTGGTATCCGCCGGCGGCGGTGTCTGCGTGCTCGCGGGCGCCGGCGCGGTATTCATCGACGTCGGCATGGCCGCGGCGGGCGCCGTCGCGGCCGGGTCATCCGGGGTCGCGGCGACCGTCGTACCGGAGGTCGTGTCGACTGTCGCGGGATCGGTCGCGGATCCTTCGATCAAACCGTCGGCCGGGATTCCCGCGTCCGTGACCACGAAGCCTTCGGATGCGGCGGGCGCACTAACTACCTCCGGCCGTGCGCGCAACGTTTCCACTTCGGCATACACGTCGGCGAGATCCGTGCGGAGGGCCGCGAGCTCGGCGCCCTGGTTCCACCACAGCCACGTCATGGCCGCGGCGCCGCAGGTCGCCAGGAATGCGAACGTCCAACCGAGGATCTTCGACCACGAGCGCCGTTCCGGGATCAGCGTCGGCACGTCCAGGGGCGGCGCGACCGGCTGGGGCGTGAGCGCCGCGACCAGGTCGGACTGCAGTCGTTCGGCGTGCGAGTCGAGCGTCGTGCCGATCAGGCCGCGCAGCGCCGCGATTTCGGTCTGGAGCGTCTTCTGCAGGGACTGATCCAGCGCGGCGCGGATCTCGAGCGAAAGCTTGGGCAGCAGCTCGGCGATGGGCGGCGATGCCGGGGCGGCGTCGGCGGCCGGCGCGGATTCGGGCGGAGTCGGCACCTCGATCGCGGACTCGTTCGCGGGCGCGAGTTCCGGCGTGGGCGTCACGCGAGTGAACGTCGACTGCTCCACGGTGTTGCGGCGGTCGGAGACCAGCCGGAGCTGGAACAGCAGCTTGGTGACGTCGGCTTGTTTGATCTGCTTGGGCAGCACGCCTTCCGCGCCGAGCGCGCGCGCCTGGCCCGCGTACAGGTCGCCTTCCTGCGAGGTGTACATGAGGATCGGGATCGACGAAGTCCGCGGATTGTTCTTGATGGATTGCACGGCCTGGAAGCCGTCCATGCCCGGCATCATGTGGTCCATGAAGATCACGTCGGGGCGATGGCGGGTCAGGTATTCGAGAGCCGCCTCGGCGGATTCCGCGGCATCGACCGCGATTTCGTGACGCTCGAGGATACGCGAGAGGAACGCGCGCGCTGATTTCGAATCGTCAACGACAAGGGCCCGCTTGGAAGACATCTGCTCTCCCCACATCCGACGTCATCAGGATGGTCGCGAGTCTAGCGTCATCACACGCGCGTTGTGCAGTCCTAATTTTCTTGGAGCGCAAAGCGTAAAGTTTTTCGGCACTGAAATTGGGCACGCGCGCGACGTGGCGACCAATCCCGTTTCGAAAAACGCATGTGATCCAGCGCACGATTGATGCATGTTCCCTCGAGGCCGCGCGCGCCATGCGCGATGAGCCGTCGCATACTCGATCCGTCGATACGGCCTGCGATAAGAGACGTTGGTAAGTGCGTCGGGCAGGCAACGGGGCCTTGGTGCAAGCCACCCCATGACGGCGCGGTGATCATCGCCGGTTGTCAGGAGCAAGTTCTCCGGAGCTTCGCTCCACTCGTGACGGGGTCCGTTGCGGACCCCGTCCGAGATGTTCGAGCGGCGCACGTGCGTCAGCCAGAACCTTCTCGTAGAAACCCATTAGCCGGCGCGCCATTGCGAGTGATGCCCAGGATTCGGCGTGAGCGCGCAGGCGCGCGCGGTGCGGATCGTCGGCGGTCAATGACAGCGCCTGCTCGATCGCGCCCGCGAAGGCTTCTTCATCCTCCGGCACGACGAACGCACCGCAGTCGTCCGAAAGGATCGAGCGCGTGCCAAGTTCGGCCGTCGAGACCACCAGTGTTCCCTGTGCCATGGCTTCCAGCAGCACCAGTCCCTGGGTTTCGGTGCGCGAGGCGAACACGAATACGTCACCGGCCGCGTAACAGTCCGGCAGCTCGCGATCGCGATCGAGATAGCCGATGAAACGCACGGCCTGGCTGACGCACAAGGACCGGGCGAGATTCGCGAGATGCTCGCGCGCGGGACCTTCTCCGGCAATCACGAACAACGCATCCGGATGGCGCTCGCGCAACCGGCGAAACGTGCGCAGCAGGAAATCGATGTTTTTCTCGAAGGCGACGCGGCCGACGTACAACACCAACGGGCAATCGGCCGGCAGACCGAATTGCCGGCGGAAGCGCCCGCCGTCGCCGGGCACGAAGCTCGACGCGGGCAACCCGGTCGGCAGCACATCGATGGGTGTCCGCACCCCATAGTCGACCAGCGCGTCGCGCATGGGAGCGCTCGGGGAAATCAGCGCGGCGACATCGTCACACTGCGTCAGCGTGAAGCGGCGCGCGATCCATCTGCCCAGGGAACGCGGCAGTGTCGGGACATAGTGATGCAGGTAGTCCTCGAAGAAGGTGTGATAGGTCGCGACCGCCGGCATTCCGTGTGCGCGTGCGAATCGCACTCCGGCGTAGTGCGCGATGAAGGGCGTGTGGATATGGACGAGATCGACTTTGTCCGCGAGTGCGCCGCTCAGCGCGGATCGGAGTGGGCTCGTGAGAAAACGACGATCTTCGGGATCGCCCGGAACCGCGCCGGAAGGAATGCGGATGATCCCGGGCTCGAGATCGGGGACGGCGCCCGGGTATTCGGGCGCGACCAGAATGGAGTCGACGCCGAGCTGCGCCAGGTCCTCGCGAAAAGTGCGAATCGACGTGGAAACGCCATTGACGCGCGGGAAGTAAACGTCGGAAACGAACAAGACCCGCATCGGGTTTCTTCAGATGAAAGAAGCGCCGAGGGAGCCGGAGACCGCGCCGAGCACGGCGCCGAC
Organism: Pseudomonadota bacterium; assembly: GCA_023433515.1. Lineage (GTDB taxonomy): Bacteria > Pseudomonadota > Gammaproteobacteria > Steroidobacterales > Steroidobacteraceae > CADEED01. The sequence goes on from JAEZCN010000219.1 coordinate 6,504, forward strand.
CAACACGTCCGTCGGATAATGCAATCCGAGCACCACTCGCGAGGCCGCGATCGCACACGCGAGCGGCACGAGCAGCAGACTCAGCTCCGGAAACGCGACGCATCCCTGCCACGTGAATGCCACCGCGTGCAGGGTGTGTCCCGACGGGAAGCTGTAGCGGTCGAGCGGAGCGCCCGCGAGAGAAATCCCCGCGTGCCTGATGAAGGGCCGCTCGCGCACGAAGGTGTGCTTGATGGACTTGTACACGACGAGGCCCGCGGCGCCGCTTGCGAGCATGATCGCGGAGACCTTCAATCCCTCGGTGCCATACATGAATGGCAGCGCGATCATGAGGGCGTACCAGACGACGCCATCGCCGAGACGGCTCGCCGTCTTGAACAACACTCGAATACTCGTGTGTTCGACGCCGCGATTGAGCCGGCGGCACAGCCGGTACTCGGCTGCGTCGAATCGGGCCAGCAGTGAAATCTGGTTTCCCATGGCGCCCTAATCTAGAGACGCCACAAGGCACCGCGATGACGCGGGTGTTAAGGAATTGTTGCCAACCGGCTGAATTCCTTCAGCGTGGGCCCCGGCTGGCAATCCGCCGTGACCTCAATGCATCCATCATGGCGACGGTGCGGCCGACATTTCGCGCAGCCCGGTGGCGAATGCGCGCAACCGCTTCACCGAACGCGCACGCTGCTCATCGCTCAACGTGTGATTGAGTTCCACGATCAGCGACAGGACGCGCTCGCGGTTGGCTTCGAAATTGCGCCGGTATTCGGCGTCGCCGCGATTCTCCGGCCGCGTCACGAACACGGTGATCCGCTGCGCGAAATCCGGCCGAGAGCGGTACGCGTTCACGATGTCGCGGAACGTGTGGCGCTCCTCGCCACCGAAGCCGTCGCCGCAGTCCGCGAGAGGAAACTGCGCGAGCCGCGTGACGATGAGCTCGCGCTGCGCGCGCCGCAGCCTGCCCGTCCAGCGCTCGACGTTGTCGATGAAACGCTCCGCGTTGTCCGCGCGTCGGTCCTCGGGATCGCGCTCGCAGGCTTCGGTGCGCGCCTTGCGATCCTTCTCGGCGAAGTTTTCGAACATTTCCACGACCTGCTCGGGACGCAGGGAGCGCAGCCAGCGCGCCGCCTCGGGGGCGCCCTGGCTCACCGACGCGTGCATGAATCCCTCCACCTCGCGGCGGCCGATCTCGAGCTGGTCGCGACTCAAAGGTTGCTCGGTCGCATCGGCAACGCGCTCGAGGAACGCGGCGTAACGCGGTAGTTCGTGACGGCGGTGCCAGTCGAAGAATTCATCGAGATATGCGCGCAATTCCCGTGACTGCGCCGCGTCGAGCGTCACCTGGCTCGAAACGTAGCGGTGCGTGAACCAGTCGAGGCGGTCGTAGGCGAACTGCGTGCCGCAGGCGGTGAAAGCCAGCGTGCTCAGCGCGAGCAACAGGGCGATCGCGAAAGGTCGGCGAGCGCTAGAATGTCGTTCGATGTCGAGGAATCTCATGCGGCACCCTAACCACCGGACTCCACGCTTCCGTGGCGCCCTACTGCTGGTTGCCTCCCTTGCCGCCATGTCCCCCACGGCGTTCGCGGTCGACGCCATCGTGCTCGAAGTGCGTGAGCTCACCATCGCGGGAATTCCGGCGAACGACGTCAGCGCGCGCCTCGACGTGTTGTCCGATGGAAAAACCCGCCTCACCTTGCGGGCGCGAACCGCGCAGTTGCCGGAGCCCGCGGGAAAACTGTCGGACCTCGAGTATTCCTGCGACGAACCCGTAATCGCCGAACCACGCTTCGGCTGCGGGCGCGGACGATTCGGTGCGCGCGGCGGACCCACGGGGCGGATCGACATGAACCTCGCCGCCGAGCTGAACACCGACACCGGCATCACGACAGCGAAAGGCAGCGACATCAGGATCGCGGAAACCGTCGCAAGCTTCGATGCAAGCGTCGACGACAAAGGCTGGCAGCTCGCCGCGCGCACGGGCGCCGCGCCGATCGCCGCGCTGCGCAAGTTCGCCGAACCCTGGTTCAAGCTGCCCGCGGATTTCACGATCGAGGGCAATGCGACGTTGAATGCTTCGGCGTCCGACCGCGGCGCGGGCACCGACGCGGAGGTCGCGGTGAAACTCGACGCGGTGAACTTCACCAACGAGGCCAGCACGATCGTCGCGGAAAACCTGGCCGCGACGGCGCGGCTGCGCGCGAACCTGGCCGCCGATTCCACCGGGCTCGAGCTCGACGTGGCAGGCGCGCAGGGACAGGCGCTGCTCGGCCCCGTGTTGCTCGATCTCGGCGTCAACCCGCTCGCGTTCGAAACCCGCGGCACGCTGCGGGGCGAAGTACTCTCGATCGAAGCGCTTGCGCTGCGGCAGAAATCGCTGATCGACGTGACCGGCGCGGGCACCGTGAATCTCGCGTCCGGGACGCCATCGCTGACCGGCGAGTTTCATCTCGCGAAACTCGAATTCCCGGCGGCCTACACCAGCTTCATGCAGATCTCGCTGGCCGCGAGCCTGCTCGGTGACATGACCATGAGCGGCACCGTGGGCGGCGACCTCGCGGTCGTCGACAATGGCATCACGGGTCTGCGCCTGGCGCCTCAGGGACTCGATCTGCGCGACAACCAAGGCCGTCTCCACATGGAGAAAGTCGAAGGCGAGGTGCATTGGGCGCCCGCGGGAGTCGGCGTCGCGCAGCTGTCGCGTCTCGCATGGAAATCCGGTGGCGCGTACGGGCTGTCGGGCGGCGCGGCGGACGTGGAGTTCGTCGCCTACGGGCAGAACTTCGCGGTCGCGCGGCCGACGCGACTGCCCATCTTCGACGGCGGACTCGCGATCGAGAACTTCGCGATGGCGAATCTCGGCGGCGACAGCCTCGAAGTTTCGTTCTCGGGCGCGATCGAACCGATCAGCATGCCCCTGCTCGCGAAGGCCTTCGGCTGGCCGGAGTTTTCCGGCACGGTGGCCGCGAGCATTCCGGGCGTGCGGCTCAAGGACGACCTGCTGACCTTCGACGGCAACCTGGAGTCGAAGATCTTCGGCGGCACGCTGGTGGGCAGCAACATCAGCATCAAGAATCCGCTCGGCAACTACCCCGAGTTCTTCGCCGACGTGCGCGCCCGCGACCTCGATCTCGATCTCGTCACGCGCACGTTCGAGGTGGGCAGCATCACGGGCAAGCTCGAGGTCGACGTGCTCGGACTCGAACTGTTCGGCTGGTCGCCGACCCGCTTCGACGCTCGGCTCGCGACACCCGAGGGCGACCGTTCGCGGCGGCGCATCAGCGCGAAGGCCGTGAGCAGCCTCTCGAACGTGGGCGGCGGCGGCGGCGGCGTGATGCAGGCGCTGCAGTCGGGCGTGCTGCGCTTTTTCGACGAATACAACTACGAGAAGCTAGGGATCACGTGTCGGCTGCGCGGCGACGTGTGCGAGATGTCCGGCGTGGAGCCCGCGCCGAACGGCGGCTATTTCATCGTGAAGGGCTCCGGCATCCCGCGCATCGACATCATCGGCAACGCCGGGCGTGTGCGCTGGAGCCAGCTGCTGCTGTCGATCCAGACCGCCAACATGGAAGAAGCCACCGTGCAATGACGCGGATGGACTCCATCCGCATTCGGGCCAATAATCCCGCGCACATTTGACGTATGGCGTGTTCAGGGGACATTCATCGGTTCGCCCCGATCATGGCAACGTCAGGCTTGCGCCTGGAACAAGGAGTTTTTCAATGCGACGCGTACTGACGCTCAAGATTGCACTGGCGAGTCTGCTGATCGCCGCGTGCGTCACGATCAACGTGTATTTCCCGGCCGCCGCCGCGGATCGGGCCGCCGACCAGGTGATCAACGAGATCACCGGCGCGGGCAAGGGCGGTACGCCTCCGCAGTCGAACTTCGCGCCCGCGCGCGAACACGACGTGCTGCTCGTCGCGTTCGGCGGCGTGCTCGAGGCCATCGTCCCGGCCGCGCACGCGCAGGGCGCCGAGGCGCTCGACGTGAGCTCGCCGGCCATCTCGCGCATCACCGCCTCGATGAAACAGCGCTTCGGCCAGATGGAGAAGTTCTTCGCGAGCGGCGCCATCGGCCTCACGAATACCGGCGACATCGCCGTGCGCGACATCAACGCGGTGGCCCTGCCGGATCGCGCGACCGTGAAGCGCCTGGTGGCCGAGGACAACGCGGACCGCGCCCAGCTCTACGCGGAAATCGCCAAGGCCAACAACAAGCCGGAGTGGGAAGCCGACATCCGCAAGAGCTTCGCGCGCCGCTGGGTCGAGACGGGTGCCAAGCCGGGCTGGTACTACCAGGACGCCGGCGGCAACTGGAAACAGAAGTAAACTAGTTAGATGAGCGAGCCAGGGCCCGTTCCGCCGCGCGGATCGGGCCCTGCTTTTTTGCGTGGCCGCGCGCGCCGCATCGCGTTCTTCGCCTGCGCGCTGTTCATCGCGGGCGCCTTCGTCGCCACCTGGGCGATCCAGCGATACGTGACGTTCCCCAGTCCGCCCGATACCGCCTGGAATCCGGCGGCGCGCACCGCGGCCGGCGGCGAGGAAATCTGGCTGGATGCGGAAGGCGAACGCGTCGAGGCGTGGTTCCTGCCGGGCCGCGGCCCCACTCCGACGGCGCTCGTGATCTACGCGCACGGCAATGGCGAACTCATCGACATGCGCGCGTCGGATTTCGGGCCATTGCGAGAGGCCGGAGTTTCCGTGTTGCAGGTCGAGTACCCGGGATATGGGCGCTCGGGCGGCTCACCCTCTGAAGAAAGTCTGACCGCGGCGCTGCTCGCGGCATATGACTGGGCCGTCGAGGATCCGCGTATCGATGCGCGCCGGATCTACGGTCATGGGCGCTCGCTCGGCGGTGGTGCCATCGCGCAACTCGCGGCGCGCCGTCCGCTCGCGGCGCTGGTGCTCGAGAGCACGTTCGAGAATTTCGAGGACGTCGTGATGAGTTACGGCGTACCGCGCTTCCTGCTTCTCAACCACTTCGATACGGGCGGAGTCCTGCGCGACTACCCGGGACCCGTGCTGCTGTTGCACGGCACCCAGGACCGGGTTTTCCCGAGCGCCAATGCGGAGGCGCTCAAGGCGGTTGCGCGTCACGCCACGCTGCATCTGGAATCCTGCGGCCATACCGACTGTCCACGGCAGTGGGACGTGGTGCTCGGTTTTCTGCGGACCAGCGGCGTATGTATTGCCGGGCAGACGGAGGTGTCGAATGAAACTGCCCAGACTTGTTAGGCACGCGAGCGTCGCCGCCATCGCGGCGGTTCTCGCCGGCTGCGGTCTCGCCGAAACCGGCGCGGCGGCGGCCACGCAAGGAGAGTCCGCGGCCGAACAGGCCCGGCAGGCGAAGGAAATCACGCAGGGTGTCGAGTCCGATGTCGCCGCGGCGCAGGCGGCCGGAAGGGATGCGATCGACGCGGCGGACGAGTAGATGTATGGGGGCAGCCCCCGATTCCTGGCAAAAGGGGTCAGTCCTTCGCCGTAAGGACTGACCCCTTTTGCTGGGAATCGGGGGCTGCCCCCATTCTTTTACTCGCGCATCCCCGTACCGCGGCCCATGAAGATCACCGCGACCGCGAACAACACCACCGCCGACAGCAACATGATCGCGAACGCCACGAAGACGTTGACGTCGCTCGTGCCGAGGAAACCGTAGCGGAACGCGTTGACCATGTGCAGGATCGGATTCGCGTACGAAATCTTCTGCGCCCATTCCGGCAGCAGCGTGATCGAATAGAACACGCCGCCGAAATACGTGAGCGGCGTGAGAATGAAAGTCGGAATCCAGTTGACCTGGTCGAAGTTCTTCGCGAACAACGCGTTTATGAAGCCGCCGAGCGAGAAGATGGTCGACGTCAGCACGACCGCCGCGAAGATCGCGAATGCGTGGTGAACGGCCAGGCGCGTGAAGATCAGCGATACGATCGTGACCGCAGCTCCGACGAGCAGGCCGCGCACGAGGCCGCCGCCGACGTAACCCAGCACGATGATCCAGTTGGGCAGTGGCGCGACCAGCATCTCCTCGACGTGTTTGCCGAACTTGGCGCCGAAGAAGGACGACACCACGTTGCCGTACGAGTTGGTGATGACCGCCATCATGATGAGGCCGGGCGCGATGAACTGCATGTAGGGCACACCCTCCATGAGCCCTACGCGCTTGCCGATCAAACTACCGAAGATGACGAAGTACAGCGCCGAAGTCACCGCCGACGGCACGATCGTCTGCGCCCAGATGCGGATGATGCGGCTGTACTCGCGGATGACGATGGTCTTGAGGCCGGTCAGGCGCGCCTGGTTGAGCGCCTTGCGCGAATCCGGCGCGCTCGCGGCGGTCTGGGTCGCGTCGTTCATGGAACGCCCGCTCCTTCCGCTTTTCGCTGCGAAACCCTTTGCTCCGGCTTCGCCTCGACCAGCTTCATGAACAGTTCCTCGAGGCGATTCACCTTGTTCCGCATCGACAACACGCCGATGCCCTGCGCCGTCAGTTGGGCGAACACTTCGTTGAGGCTCTGCTCCTTGGAAACTTCGACCTCGAGCGTGTGATCGTCGACGAGGCCGAATTCGTAGCCGGGAACGCGCGGCACGCTCGACACCGCTTCGCGCAGGTTCAGCACGAAGGTTTCCGCCTGCAGTTTGCGCAGCAGGCTCGACATGCGGTCACGCTCGGCGATCAGGCCGCCATTGATGATCGCGATGTTGCGGCAGAGAGCCTCGGCCTCTTCCAGGTAGTGAGTCGTCAGGATGATGGTGGTGCCGCGCCCGTTGATCTCACGCAGGAAATCCCACATCGAACGGCGGATCTCGATGTCGACGCCCGCGGTCGGCTCGTCGAGGATCAGCAGGCGCGGCTCGTGTATCAGAGCGCGCGCGATCATGAGACGGCGCTTCATGCCGCCCGAAAGACCGCGCGCCATCTTGTTGCGCTTGTCGTCGAGCTGCAGCAGTCCGAGATACTTGTCCGTGCGCTCACGCGCGAGCTTGCGCTCGATGCCGTAAAAACCTGCCTGGTTGACGAGAATGGTCTGCGGCGTCTCGAACTGGTTGAAATTGATTTCCTGCGGAACGATGCCGATGCAGGCCTTGGCCGCCTCGAGTTCGCGATCGAGGTCGTGACCGAAAACGCTCACCGTTCCCGAAGACTTGTTCACGAGAGACGTGAGGATGCCGATCAGCGTGGTCTTGCCCGCGCCGTTCGGCCCGAGCAACGCGAAGAAGTCGCCGGTTTCGACGTCGAGATCGACACCCTTCAGTGCCTGAACGCCGTTCCTGTAGGTCTTGGTGAGTCCGCGGATCGACAGTGCGTACATATGGAAGTGGAATCTGGAACTGCCGCCGCGCGGCGCCGGCCTAGTCGGCGACGGCTTCGTCCATGAGGGGTTTGAAGGTGTCCTGGAAGAACAGCGCCTGCGGATTGTCGCGGCACCGGTCCGCGCTTTCGCGCAGCGCCTTCGCCGAAGCTTTCCAGGCCTTTGAATCGACGTAGGCGCCCTCTTCCTGGCGCAGGTTCACGTACGCCGTGGTCGCGATGCGCGGCATGAATTCGGTGGCAACGGAGCCGGATCCTTCCCGGATGACGTCCCACTCCCAGACGAAATCGAGGCAACGCATCCGCTTGATGCGTTCCTTTTCCGGCTCAGTGATCTCGGGGCCCAGCCTGGTGGTGACCGGCTTCGGCTCCGAGCCCGTGGACTGGCGCAACTCCACTTTCAATTCGGAACTGCCTTCGACCAGCTTGCCGGATGCATCGATGGCGGGCCGGAACCGCGCGCTCTCCAGCACCTTGACGAGCTGCGGCTCGAAGGCCGGCTCCGCGGTGTTCTCGGTGACGAGTACTTCTTTCACACGGCCGTCGACGCCGACCCGCACGGTCGCGACGACGTGTCCTGCGAGTTTCCCCGAGCGGGTATTGATCTTCGCGGTTGACGCGCCGGCGATGAGTTGCGGATCACTCGGACCGGTCTGGGCAAGGCCCGCGACGGGGATGCTGAGTAACACGATGAAAGGCACAGCGCGGGCAGCTGCAAGCATGTGTGAACCGACTCCTGCGTTTTCGACAATCCCCGGATGACCCGCGACGCGACGCGCGACCAGCGGCCACGGAGTGCCTAGTTAGAACGGCGGCGGCCGCCCGCGGCGCGCGCCGGGGCATCCGTGTACCCGCCCCGCCGCCGCGATGGGACCAATTGTCATTATCGGCCGTATACGGCCTCCTGTCGCCCCCCAAAGGGGTTATTACGCGTGCGCATCGCCGTCGGACGACACCGGAAATGCCGTTGCAATGAAGCGCTTACGTCGAAGCGGCCGCGTATCGCACGCGGCTAAGCATCGCGCGTATTTGACAGGTGAAGTCCGTCAGAGGACGTGCGCGGCGAACGAGTCCGCCGCCAGGCGCTGGATTCCGCCGAGCTGCAGTTCGTGCAGGCGCCCATCGTCGGCCGCGCTCGCCGCCGCGAGCAATTCACGCCAGAACGCCGTCTGGTTAGGCCAGCGCGGGCGCAATTGCGGGGCGTTGCGGTCCGCCGCGGCGTCGAGAACGCTCAACGAACAAGCCGCGAGCGCCTCGACGGCTGCGTTGGTGCAACCGAAAACGAGGCACGCGGCGCGCGGCCTGCTGCGAGACAGATGCCAGCCGTAGACCAGCGCGCGGCGCGTGATGGAGCGCGCCGCTTCGGCCTCGAAGTACGCCGACTCGACGTGTTGGATCATGTCGTTGACGGCGCGGCCGCGCAGCTCGAGCCAGCGCGACGCGGAGGCGATACCCGGATCGAAGAGGCAAAACGGCGCGGCCGCGAGCCTGCGCACGGCCTGCGCGGTCAGCGACTCCCACTGCCCGCGCAGCGCCGACAGCAACGATGGCATTGACGCGTCGCAACCCGATTCGGCGGCACGCGCCGCCATGAGGCCAAGACACTCCGCGTTCAGCTCGGTGAGCGGCGCGGGATCGACTCCCTGAGAAGGCAGCCAGTGACGCGTTTCTTCGCGCGTCTTCCGCCCTAACCAGCCCTGCATGGCATTCCTCCTTGTTTGCGATCGATATCTTGCGCCCGGAGCGCTTGAAAGTCATATGCAAATTTGGGACATTTTTCCCAAATTGAGTTAGGCCAATAACCATCTACGTTCAAGGAAGAACATGCGAATTTCAGACGACAGATACAGCCGCGATCGGCTCCGGCTCGACCTCGCACTGCGCTTCATCCATCTCGAGGCGCGTACGCACACGATTCGTGCATGGACCGGTCTCACCGACGACCGCATCCGGAAGCTCTACCGGACCTATCTTCACGAAAGCGACGGCAGCGGCGTCGCGCGTCATCGCGGCAAGTCGCCGCGTCAGGCTGCCTACTTCACGCGTTCCCTGCGGATGCGGCGCGAAGCGGCGGTATTCGCAAGCGTGAGCGGTCTGTTCGGCCTGATCACGCCGCAGTCGATCCGCCTGGAGAATCAGCCACCCGTGAAGAATTCGCAGGCCGCGCCAAACGTGGCGCGGGGTGCCTTGCTGTGCGAGGCGTTCGAGACCTACCGCGCGCTCGTCGGTGAACCACAGATCTCCTTCGAGCACGCCGTGTTCCTGCTCGGCGCGCTGCTGGCCGGCGAGGAGTTGCGCATCGCCCACTGCCGGGACTGCACCGGCGTGCTGGTGACCGACCGCATCTCGCTGCGCACGCCCCTGTGCAACGACTGCGCCACCGTGGAAGGCACCGGCTGACACCCGCGAACGGGGACGGGCGCCGCCGGGTGCGGTAAATTCACCCGCGTGAGCGTACGTCCCACGCTGTTTGGTGGCTCCTTCTTCGATCGTCGCGCCGAGTTGCGCAACGACCCGGACTGGATCGCGGCCGCGCGCGCCGATCCGACCACGCGCTACGTGCTCGAGTTCGGCGCCGCGCAGCTCGTCACTTGCGGCGAAACGATGGAGATCGCGTTTCTCAACGGCGATCACACGCTGGTCGCCTCGGCGTCCGACGATCAGCTCACGTTGTTAGGCTGGTTCCGCGGCTCGCGCTGCGTGCTGATCGACGTGCGCGACGAGTCCGCCACCCGGGCGCTGCCGGGCGGCACGCAGATGCGCGAGCTGCGGCCGCTGGCGCCGATGCTCGCGCCGGATTCGGCCTCGCTGCTCGCCTACGCGCGCGCCCTGAGCCTGTGGAAATCGCGTCACCGGTATTGCGGCGTGTGCGGCGCGCCCAACCTGCCCGCGCGCGCGGGCCACGTTTTGCGTTGCAGCCGCGCCGGATGCGGCAACGAATCTTTCCCGCGCCTCGATCCGGCGATCATCGTGCTGGTCACGGATGCGACCGGCGAGCGCGCGTTGCTCGGCCGGCAGGCATCCTGGGCGCCCGGCCGTTATTCGACCATCGCGGGCTTCGTCGAGCCGGGTGAGAGCCTCGAAGATGCCGTGATGCGGGAAGTCGCGGAGGAAACCGGCGTGCTCGTGGGCGACGTCGAATACGAGGCGTCCCAGCCGTGGCCGTTCCCGTCCTCACTCATGCTCGGCTTCCGGGCAGTGGCCCGCACTCACGACATAACGCTGCACGATGGTGAACTCGAAGACGCCCGCTGGTTCACGCGCGCGGACCTCGCTTCCGGCACGCCGGGCCTGCCGCCGGCGGGCGCGATCTCGACGCGCCTGATCGACCGCTGGTACCACTCGCCCGCGCGCAAGCCGGGCGGCTGACCTCTGCCATGTGTTTGTTAGTCGTGGCGTGGCGCTGCCACCCGGCCTACCGTCTCGTGGTCGCCGCGAATCGCGACGAATATCACACCCGCGCGACCGCGCCGCTCGTCCCCTGGAACGACGCGGCCGGCATCGTCGCGGGCCGCGACCTGCAGGCAAACGGGACCTGGCTGGCGGTCGATGCCCGCGCCCGCTTCGGCAGTGTCACCAACTTCCGCGAGTTCGGGCGGCGCAGGCGCAGCGCCCCATCGCGCGGCGGGCTGATACCGGGCTTTCTCGCGCAGCAAGGGACTGCGCGGGAATACCTGCAGGCGCTCGAAACCGATGCTCCAGGGTATGCGGGATTCAACCTGCTGCTCGCGGACGAAGAATCGCTCTGGTACGCGTCGAACCGCGCCGACCAGTTCGCGCGCCCGCTTCCGCCGGGCATTTACGGACTGTCCAACGAATTCCTCGATACCCCGTGGCCCAAACTGCTGCGGGTGAAGACGCGCCTCGCGCAGTTGCTGAAGGAGACGCCGCAACCGACTGCCTTGTTCGAGGGGTTGTTCGCGATGCTCGCGGACCGCGAGGTCGCGGACCCCGCGACGCTGCCGGAATCCGAACTTGCGCCGGAGTGGGCCCGAAAGCTTTCCGCTCCGTTCGTGCTGGATCCCACTTACGGTACGCGCTGCTCGACCATTCTCACCAACGGCAACGACGGCGCCGTCGCGCTCGTGGAGCGGCGCTTCGATGCGGATGGCGCGTTATCCGGTGTAACTGAACATTCGCTGAACGCCACATCCGAGCGCCGCTGAAGCGGCGGGAAAATGCGGCCGGAACCCGCGCGCGCGCGGCCGACTCTCATTAGAATTCCAGCCATTCCCGCCCAAAGCGGTGTCATGCCGACGTTGCAGATCAAACCTTGCAGGCGCCTTGCCGCGCTCACGCTCCTCGCACTCTGCGTCGCGCACGTCGCCTCGCCCGCCCACGCGGGGATCGAGGTCGAAGTGCAGGGCGTCGCGGACGACGTGCGGGCGAACGTGCTCGCCCACCTCTCGCTCGAGCGGCACAAGGATTCCGACGACCTGTCTCCCGAGTTCGTCGAGCGGCTGCAGGAACGTGTCGAGCGCGAAGTCCGCAACGCGTTGCGCCCCTTCGGTTTCTACGAGCCCGTCGTCACTTCGACCGTCCGGCACGAAGGCAATCGCAACGAGCAGGATTATCACGTCGACATCACGATCGTTCCGGGCAAGCCGGTCGAAGTCGTCAAGGTCGACGTGCGCGTGACCGGCCCGGGCGCGGACGATCCCATCTTCACCGGCATCACCGGCCAGTTGCCGATCCGCGTAGGCGATCGGCTCGACCACGCGAAGTACGATTCGCTCAAGGGCTCGCTGCTGCGCGCCGCGACCAACTACGGCTTTCTCGATGCGCGCATGTCCCGCAACGAGATGCGCGTCGATCCGCGCACGTATTCCGCCGAGATCGAGATCGCGCTCGAAAGCGGCCAGCGTTACCGGTTCGGCGAAACGACGATCACGCAGGACACGATCGACGACGCGCTGGTGCGCCGCTACCTGAGATACGGGGAAGACGATCCGTTCAACGCCACCGAACTGCTGCGCACGCAATTCGCGCTCGACGACAGCCAGTATTTCTCCACCGTCGAGGTATTGCCCGGCGATCGCGACCGCGACGACCTGCGCGTGCCGGTCAACATCAACGCCCAACCCAATCGCCGGCGCCGGTACCAGTTCGGTGTGGGTTACGGCACCGATACGCAGGTGCGCGGCACCGCGGCGTGGGAAGACCGGCGCGTGAATCGTCGCGGGCACCGCTTCCGCACCGAAGTCCGAGCCGCATCCATCTCCCAGTCGATCGACGCGCGCTACATCGTCCCGATCGGCGATCCGGCCATCGAGAAATTCACGCTGCAGTTGAGCGGCGAGCACGAACGGCTCGGCGACATCGACGACCAGACGATCAACTTCACGCCCAGCGTGACGCACGTGCGCGGACCGTGGTTCTCGAACTACTGGCAGCGCGTCACGTACGTCGAGCTGCTGGACACCCGGTCCGAGTTCATCGCCTCGGGCGAGCGCGATCACCAGACGCTGCTGATTCCGGGCATCAGCTTTTCGCTGGTCCCGCGCGGCTATCTCGGCGAGGCGCTCTTGAGCCGCGCGTTGTACGGCGAGTTGCGCGGTTCGACGCAGAACCTCGGATCCGACTCCGACTTCCTCCAGGTGCGGCTGCAGGGCGAACGCGTGTTCGACATCGCGCCTAAATGGCACGTGCTGCTGCGCGCGGAGCTGGGCGCCACCGCCGTTTCGCAATCGAGCGATCTCGCGCCGTCGCAGCGCTTCTTCGCGGGCGGCGACCGCAGCGTGCGCGGCTACGGCTTCAAGGACCTCTCGCCGGTGGAGCCCGTAGTCGACGCGAACGGTGAAACGACCTACCAGAAAGTCGGCGGCAAACACCTGGTCACCGGCTCGGTCGAGCTGATCCGCGACCTCCCGTGGAGGAACCTGTCGGTCGCGGTGTTCGGCGACGTCGGCAATGCGTTCGACAGGTTCGGCGATCCGCTCATGTATTCGGTCGGCGTCGGAGTGCGCATGCGACTGCCGATCGTGTCCGTGGGCATCGACGTGGCACAGGGCCTGACTACTCCGCCGGGTTCGACCAGCCGGCCGGGCCCGCGCCTGCACCTCAACTTCTCGCCCAAGTTGTGATCAAGCGCGTACTCAAGATCGCCGCGCTCGCACTCGGATCGATCGTCCTGTGCCTGGTCCTGCTGCTCGCCTGGGTGATCTATACCGAAGCCGGCCTGCAGTTCGCGGTGAACCGCCTGCCCGAGAAGATGGGCAAGGTCACGCTCAAGATAGAAGACGTGCAGGGCACGATCGCCGGCGGGTTCAGCGCGCGCGCCGTCGACGTCGATCACGAAGTCACCCATGTGCGTGTCGAGGGCGGCAGGGCGCGCGTGAATTTCTGGCCGCTGCTCGTCGGACGCATTTCCGTGCGCCGTGCGTACGCGGATCTCGTTCAGGTGGACGTCAAGCCGAAGCGCGACCGGCCGCAGATCCCGCCGAAGTTCATGCCGCGGTTGCTCAGCATCGGCGCGGAGCGCGCGGAGGCCAAGCTACTCGTGATCGTGGCGACCAACGGGCGCCGCGTCGATTTCGAAGACGTCAGCGGCGCCGGCATCGTCGCGCACAAGTACATCCGCGTCTTCGACGGCAACATCGTCTACGGCGTGCTGCACGCGCGCGCTCTCGGGGAGCTGCGCGCGGCCGATCCGATGCAGCTGAGCGGCGAGGCGACCACGCGCATGATCATCGAAGGCCAGCCGGAGTGGCGCGCCGACATGAGCTTCGACGGCGACCTCCACAGGCTCCCGCTCACCGGCAAGCTGCAGGCGCCCTTCCGCGCCGATCTCGCAGGCGAGCTGCTCGAACTCTCGACGGCGTTCCACTGGAATGGCGTCGCCGACGTGCATAACTTCGACCTGCGTGCATTCGGCGCTGGCGGCGCGCTCGGCATCGTCAGCGGCAGGCTCGACGTCGGCGGCGAGATGAACGCGTTCCGCGCGCGCGGTCCTCTCACGGTCCCCGGACTTGGCGTGGGCCCATTCGACGTCGTGTTCGAAGGAAATTACGAGGACAAGGTCGTCAACGCGACTCACTACTCGGCGATCCATCGCGCGACGGGCAGCACGGTGACGGGCAAGGGCACGATCGAAGCGGTCGACGGCGGCCCGAAGCTGGTGCTGCACGGAGACTGGAGCGGACTGCGCTGGCCGCTGGCCGCTCGGTTCACGGCACAGACGCCACAGTTGTTCGGCAGCCCCGTGGGCAAATACCGGCTCGAAGGAGTCTGGCCGTACGCGATCACCGCGAATGGCGAGCTCTTCGTGCCACGGCTCTCGCCCATGAGCGTCGCGTTGCGCGGCGCGCTCGACAAGGATCACCTGCGGATCGCGGACCTCGGCCTCGGCGCATTCGGCGGCAGTGCGAGACTCGTTGGCGAGGCGCGCTGGGCGCCCGAGGAAAGCTGGACGCTCGAGGGTGACGTCACCGCGTTCGATCCGTCCGGGCTGCGACCGGGTTTTCGCGGCGCGCTCGACTTCAAGCTCCGCGCGCGCGGCAAGCCTTTCAACGCCGATGAAGTGCTCGACATCGCCGTCGCCGACCTCCATGGCACGCTGCGCAACAACCCGGCATCGGGCGGCGGCCGCATACTGCTCGAACGTGGGCAAGACTGGACCTTCGACAACCTGCAGATGCGCGCGGGCAGCACGCGGCTGGTGCTCGACGGAAACGTGGGCGCGAAGCGGGCGCTCGATCTCACCTTCACGCTCGACGCGGACGATCTCGGCCTGATCGCGGAGGGCGCGCGCGGCCGTCTGAACGCCAGCGGTTTCGTGATCGGAACCGCGGAAGCTCCGGTGGTGAAGCTCACAGCGCAGGGATCGGGTGTCGAACACGGCGAGCTCAAGATCGACAAACTATCCGCGAACGTGGACGTGGACTGGCGCGGACAGAACGCATCGCACGCCGATATCGCGATTTCGCGCTTCGCGTTCGGCGAGCGCGAGCTCTCGAAGTTCAACCTGCTCATGGAGGGGACCGCGGCGGATCACTCCGTTCGCATGGACGCCTTCGCCGGAAAGACCACCGCCCACCTGCGCGGCAAGGGGAAGTTCGAAGACTCCGCGTGGAAAGGCGCGATCGACAATCTGATCATCGACGACGACGCCAACCTCAACCTGCAGCTCGATGCGCCCGCCCCGGTCGTGGTGAGCGCGAACTCGTTCAAGGTCGATCCGCTGTGCCTGCATGGCAAGGTGGCGCGCCTGTGCGGCGAAGGGGACTGGAGCCCGTCCGGATGGAGCGCGCGCGCGGACGCGCTCAACCTGCCGATCAGCACGCTCACGGCGGGACTGACGCCCAAGGTCGAATACCAGGGAACCGTCAACGCCACCGCGAGCGCGAGCAGCACCGGCGGCGCGCCGTTCATCGGCGAGGCGCGCGTCGATCTGGTCGACGCGGCCATCAAGCATCGGCTCGCGAGCGGCCGCACCGACATCATCCACTTCGGTTCCGGCGTATTCACACTCGACGGGCGGCCGGATCACATGAGGGCCGATCTGCGGCTCGACGCCGCGGCACGCGGGCTCATCGTCGGGCGGCTGCGCGCCGAACGCAGTGCGGCCGACATGGCCGATTGGCCCATGCGCGGGCAGCTGCAGATGGCGACCGGAACGCTGGGGTTCATCACGCTGTACGTGCCGGAAATCGATCGCGTCAGCGGCCATTTCGACGTCGACCTCTCGTTCGCGGGAACACTCGGGCGTCCGAGCGCGAGCGGCATCGTCAAGCTCAGCCGCGCGGAACTCGACCTGTACCAGCTCAATCTCGCGCTGCGGCAGCTCGAGATGGAAGCACGCATCGTGTCCAACAACCTGGAGTTCACCTCCACCGCGAGCGCCGGCGCGGGAAAGCTCGCGAGTTCGGGAAAGATAGAGTGGCGCGAGGGCCTGCCGTATGGCGACATCCAGCTCGACGGCAAGGACCTGCGGCTGGTCGACGTGCCCGAGGCGCGCATCGACGCCTCGCCCGACCTCGACTTCCACATCTCGGGCCGCGACATCCTCGTGAAGGGCGAGGTCAAACTACCGATGGCGCGGATCGAACCGGCGGATCTCACCAACGCGGTGTTGCCCTCCGCGGACGAGGTGATCGTCGGCGAGACGCAGCAAGTCGCCGACGATCCGTTCCGCGTGACGAGCGAGATCACGATGACGCTCGGCGACAACGTGAAGATCGACACGTACGGCCTGACGGGTCATCTCACCGGCAGCCTGACCGAACGCACGCTGCCCGGCGAGCCGACTCGCGCCACGGGCGAGCTCCAGGTGAAGGACGGCCAGTACACAGCGCTCGCGCGCAAGCTCGACATCGAGCGCGGCCGGCTGATCTTCAGCGGCGGATTGCTCGCGGATCCGGCCGTGGACATCCGCGCGGTGAAGGAATTTCCAGACGTGAAGGCCGGCGTCAACGTGCGCGGATCGCTGCGTGAGCCGCGACTTTCGTTCTTCTCCGAACCGTCGATCCCACAGTCGCAGATCGTCTCGCTGATCCTCGCCGGCGGTTCGCTGCAGAGCGCGCAGAACGCGAACCGCCCCGGTGGAGCTCCGACCGCGGGCGCGGAGGTCGCGGGCCAGGCCGCCGCGTTGCTGGCTTCCGAGCTCGGCAGCAAGCTCGGACTTCCCGACATCAGCGTGGAGTCGGATTTCGACATGTCGAACGAACAGATCGGCACGTCGCTGGTACTGGGCAAATACCTTTCGCCGCGCCTGTACCTCAGCTATGGGATCTCGCTGACAGAATCGATCAACACGATCAAGATGAGATACACGCTCGACGATCACTGGACCGTCAAGACCGAAGCGGGCAAGGAACGCGCCGCCGATCTCGTCTTCACCATCGAGAAATGAACACGCTGCTGCTGCCATTCGCCAACTCCGCCGCGGCGGACGCGATCCGTCTCGACGACGGCATCACGTGGCTGCGCGGTTTCGCGGACAGTGAGAAGTTGATACCGCTCATCGACGAAATCGCGAGCGCCGCGCCGTTCCGCCACCTGGTTACACCGGGTGGGCAAACGATGTCCGTCGCGATGACAAACTGCGGCCCGCTCGGCTGGGTCAGCGATCGCCGCGGCTATCGCTACAGCTCGCGCGATCCGCAGACCGGGCGCGACTGGCCCGCGATGCCCGCGGAATTCCAGCGACTCGCCCTCGCGGCGGCCGCGGGTTGCGGCTTTCCGGATTTCGTTCCGGACGCGTGCCTCGTCAATCGCTACGCGGCCGGTGCGCGCCTCACCGCGCACCGCGATGCGGACGAACAGAACTTCACGCAGCCCATCGTTTCCGTTTCACTCGGCCTGCCGGCGAATTTTGCGTTTTATGGTCTCACTCGTGGCGGCAGGGGACGCAACCTCGCGCTGACCGATGGCGACGTACTGGTATGGGGCGGGCCGGCGCGCCTCGCGTACCACGCCGTGCGCCCGCTCAAGCCGGGCATCCACCCGGTCACCGGACCTTATCGCTACAACCTGACTTTCCGGCACGCACGCTGATTACTTGGGCGCGTGCAGCAGCCTGAACATCCAGTCGCCCCTGAATCCATTGTTCTGGCGCGCGAAGGCATACTCCCAGACCAGGTTGGTGGAATAGAGCACGATTCCCTCGCCGGTGTCGGGATCGATCGTCAGCGTGACCGTGGCCTTGCAGTCGATGGTGAACGCGTTGAAATTCGCCGGGCACCAGCGCCAGATCGAAAACCTGCGCTTCGAGATTCCGACGCTCGGACCATCGTCGGTGTCGATGATCACCTGGCCGCGTCTGGAGAAGTGCGCGGGCGGGCCGTATTTCCCGATGAGCTTGTTCAACACGCGGTCGTACACGGTGACGTGGTCGGCCGGTAGTTTGGCCAGTTCCTCGCGTGTCTCGCTCATGAACTCCAGACGCACGCCGCAAAGCTTGTTGAGCCGATCGAAATCGGGCGGCGGTTCCTTCTTCTTGAGCGAGCCATGCCAGGTCGCGCAGTACTGGTACACGACGGGGTGGATGACCACCGCATCATCGCTCTCGCCCCATTGGAATCCCTGGTCGGGAATCACGAACTCCGACAGGATGTAAAACCCGCCGCCGTAGTAGTTCCGCTGCAGGCGATCGAGCGTGTTCTGCCAGTTACATGAATCGTAGGGGCCGTTCATCCGCGGGCCGAGATAACGCGGCGCTCCGCAGCGGAAATACTGCTTCTGTTCCTGTTGGCGAATGAATGCGGCGCCGACGCCAACCGGCTCTTCCGGCAGCCTCGCGAACGAGGTGCGCAGTTCTCCCCATTTGTGTCCGCCAAAGCCGTCGGGCGGCACGTATTTCGTACGTTTTGCATCGGATGCGCCCGCGGCCGCGGCGAGCAGGCCCAGCGCGATTGCGCTCATCGTCGCCTTCGAGAAAAGGGCCTTCGCGATCGGGACACTCGAAATCGGATGGTTCATGCCCTCCCCCTGCGCTACTTGACCGTCTCCAGTCCTGACGCCGAAAACATGGCCGCGGGCGAAATTACCGGTTCGGCGAGCGGCACCGAACTACCGTAACGCTCACGCATCTTGGCGCGCACCGCTTTGTCAGTGAGATCGAATTCCCGCAACTTCTGGCGCGCGCCGAGCTCCACGCCGAGCGCGCGCTTGTACATCTTCCAGACGAGCTCGGAACAGTAGATCCGCTCGTTCGACCATTCGAAATACAGGTCGTAGGGTTTGCCTGCGTAGTCGCCCGCTTCGCGGCGCAGTTTCCCGGCCTGTTCCTTCGTCAATCCACCCGCGACCCGCTTCACGACGAAGTGTCCTTCCTGGCCGCGCGCGATCCATTTATCGAGCGGGGTGTACCGTACGGTCGCGATGGCTTCGAACACGTAGGGCTTGCCATCCCGGTGGATGATCACGCCCATGTGGCTCCAGGGCGAATGGGTCGCGCGCTGGATCGCGACGCTCTGCGACGAGCGGGAGGTCTGGAAAATGATGTCGCCGTCACGCAGCGCGGGTACGGTCGCCGGGTGCGCCGCAGCACCGAGAAACATGACGATCGCGAGCGCCAGCGGGAAGTGAATACGCACGCGCCCAGCATAGACCTGAAATATCATGCGCGCCCTGACGGGCCCGGAGGCGCCATGCACTATCTTCTTTTCTATACGTACGTGCCCGACGTGCTCGAGCGCCGACCCCAGTTTCGCGGCGCTCACATCGGTCATGCCCGGGCCGCGGTCGAGCGCGGCGAACTCCAGCTCGCCGGCGCATTCGCCAATCCGGTGGACGGTGCGGCGCTGTTCTTTTCGGCGCCCTCGCCCGCGGTGGTCGAGCAGTTCGCGAAGGAAGACCCATACGTCACGGGCGGCCTGGTCACGAAGTGGGTGGTGCGCGAATGGACGACGGTGGTGGGCTCGGGCGCCGCGCATCCACTGCCACCCGACCTGTGATCCCTTCCCGCCCTGGACGAAAGCACCTCCCGAAAGGGCCACATTGTCATTGACGGCTGATGCATTTTTATGCACCATGCTCGCTCTTTATTCACGGGGCGTACCCAATGCTCACCGATCATCATCGCGAGGCGCGCCGCAGCGCCATCGTGCGGCTGCTGCGCCACTCTCCAGTGCGCCGCCAGCACGAGCTCGTGAAGTTGCTCAAGCGCGAAGGGCATGCCGTCACGCAATCGTCGGTCAGCCGCGACCTGCGCGAGCTCGGCGTGCTCAAGGCCAGCGACGGCTACGTGTTGCCCGACAGTGCGGAACTCTCCGCGAGAACCCAGGACAATTTCAGCACCATCGCGCATTTCGTGCTCGAAGTACGCACCGCGGGACCGTCGATCACCGTGGTCAAGACCACGATCGGATCCGCCGGCACCGTGGCCGCGGCCATCGACAAGGCGGGCTGGGAAGAAGTCGCCGGCACCGTGTCCGGCGACGACACGATTTTCATCGCGACGGCCGATGCCCGCGCCCAGGTCCGGGTGCTCGAGCATCTGCGTAATAGTTTCGGAGTCTGAATAAAAATGAATGCCGATCAGAAACCCATCGTCCTCGCCTATTCCGGCGGCCTCGACACCTCGTTCCTGGTGCCCTGGCTCAAGGACA
>JAEZCN010000102.1 GCA_023433515.1 Pseudomonadota bacterium
GCAAGCAAGTGGCCGCGGTATTCGAGTCACTCAACGGCATCATCAAGAAGAGCCTGCGCGGACCCGGTCTGTTCACGCTGCCCGGCCTGCTCAAGATGAAGGTCGTGAAGAAGCCCGCGACGAAGGCTCGCGAAGGCATCAACCCCTTCACGAAGGAAAAGATGGTTTTCAAGGCGAAGCCGGCCTCCAAGAAGGTTCGCGTCCTGCCGCTGAAGAGCCTCAAGGCGCTCGTCAATTAAATGACGGCATAGCGCCTCGTTTCGCGCGTGCCACGATGCGCGAAACGACCAGAGAGCCCTGCATCTCGCGATGCATGGGCTCTTTGTGTTTTCAGGACCGGAGAAAGTCGAGGACGAGTGGCTTGAGGTCGTGCAGCCGGCCGTGGAAGTAATGCCCGGCGCCGGCCAGCACGTGCAGCCGGGGCTTGTGTGGCTGTTCCGCGGCCCACGACAGCACCGCATCGGGCGGCACGACGTCGTCTGCATCGCCCTGCACGAGCATCCAGTCGCAATCGGGATGCGCCACGTTGCCGAGTTCGAAACGCGCCACGGGCGGCGCCACGGCCACGAGCTTGGCGGGCGCGAGGCGCTCCGCGCCGCGCAACGCGACGAACGCGCCGAACGAGAACCCGCCTAACCACAACGCGGCGGTCGGGTATCGCCGGCGACCTTCCGCGACCACGGCCGCGAGGTCGTCGACCTCGCCGCGCCCGTTGTCGAACGCGCCGCCGCTGGCGCCGACACTGCGGAAATTGAAACGGAAGGCCGGTGCACCACATTCGATCATCGCGCGTGCGAGCACGTGCGTGACCTTGTTGTCCATGGTGCCGCCGAACTGCGGATGCGGGTGGCAAACCACGCCGAAGGCCGCGGGAGCACCCTCGGCGTCCTTGTATTCGAGCCGGGTCTCCAGCGCGCCCGTCGGTCCGGCGAGCGTCAGGACTTCGGTGCGCATCACGGCGCCTTGTAGACGGTGTCGTCCTTCATGACGAACACCACGCGCTCCGTGACCTTGATGTCGGTGAGCGGATCGCCCGGTACGCCGACGAGCTCGCCGAGCTTGCCGACCTCGATGCTGCCCGTCTGATCGAAGAGGTCCAGGAACTTCGCCGGGACCGAGGTCGCGGCGCGGATGGCTTCCATCGCGGGCATGCCGCTTTCGACCATGAGGGAGAACTCGCGCGCGTTGTCGCCGTGTTTGCCGACGCCGGTATCGGTGCCGAACATGATCTTCACGCCGGCCTTGTACGCCCTGGCGAAGGTCCCCTGAATCTGCGGCCCCACCTGCAGGGCCTTGGGACGCACGACGGGCGGGAAGTAGTTTGGATCCTGCGCCTGTTCGTAGACCCAGCGGCCCGCCGAGATCGTCGGGACGTAGTAAGTCCCGCGTTCCTTCATGAGCTTCATGCCCTCGTCGTCCATGAACGTGCCGTGTTCGATCGAATCCACGCCGCCGCGGATCGCGCGCTTGATGCCCTCGGTGCCATGACCGTGCGCGGCGACCCTGAAGCCGTAATCGCGCGCCGTCGAGACGACCGCGCGGATCTCCTCCTCCGTCATCTGCGGATTGAGGCCGTTCTTCGCGATCGACAACACGCCGCCCGTCGCGGTGATCTTTATCGTGTCCGAGCCGTCCTTGTAACGCTGGCGCACCGCCTTGCGCGCGTCCTCGACGCCGTTGATCACGCCGTCATCGGGGCCGGGGTCGGCGGGAAACTTGCGCGCCCAGCCATTCGTGGGGTCGGCGTGTCCGCCCGTGCTCGCGATGGCCTTGCCCGCCGCGACGATGCGCGGACCCGGCACCTTGCCGGCGTTGATCGCGTTGCGCAGCGATAAGGCCGCGCGATACGAATCGCCGAGGTCGCGCACCGTCGTGAACCCTGCTTCGAGCGTGCGCTTCGCGTAGACGACGCCGTCGACGACGACGTCACCCTCGTTCTTCTTGTAGCTGTCGATCTCGGACGTGCGGCTGTATTCGCCCGTGATGTGCACGTGCATGTCGAACCAGCCAGGCAAGAGTGTGCCCTGGCGGAGATCGATGACGCGATCGCCCGCGGCCGGCTGCCGAAAGCCGGGTTCGATCGCGGTGATGCGTCCCTTCTCCACCACCACCGTCTGGTTGGTCCGCACGGTATCGGACACACCGTCGATCACGCGGCCCGCGTGCACCAGGGTCGCCGCGGGCGCCGACACGGCGGCCAACACGGTAGTGAGGGCCAGCGCGGCGGCCGCACGCCGCATCAGCGGATCTCCACGAGCTCGACGTCGAACACCAGCGTGGCGCCGCCCGGGATGAGTCCGCCGCCCGCTCCGGCCGCGCCGTATCCCATCTCCGGCGGAATGACGAGGCGGCGCTTGCCGCCGACCTTCATGCCCACCACGCCCTCATCCCATCCAGGGATGACGAAGCCGCCGCCGACCGGAAACTCGAACGGCTGGTTTCGATCCAGCGAGCTGTCGAACTTCTTGCCCTTGTTCTCGGGCGCCGCGGCGTCGTAGAGCCAGCCCGTGTAATGGACCAGCGCGTTCTGTCCGGACTTGATCTCGGCGCCCGTGCCGGGGGCGAGTTCGATTTTCTGCAATGCCATGTGTTCGGCTCCTGAGGTCGGTTGATCGGCGGATGTGGATGTCGCCGACGGCGCCGCATTTTCGGTGGCAGGCGCGGCGGGTTTCTCGCGCTGCGAACAGGCCACGAGCAGGCAAGCGATCGACGCAAACGCCAGTGACTTCGCTCTCATCGCGAGGACCTCCCATCGAGTGTGAGGGCCGGGATTATAGGAGCTTGTTGGCCTTGAGGTACTTTTCGAGATCGCGGTAGCTGTCGTCGCCACCGGCGTATTTGACGAGATTCCGCGCGGTACGCAGCCAATCCTGAGTGGTCGGCACCAGCTCCGCGGCCGCGCGCACGAGGTCGTCCTGCATGATCTCGCGCTCGCGCCGCGTCTCGAGATATTCGGTGAGCACGTACTCCTTGGCGCGCTCGACGAGGGCGTCCACGTCGGCTCCGGAATACTGTTCGGTGACTTTGGCGATCGCACCCACGTCGATGGCTCCGTGCGGCACGCTTTCGAGCGCGAGCTCGATGATGCGCGCACGCGCCGGCGCGTCCGGCGGCGGCACGAACACCTGCCGCGCGAACCGGCCCGGCCGTTTCATCGCGGGGTCCACGTCCCAGGGCATGTTGGTCGCGGCGAGGATCAGCACCTGGTCGTTCTGGTTGTCGAAGCCGTCGAGCTGCGAGAGGAATTCATTGACGATCTTGCGGCTGACGTCGGAGCTCGCCTTCGAGCGCGCGAAAGCGAGCGCATCGAGCTCGTCGAAGAACATCACGCAGGGCTTCTGCGACCGCGCCTTCTCGAACATCAGCGCGAGATTGCGCTCGCTCTCGCCCTGCCACATCGACAGGATCTCGGCGATGCCGATGGCGAGGAAGCTCGCGTTGCATTCGTTCGCGACCGCGCGCGCCAGCATCGTCTTGCCGCAACCCGGCGGTCCGTAGAGCAGGATGCCTCCGCCCGCCTTCTTGCGGAACTTCGCGAACAGTCCCGGGTTCAGGAAGGGCTCGATGATCTGCAGCCGGATCGACTTCTTGAGGTCCTCCATGCCGGCGATGTGCATGAAGCGGGTCTTGTCCTTCTCGGCGACCGGGCGCGCGATGGAAACGACCTCGGCGCCGCGCGAATCCGGGACGCCGCCCGCGACGATGGATAGTTTGACGGGCTCACGCGGCGGCGGTGCGCGCAACCGCTCGAATTCCTCGAGCGACGGCGCATCGCCGTGTTTGCGTGCGAGGTCGTATTGCGCGAGCGCGTCGGCTGGGCGCGCCGCCGCGAGCAGCGCGCGCGCGTATTCGAGGCGGGTCGCCGTGTCGAAGGGATCGCCGAGGAGTTTCGCCTCGAGCTCGGCCAATGTGCGCGGAGTGTCGTTCACAGGAAGCGCCGGATGAGTGGGGGCCAGACCCAGCTGTAGACGGCGTAGGTCAGCCAGACGATCGCGACGGGCGTGGCGAGCTCCGGCGCCGACTTCGCGAGAGCGCGGATCAACACGATGCCGCCTATCCACATCGCGATCGATGCGCCCCAGCCCCAGCGCTGCAGCGGCCACAAGGGTTTCATCGTCCAGTGATTCTGGATGCGCAGCTCGCGCACCAGCGTGACGAGGTTTTCATTGGCCGGATCCGCGCGCATCGCACCCTGCGCGAGGCGGTGCGCCTCGTCGATGCGGCCGCCGTCGACCAGCGCGACCACGAGCGCGTGCACCGTGCTCAGCGATTCCGGGTGGGCCGTCAGCAGTTTGGCGAGCGCCTCGCTCTGTCGACCGCCGCGCGCGGTGTCGCACAGCGCGGCGGCGAGCAGGCATTCGTCGTTTTCGGGATCGTAGCGCAGCCCTTCCCGCGCGAGCTTTTCCGCCTTGTCGAGGTGCAGCGTGCGCAGCATGAGCCGCGCATAACGACCGTAGAGATCCGCACTCTCGGGATATTCGCGCAGCAGCCCGATGAGCAGCAGCTCCGCGTCGGCGTATTCGTTGCGCTCGATGAGCAGCGCGGCGAGCAGCTGGCGGGCCGGCGCGTGGTCGGGCGCCACCACCAGCACCTGGCGAACGGTTTCCTCGGCGCGCTTCGCGTCTTCGGCGAACCAGTCGGCCTGCGCGCTGTGAAACAGCAGGTCGGGATCCTGCGGATACCTGGCGAGACCTTCCGCGAGAACACGGCGCGCGTCGGCGATGCGGCGGCGCTCGAGGAAATAGAACGCCTGTTCGGCATACATGGCGGCCGTCGAAGGTCCGCCGCCCTGGGAGTCGGGATCGCTCATGGCCTCAATGATGCGCGAGAATCCAGCGGACGAATGCGATATTCGCAACGGTTCCGAGCACCACGGCGATGATGCCCGGGATCCACGCCGGCAGCGGCTTCGCACCGCTCACCTGTCCCGCGCGGTAGTAATTGCGCTGCAGGAAATAGATCGCGCCGAAGCAGCCGAGCGCGAGCGCCCGGAGCGCGATCTGGATGGTGCGCGGCGGCTCCGTCCCCAGCGCATCGCCGAGCGCGGCCAGCACGCCTGATCCATCGAAAAGATAGATCACCAGGAACGCCGCTGCGCCGAGTGCGACGAAAACCGGCAGGTCGGCGGGCAGCCGTGAAAGCTTCCGGCTGTTGAAGAGGCCGAACAGGACCGCGCCCACGGGACCGCCGAAGAATGCCGAAACCGCGAATCCGGTCGAGTTGTAGAGCGCCGGGGCCTGGCGGTACTCCGAGAGCGTCGGTCGCAGCAGCTCGTCGTTACTCAAGTCGCGTCCACAGTTGATTCAGTCTCTTCACGAATGCGCCGGGATCGGGCAATTGCGCCCCCTCGGCGAGCAACGCCTGCTCGTATAACACGAGCGCGAGCTCGTCGAAATCCCGAGCTTCATTGCGTTGTTCGAGATACTTCACCACGTGGTGCTCGACGTTGAGCTCGAGAACGGGTTTGGCCTCGGGCGCCTTCTGTCCGGCGGCCTCGAGCGCGCGCCGCAGCGGCGCGGAGAGATCGTGCTCACCCGCGACCAGCACCGCCGCCGAATCCTTGAGGCGCGTGCTGACGCGCACTTCCGAGACGCGATCTCCGAGCGAATCCTTGACGCGCTTGAGCAGCGGCTCGCTCTCCTTGACCAGTTCCTCGGCCTTCTTCTTCTCGTCGGCGCTCGCGAGGCTGCCGAGCTCGAGATCGCCACGCGTCGCGTCCTTGAACTGCTTGCCTTCGAAATCGCGCAGATGGTCCATGACCCAGGCGTCGATGCGCCGGCCCAACAACAGCACCTCGACGTTGTGCGCGCGCAGCGCTTCGATCGCAGGATGGCTGCGCGCCGCGGCGAGGTTTTCACCCACCACGTAATAGATCTTGTCCTGGCCCGTCTGCATTCGGCCCACATAGTCGGCCAGCGAGGTTTCCTCCTCGTCGCCCTCCTGGTTCGTGGTCGCGAATCGCAGCAGCGGCAGGATCTTGTCGCGGTTGGCGTAATCCTCGGCCAGGCCTTCCTTGAGCACCGCGCCGAACTCGCGCCAGAACGTCTTGTACTTCCCGGGCTCGTCCTTCGCGAGCTTGGCCAGCATGTCGAGCACGCGCCGAGTCAGCGCGCCGCGCATCGCGTCGACTTCGCTGTCCTTCTGCAGCAGTTCGCGCGAGACGTTGAGCGGCAGGTCCGCCGAATCGAGCACGCCTTTGACGAAGCGCAGGTAGAGCGGCAGGAACTGTTCGGCGTCGTCCATGATGAACACGCGCCGCACGTAGAGCTTGAGCCCGCGCGCGCCGTCGCGCTGCCACAGGTCGAAAGGCGCGGCCGCCGGGATGTAGATCAGGCTGGTGTAATCGCGTTTGCCTTCCACGCGGTTGTGCGACCACGTGAGCGGGTCGCCCGAGCCATGCGACAGCGCATGGAAGAACTCGACGTATTCCTCGTCCTTGATCTCGGACTTCGGCCGCGCCCACAGCGCCGTGCCGCGATTGACGGCCTCGTATTCGAGGGTCGCCGAACCCTCCTTGGCCATGCGCACGGGGAACGCAATGTGGTCGGAATAACGCCGCACCAGCGAGCGCAACTGCCACGCGTCGAGAAATTCCTTCGCGTCCTCCTTGAGGTGCAGAACTATCGTCGTGCCACGCTCCGGACGTTCGATGGTCTCGACGGTGAACTCGCCGTCCGCGGCCGATTCCCAACTCACGCCCTCGGAGGCCGACAACCCGGCGCGGCGCGACAGCACGGTGACGCGGTCGGCCACGATGAACGACGAGTAAAACCCGACGCCGAACTGACCGATGAGCTGCGAATCCTTCTGCTGATCGCCCGAGAGCTTCTTGAAGAATTCCGCGGTGCCCGAGCGCGCGATCGTGCCAAGGTGCGAGATCGCTTCCTCGCGGCTCATTCCGATGCCGTTGTCACGGATGGAAAGCGTGCCCTTGTCCGTGTCGACTTCGATCCAGATGGCGAGCTCCGTGTCGCCCGTCATCAGCTCGGGCCTGCTGAGCGATTCGAAGCGCAACTTGTCGTTGGCGTCCGAGGCGTTGGAGATCAGCTCGCGCAGGAAGATTTCCCGGTGGCTGTACAACGAATGGATCATGAGCTTGAGCAGCTCACGGACCTCGGCCTGGAAGCCGAGGGTTTCCCTGGCCTGGTTTTCGGCCGCGTTCTTCGTGTTGGGGGTATTCATGGCGCCCGGAGGGTGCGGGCGCGGGCTTTTTAATTCAAGCCCTGGAACCGGTCTCGCCGGGGGCGGGATCAGCGCTTGCGCACGCTGCTCCAGATCGCCATCGCCGTGTTCTTCACCATGTATCGGCTCGCGCCCATGAGGTCGTCGAGCTCGTCCCAGAGAAGAAGAAAGCGTTCCATGGGAGCCATCGTAGGAACGCGACCTCGAGGTCGCTGTGTCCGCGGTCACAGTGCCCGGGGAGCTTTGTTGCGCCACCTTGATCGCATCGCTAGTCTTTCGAGCAGTTCACATCAGAACCACATTCTGACAAGTCTTTCCAAAAGGGGCGCCGCCGGAACATGCAACGCATCGTCGTCCTAAACCCCAAAGGGGGATCCGGAAAGACGACGCTCGCGATCAACCTCGCGGCGTATTTCGCGCAGCGTGGCGATTCGACCGTTCTCATGGACCGCGACCCGCAAGGGTCCGCGACGCGCTGGCTGCGCAAGCGCAAGGCGCCGCAAGCGCACATTCACGGCATAGCGACGTTCGAACAGGACTCGCGCACGACGCGCGCGTGGCAGATGCGCATTCCAGACGGCAGCCAGAAAGTCATCGTCGACAGCCCCGCGGCGGTCGAGGCGCGCGCGCTGCCCGAGCTCACGCGCGACGCGAACAAGATCCTGGTGCCGGTGCTGCCGTCGGACATCGACATCCATGCCGCGTCGCGCTGCATCGCGGACCTGCTGCTGGTCGCCAAGATCAAGCGGGCAGAGAACCGCATCGGCGTGATCGCCAACCGCGTGCGCAAGAACACGCTGATGTTCCAGGCGCTGATGCGCTTCCTGGAAAAGCTCGATATCCCGATCGTGGCCACGGTGCGCGATTCGCAGAACTACGTGCGCGCCGCCGAGCTCGGCGTCGGCATCCACGAGATGAAGCCCTACGTGGTCAAGGAAGATCGCGCCCAGTGGGAAAGCCTGCTGGCCTGGCTCGAGCCGGAACGTGTGTTGCTCGAGCAACCGGCGCCGCTCGCCGAGCAGCCCGCTCCCGAGGTGGTGCCGGCCCCCGAAGCCGTGATCGAAGGAAGCGACGAAACCGGCGCACACGATGCGCGGTTCATCCTGGGCGGCTGAGAACGGCTCGCCCGACTCGTCTAACAACCCTTCAGTACGGCGCCCGACGGCACCGCGGCTCCCGCGCTCGCCGCGCGGTGTTTTTCGCGTGGTTACTTCTTGACCGGCGCCGGCTCTTCTTCCCAGGAACCCTTCACCTTGTCGGCCCAATGCTTGTAGCTAGACCAGGTGTACAGGTTCTTGGTGATCGCCGCGTGCCGGCCGCGCGTGCGCTGCATGCGCTCGAGCCACGCCGCGTAGGCGTCGGTGCCAACCGGTGGCGGCGCGCCGTTGGCCGAGTTTCCCCTGTTCTTGTCTGAGGCGCTCATGCGGTTCTCCGTTTCGGTTGACGTAAGCCTACGTTTCAGTCGCACCGAAACGACAGGAACTGATTCACGAGCGAGGAACCGATTGCCGACGATGCGGCCCAGGTCGCAGAGATTTTTTCGTTATGTCGCGGCCGCGCGCCATTCGCGTGCGCCGATTTAACGCTTAATGCGGTTATTGTTACGCGACGAGCCGGTAGCAGGGCTTGTAAGCGCTGCCAGGAAGTTTCATGCGCTGCTGCGCCACGAACGCCTGGAGCAGCTCGTCGAGCAGCCGCATCACCGCCGGATCACCCGTGAGCTCGTAGGGGCCTAACTTCTCGATCGCGCGGACGCCGTTTTCCTTGACGTTTCCGGTGACGATGCCGGAGAACGCGCGGCGCAGGTCCGCCGCGAGCTCGTGCACCGGCAGGTCGCGGTACAGGCGCAGCGCGCGCATGGACTCGTGTGTCACGTCGAAATGGCGCTGGAACGCCGGCGGCACCTTGAGCAGCCAGTTGTAGTTGTACGAGTCGTTGTTGTTGCGGCGGTAGTCGCGCACCTGCTCCATCGTCGTGACCATGAAGCGCGCGACCTCGGCCGGATCGCCGACGATGACGTGCAGCTTTTCCATGGCGGCCTTGCCCAGCGTGCCCTCGATGAAGCGGGAAAACTGCGTGAAATAATCGGCCGACTGGCGCGGCCCGGTGAGCAGCACTTTGAAGGGCTGCGCGGCGTTGGCAGGCTCGAGCAGGATCCCGAGCAGGTAGAGGATTTCCTCGGCCGTGCCCACGCCGCCCGGGAACACCACGATGCCGTGCGCCATGCGCACGAAGGCTTCGAGGCGCTTTTCGATGTCCGGCATGATCACGAGCTGGTTGACGATGGGATTCGGCGGCTCCGCGGCGATGATTCCCGGTTCCGTCAGACCGATGTAACGGCCGCCTACGATGCGCTGCTTCGCATGACCGATGGTCGCGCCCTTCATCGGGCCCTTCATCGCGCCCGGGCCGCAACCCGTGCACACGTCCATGCCGCGCAGGCCGAGCTCGTAGCCCACTTTCTTCGTGTACTGGTACTCGGCCTCGCCGATCGAATGGCCGCCCCAGCAGACCACGAGATTGGGCTTCGACTTGTAGTCGAGCACGCGCGCGTTGCGCAGAATGTGGAACACCGCGTTCGAAATCGAAGCCGGGTCATGCAGGTCGAACCGGCCGCTTTCGACGATCTCGTTGGAGATGAAGATCACGTCGCGCAGCACCGCGAAGACGTGCTCCTTCATGCCGCGGATCATCTCGCCGTCGACGAAGGCCTGTCCCGGCGCGTTCTTGATCTCGAGCTTGACGCCCCAGGCCTGGCGAACCAGTTCGATCTCGAAGTCCCTGTAGCGTTCGAAGATCTCCTTGGCGTTGTCGGTCTCGCTACCGGAGTTGAGGACGGCCAGCGCGCACTTGCGGAAGAGCTGGTAGAGGCCACCTGCCCGCGAATCGAGCAACTTGTCGATTTCGGCCTGGGACAGGTTCTCGAGACTGCCACGCGGTCCGATGCGCGCGTCCACGAAATCGGGAATGACGATGCTGGTTTCCAAGAGTCCCTCGAGCCCGCTCACCTTGTTTGGGGGAGCGAGTGTACAAGGGGCGGTCAGTGCGTTGGGCGCCGCGGCGCGGGGCAACGCGTCTTCCGGCCGTCTGGCCCGGGATTCTGGGTTTGGCGACGTCCCGTCAGGGCTGGATGTCGATCGGCACGTTGTCCGACGTCATCATCCAGATTTCGACCATGTCCGCGTTGGTCACGGCAATGCAACCGTCCGTCCAGTCCTGGGTCGCGTAGTAGTCAGGAGCATGACGGGGATCGTTCGGCAGGCCGTGGATCATGATCGCTCCACCCGGCTGCCAGCCATTGCGGCGGGCACGCTTGGTGTCCTGCTCGTTCGGATAGGAAACCTGGATGGACAGGAAGTAGTCACTGCGCGCGTTGCGGCGCGTGAGTCGATAGCTGCCCTCGGGCGTGCGGAAGTCGCCGGCGCGTTCCTTGTGGCCGCCGGGGTTCAGGCCGAGCGCGATGCGATACGCGCGCAGCACGTCGTTGCCGCGCATGAGGTACATGCGGCGCTCGGACTTGCGGACCAGCACGCGGTCGGCGAGCGGCAGCTCGACACCCACCGCCGCCATGGCGCGGGCATGATAGGGAAGCGCGTCTCCCGAAGCGGTGCCTGCGAACAGGCAGACGAGCAAGGGGGCGGTGAGTGCGAGAAGGTTTTTTGCAGCTGGCATTTGGTTACAAAACAAGCACTTACACTAATCTAGATTATAGGACTGGGGGCGCGCCCGGTATCTGGAGCGCGTCACAGCTTGCGGTGTTCAATGCAACAAGTAGCTGACCTGAACGTGAATATGACAATCGCCGCGCGACTTCGCCACTGGGGAAACGCGCTCGTCCTGCTCGGCTGCGCCGCAGCGTCGGGCTGCGCCGCGCTTCCCAACGACTCGCCGGTCGTCGAGGAGCTCGACTCGCAGACAGGCATGACCCTGGCACGCCTCGGCCGTCCGATCGAACTGTACCGCGAGACCGCGTCGCGCGACTCCGCCGTGCGCTTCGCCTTCCTCGCGCCCTTCGAGACGAATCGCATGGGCACCCGCGACCTGTTCCTCTGGGTCGCCGTGCCGATCGAATACGTCGAAGGCACCAAGCCTCCCATCGTCGCCGCCGACGGCATGCCGCTCGTGCTCAGTGCGCCGACTCGCGGTGCTGACGCCGCTGGACTGCGCGCGGACCCATATTCGCCGCCCACGCCGTGGAGCACCGTCTGGTACTACAAGGCCGACGCGAACACGATCGCGAAGCTCGGCGATTCCGCGCGGCTCACGGTACGCGTGCCCGAAGTGGCGCGCGATGGCACCACGTCGCTGGCCGAGTACGTCGTCGAGCTCGGAAACGAACCCCGCCTCCGCGCCTTCGCCAAGACGGTGCCTGGCACGGAAAACCCGGGAGAAGGATCCGCGGAGTAATCGCTTCTCCCGGGTTTTCCGTGCCAGTCACCGTCTTAACCCGGCGCTATCTCGACGCGGGGCATCACGACCTGCGTACCAGGGCGCAGATCCGACAGATCCGTGTCGGGGTTGTACTGCCGCAGCAGCCAGATCGGCAGGTTGCTGAACTTCTGCGTCATCGTCCAAAGCGAGTCGCCGCGACGGACGATGTAGACCTCGGTGCCCGCGATGCGGTGCTGCACGAAGAACTCGCCCTGCAGCTTCGCGTGGTAATCGCGCCGCGCCTGCTCGAACGCCTCGCGTGACACGCGCGAATAGTCGAGCTCGAGTTTCTGTCCCAGATGTACGGGCTGTTTCGCCTTGAGCTTGTTCAGAGTGCGCAGCCGCTGGGTCGGCAGCCGCAGCCAGTCCGCGTAGTGCCCGAGTGTCTCGGTGGCCTCGACGCGGATCGAACCGTCGTCGCGCACCTGGTAGTCGATGGAATCCGCGAGCGCCTGCGTCACACCCACGGGCCCGAGCGCCGGGCTCAGGGCCTCGGCCTGTGAAGCCGACACGGGCTCACGCGCTTCTTCCGCCGCCTGCACGACCGACGTCGCGACATCGGGCGTCGTTGCCGCGACCATCGCTTCGGTGGCCGCCGACCGCGCGCGTCCGCGCCGCGGTTCGCCATTCGCGAGCGGCCGCGTCGTCTCCTCGCGCACGACTTCCACCACCGCGCCTTCACGTTGTGCTTCGCCGCGCGCCGCATCGATGGCCGCCACGCGCGTCTCGCGCTCGGACTCGGTGGCCGCCGCGGTCACTACGGTCGGCTCGCCGGCGATGCGCAGGCGCTGGCCTTCATAAAGTCGGTCCGGATCCTTGAGCCGGTTCATTTTCAGCAGCTGCGCTTCCGGAACGCGCACGCGCGACGCGATCGCCGTCAGCGAATCGCCGCGACGGACCACGTAGAAATCCTCGCCCGGCGCCGTGGCCGCGGTCGCGTTCTCGGGCGACGGCGATTCCACGGCCGCGAGCTGCGCAGGCCCGCCGTTCAGCAGCCGCGGCATCAGCTCGGGCAGGCTCAACCGGCGCCCCACGCGCAGCGTGGCGTTCGTGCCGATCCCGTTGAGCTTCGCGAGACTCGCGGCCGTCATGCCGTACCGCTCGGCGATTTCCGCGAGACTCTCGCCCTTGCGCACGCGGTGCGAACGCGGCGTGATCTGCCCCGCGTACAACTCGTTCGCCGGCAGGCGCGAGCTCAGTAGTTCGGCCGTCCAGTTCTCCGTCGTCACTGGCAGGCGCAGCAGATAGCCGCGCGGCACGAGCCGCGTGCCGTTGTAGATTGCCGGGCGCCAGCCCGGATTCAGCATGCGCAACTCCTCGCGATCCACGCCGAGCGTGCGCTCCAGCGTCGAGAGCCGCACGTAGGCCGGCATCTTGATCTCGCGGAATTTCTGCTCGGGCCGGCGCTGGAGCTGTCCGAAGTACTTCTCCGGATTTTCGTCGATGGTCAGCGCCGCCAGGAACGACGGGTAGAAGTTGCGCGATGCGAACCCGAACGAGCGGCTGCTGTAGGTGCGGTTGATCTTCACGAAATCGTCGGTGCCGACCGTTTCCTTGGCGCGCCGCATGCCCGCGGCGCCGTGGTTGTACGCGGTGAGCGCGAGCGGCCAGCTGCCGAGCACGCGGTAGTTATAGGCCAGCAGCTGCGCGGCGGCCTCGGTCGAACGGTACGGATCGAGTCGCTCGTCGACCGCCTCGTCGATGCGCATGTACCGACGGCCCGTCGAGCGCATGAACTGCCACAGTCCCGCGGCGCCGACCTTCGAATACGCCGCGGCGTTGAACGAGGACTCCACGTGCGGCAACACCGCGAGCTCGGGCGGCAATCCCTGGTTCGCGAACGTTTCGGCAATGTGTGTTTCCCAGGTCGACGAGCGGATCAGTCCTTCGCGGAAGCGATCCGCCTGGCCGAGCTGAAAGCGGATCCGCTTGGTCGCCTCGTTGAGCAGGACCGTGCTCGCGGTCGATCCCCACAGCGCGAGCACGCGTTTGTCGTCCGCCGACAGGGCTTCGCGCGATTCATTCGACGCGAGCGCCGCCGAGATGCGCCGCAGGGTGGCGATGTGTTTTTCGCGGCGATCGTCGACGAGACGCTGCCGCTCGCGCGGCGAACTGCCCGCGCTGAACTGGATCGTTTCGTACACCACCGAGAGGTTCCGTTCATCGTGCAGGAATCCCTCGTTCGTCGTGACCTCGGTGTAGACGCGGATCCAGAAATCGACGTCCTGCTGAATCCCTTCCGGGCGCGGAATCTGGCTGGGGGTGTTCGCCGACGCGGCGCAGCCGAGCACCATCAGCAGAAGGGTGAAACCCAGAAAACGGGGGCGCTGGCGCGCGATTTTGACTGTCGATGTCATTTACAACCGTCGGCTCGCGAGTAAGCAGTTGAAAGAAAAGCCGAACCCGGTAGCGCGCCATTCCTTATGTCGCACCGACCGGCCGTGATGTGTCGAGGATTTTGACAGCTTGCCAGAGATTTCTGACGTGACATATTGCGCAAACTCGCAATTTGCGAGATTGGGGCCCCGGAGACCGCATTCGGGCCGCGCCGCCGCGTCGGAATCGTCTGGCACAGGGCTTGCTCCTTCTTCGGCCAAGCGGCTGAACAAAGACCGCACTCGGACAAGAACAAGAAGAGCGACAACACTCCTCCACAAAACAAGCAAGCAAGCGACCATGAGCCCCGCCCTGAGCGGGGCTTCTTTTTTCCGATGCGGCCGGATTGCAACCCGGCTCGCGAGTGGCCCGTCCAAAAGCCACAAAGGAGCCCACTCATGAACAGCACTTACCGCGCCTTCGTCGCCTGTATCGCCACTGCCACCCTGTCCGCCTGCAGCGCCGCATACAGCAGCGATGGCCACGACATCACGGCCGTTAACGGCACAGTCGAGGCCGAAGCCGGCAAGTCGTATGGGACGCTCAGCACCGTGAACGGCAACGTTCGCGTCCGTCGCGGCGCCACCGCGGACAAGGCGAAAACCGTCAACGGCAGCATCGAGATCGAGGACGACGCGCGTGTGGGCACGGCGAGCACGGTCAACGGATCCCTGCGCGTGGGCGCGGGCGCGGCCATCAACGAATCGGCCGCGACCGTCAACGGCGAAGTGAAGCTGCGGGCGCGCTCACGCGTCGGCGGCGACGTCTCGTCGGTCAACGGTGAACTGGATCTCGAAGGCGCGGAAGTCGCGGGCAAACTCATCACACGCAGTGGCGACATCGAACTCAGCGATGGCGCGCGCGTGCGCGGCGGCATCCACGTGCAGAAGCGCAACGATTCGGGCTGGAACTGGGACCGCAAGGATCCGATCAAGGTCCACGTCTGCGGCACCTGCGTGGTCGATGGCGAGCTGCGCTTCGATCAGCCCGTGGAACTGCGCGTCGACGAGGGCGGCAAGATCGGCGCCGTCGTCGGCGAGCAGGTCACGCGCCGCTAGGTCCTTCGGGACCCAGCGCGCAGCCGTAGATCTTCACCTCCGGATCGCTCGAATCCAGCGGAAAAACGCCCTCGAAACGCATGCCGAGTTTCTCGAGCAGGCGGATCGAGGCGGCATTTCCGGGTGAAACGATCCCGATCGCGCGCCGCAGTCCGAACCGGCGCGCGGCGTCGCTCAGCGTGCCGTGCGCGGCCTCGAGCGCGTATCCCCGGCCCCAGTGCTCGGGTAGATAGGCGTAGCCGAGATCGAAGTCCGCGAGCGCCTCGCGCTTGAGCAATCCGCACATGCCGATCGGCTCGTCGTCGGACTTGCGCGCGACGCGCCACAATCCGAAGCCGTAACGCTCGTACATCGCCAACGGCCCTTCGCGCAGGTAGCGATGGGCGTCCTCCACCGAGCGCACGCCGCGATCGCCGATGTGTTCGATGAACGAGGGTTCGTTGAGCAAGCGGAGCAGGAACGGCGCGTCGCCGGGCTCGAGCCGGCGCAGCGTCAGCCGCGCGGTCTCGAATTCAGGAAGGGTCGCCAAAACGCGAGCGCTGGAACGTGGGCAGGCCGTCGCCGAACTTCACCCACCCGATGTCGTCGCTGAGCCAGGAATGATGCGTCGGCGGAAATGCCCATGGCGCGTCGAGACTGCAGGTCGTGACGTCGACGAAGTCCGGCGTATCGACATGTTCGTAGACCAGCGGCGAGCCGCACGCGCCGCAAAAGAACCGCCGGACCTTGGGGGACGATTCGAACGACTGCGGGGTGCCGCGCGTGAAGCGGAATTCCGCCTTCGCGAACGTGACCCAGGCCACCACCGGCGATGCCGCGGAACGCCGGCATGACTGGCAGTGGCAGATCATGCTGTTCGCGGGATTGGTTGTCGCCGAATAGCGAATCGCGCCGCACATGCAGCCGCCCTGAATGTCCTGGTTCACCGTGCCTCCCTGATTGGGCGCAAAGCTTACCGGGCACGGAAAAAAAAAGAGCCCCGCAATGCGGGGCTCTGGTCGCGCGGAAACGGGGGTCTTGTTCCGCAGCTTTCGGTCTGCGGATCCCGGTAGGGTTCCAGGATCCACGAATACCTTGTGTCACGAGGGCGGAATTTCTCTCACCCTCACAACGTATTTGTTTCGCGGATTGGGAATCGGGTGCCGGATCGGCTCAGGCGGGGCCCCGCAGGTACGCCTGCGCGAGCCGATCCCAGAGGCGCTGCAATTCGGCGCGGGGGCCCTCCCCCGTGATGCAGATCGCCCGGGCCTCGTGCTCGGTCAGCCGGCCGAGACGGCACAGGACGATCAACGCCCCGGCCACCCGCCCGAATTTCAGCGACCGGCCGAGTGAGTTCTCGAGCTGCAGTTCCGCGGCCAGGGTCTGGCTTTCGAGCGCGTATTGGACCCGTTGCGGCAGCTCCCAGCTCTGGGCGATACGCCCGGCCGTCGGCGCCACCCAGGTTTCGAGCAGGCGGGCAATGCTCGCCGAGTCCGGGGTCAGCTGCGGATGCGCGGCGAACTGGTCGCGCACGATGCGGAACACGACGATGGCCGAGAGCCCATACAGGAGCCCGATGAGCTGCGAGATGAAGGGCTCGGCCTTTTCGATCTGCTTCGCGTGGTGTTCCGCGGCAACCGACGCGTACAACGTGTGCTCCCAGACGAGTTCGGGAAACCGGGAGAAGGGCCCTGAACCCGAGGTCATCACCGGCTGCAGCAACGCAGTCGTGATGATCGAGCGGATGCCTTGCACGCCCACCAGCGTCACCGCGCGGTCGATGCTCTCGACCGGCAGGCTGTTCACGCGGTACGCGGGGCTGTTCGCGATGCGCAACAGGTTGCCCGTGAGCGCGGGATCCTGCGCGATGATGCGCGCGATTTCGAGCATGGGCGCCTCGCCATCGTTCACCGTCGCGAGCAGTTTCGGCAGCAGCGACGGACGACGCGGAATGTATTCCGGGCGCGCCTCGATCTTTTCGAGGATGTCCGCGACGGCCTTGAATACGGGCGCGTGATCCGGGTTCGGCGACTTGCTCAGCGCCTCGCGAGGACCGTCATCGAGCGCATACGCGACGAATCGACGCAGCGACTCGCTCCAATTGAAGCTCGCGGCATCACCGGGCCTGCCGCCCGTGAGTGTGCGGTTCGAACCGGTCGTGGACGTGATTGGATCCGGCGGCTCCGGCTTTTCGCGCGTCGCTCGAATCCAGAACACGACCCCCGCGACGGCCGCGAGCGCTCCCCCAATCAGCACGGATAGACCGAGACTCATTTGCGCGAGGCTACCCGTTCGCGGGGCCCCGCCGCCAGCCGTGATCGATCCCTACTGGTTTACGACCTTGGCGCTCGTCATTCCGGGATACGCCGTGGCGCGCCGGTTGAGCGGCATGTCGTACGTCACGCTCGCGCCGTACGCCTCGGGTGCCTGCGGGTCGTTGCGCAGCTTGTCGAAGGTCAGCAGCCGCGTTCCGAGCATGAAGCTCTCCTTGATGTCGTGCGACACCATGAAGATGGTCATGCGGTTCTCGGCCCAGACCTTGAGGATGAGCTCGTGCATGTCCTGGGTGACGCCGGGATCGAGCGCGCCGAACGGCTCGTCGAGCAGCAGGATCTTCGGCTTGCAGATCACGGCCTGCGCGATCGACATGCGCTGCTGCATTCCGCCCGAGAGCTGTGCGGGATAACGGTCGCGCGCATGCGCGAGTCCCACCGACTCGAGCATCGCGAGCGCTGCCTCGCGCGCTCGGCGACGCGCGGCGCCGAACAGCCTGCCGATGAGCTTCGACTGCTGTAGCTCGAGCCCGAGCATCACGTTCTCGAGCACGGTCAGGTGCGGGAACGACGAATAACGCTGGAACACGACGCCGCGGGCCGGATCGGGTTCGGGACGGATCGGCATGCCGTCGATCAGGATCTGTCCGCGCGTCGGGTGCTCCATGCCGAGCAGCATCTTGAGGAAGGTCGTCTTGCCACAGCCCGAAGCGCCGATGATCGTCACGAACTCGTGATCGGCGATCTCGAGCCGCAGGTTTTCCAGCACGACCGTCGAGCCGTACTCCTTCCAGACATTGCGGACGGATACGGTGGCCATCAGCGTTCCGGCTCCGCCCAGCGGAAGCCGCGCGCGCGTAACAGCCTCAGCAATGCGTCCGTGGCGACCGCGAGCAGCGTGATCCAGAGGACGTACGGCAGGATCACGTCCATCGCGAGGTAACGCCGTACGAGGAAGATGCGATAGCCGAGCCCCTCCGTCGAGGCGATGGCCTCGGCCGCGATGAGGAACAACCAGGCCGAGCCCATCGACAATCTCAGCGAATCGATGAGCCGCGGCCACATCTGCGGCAGCACCACACGCCAGACGATCTGCCACGTGGAGGCGCCGAGCGTCTGCACCTTCACGAGCTGTTCCTTGGGTAGTTCGGCCACGCGCAGCGCCAGATCGCGCGCCACGCAGGGCGCGGTCCCGATGACGATGAGCGCGACCTTCGCGGTCTCTTCGAGACCGAGCACGATGAACAGGATCGGCAGGACCGCGAGCGGCGGGATCATCGCCACCGTGTTGAGCAGCGGCGAGACGAGCGCGCGCACGCGCGGCACCACGCCGATCGCGATCGCGAGCGTCAGCGCCGAGACGGCGCTGATCAGCAACGCCGTGCCGATCCGGCGCAGACTGGCCCAGGTATCCACCCAGAACAGCACCTGGCCGCTGCGCTTGTCCTCTTCGAACGCGTAGCCGTGGAACGTCTCGGCGATCGTGCCGAGCGCGGGCAGCAGCTTGTCGTTTTCGTTCTCGGCGAGCCTGAGGCTGGACGCGACGACGTAGAGGACGAGCAGCGCGACGAAGGGCAAGGCGCCCAGGGCGAAGCGCGCGCCCCGCCCCGGGTGCTGATTGATGAGTCGACGCATGACGTCCCCCTCGACGACGTGCGTTTCTTACAGCTGGCCGTCGGCGGCCTGCTTCATCCAGGTCGGATCGAAGCGCAGCTTGATGTTCGACTTGTCGCCGAGCGTGACGCCCCCCGGAAAAGCGATGCCCACCACGTCGACGGACTTCGCGCCTTCACCCAGCAACCCATGATCGAAGGAGAACTTGCGCACGAGGTCCATCTTCTTGACGAGGTCGGGGCTGGAGGTCGCGGCCACCGCGGCGGCCGGTGTCCAGTACATGTAGGTGGTCGCGAGCTGGCCCTTGAATCCCGCGAGGTCGGTGCCCGAAGCCTTGGCCATCGATTCGAGCGCGGCGGTGCTCTTCGCGTCCTTGCCCTGCATCAGCGCCATCGTCTCGTACCAGGCGCCCGCGAGCGCCTTGCCGAGCTTCGGATTGGCCTTGAGCACGTCGCTGTTCACGATCATGAGATCGAGGATCTCGCCCGGGGTCTTGCTCGAATCGAATACGAGCGTGGTCTTGGGAACGGCCGTGATCTCCGACAGCAGCGGCTTCCAGGTGACGACGGACGTGACGCTCGAGGCGGCGAACGCAGCCACCATGTCGGCATCCGAGGTGTTCACGACCTTGATGTCGCGCTCGGCGAGGCCGACGGTGTCGAGCGCGCGCGCGAGCAGGTAGTGAGACACGGAGAGCTCGACGAGATTGACGTTCTGGCCCTTGATGTCGGCGAGTTTCCTGCCCGCGCCCTTGAGCACGATGCCGTCGTTGCCATTGGAATAGTCGCCGACGATGAGCGCGGTGGAATCGACGCCGCCCGCGGCCGGGATCGTCAGCGCGTCCATGTTGGTCATCACGCAGGCGTCGTATTGGCCCGCGGTGTACTGGTTGATCGACTCGACGTAGTCGTTGATCTGGGTGAGCTCGATCTTGATGCCGTACTTGTCGGCCCACTTCTTGAGGATGCCGCTCTGTCCGGCGTAGTCCCAGGGCATCCAGCCGACGTAGATGCTCCAGGCGACTTTGAATTCTGTCTTGTTTCTTGTCTCTTCTTGGGCGGCGTTCGCCGAATGCGAGGCCGTCAATGCGAAGGTTGCGAGCACGAAGGAAATGAGTGCGCGCGAAAAGGTACGAGCCATGAGAGTCTCTCCCGTGTTGTTTAGGTCATGAGGCATCTCCCGGGCTTTTGTCCCGCCGTGTATCCCCGGCGCGTCCCTGCGTGCCAACGGACTGCGTCTCTCGGACCAGCGTTGATCGCTCAACCGGAACCCTAGACGCACATTCTGCGGATCAAATTTGCAAGAGGTGTGCCGCGCTCCCGCCGCGCGATCCGGCGGTCGGCTCACCACGCAGCGCGATGTCTGCACCAACTACATGCAATCAATCCGCCGGCGGCACGCTTCGAGTGCAACTCGCCGGGCATTCCGCCCCGAAGGACGTGATGCAGGCGCGCATCGTGCTGGTACATCCCTTGCACTCCGCCTCACCAAAGTCGTGCACAGGTCGGCGAAAGAACGATGCTCTGGGAAGAAGAAGTCATTGGGGGAACGCATTGGTCGGGGGTGCTGCGGCGCGGAACGGCGCTGCGACTCACCGCGCGCGCGGATGATGCGAACGTCGCCGCCCTCTTCTACAGCCGCGAGCAGCCGCTCGAGCGCTACAACATGGCGGACACGCTCAAGGCGCAGCACACCGCGCATCTGACGACCGGCTGCGTGTGTTACTCGGACATGGGGCGCATCCTCTGCTCCGTCGTGGCGGACACCTGCGGCTGGCACGATCCGCTCTGCGGCCTGACGGACTCGGAATCGTTGACGAAGCGCTACGGGGCCACGCGCTTCCAGGAACAACGCAACGCCCGCTACGTGAGCGGGCGCGAAGCGATGCTGGTCGAGCTCGGCAAGTACGGCCTGGGCGAACGCGATCTCGTGGCGAACATCAATTTCTTCAGCAAGGTCGTCGTAGGCGACGACGGCGTCATGCGCCTTTCGCCGGGGCACTCGAAAGCCGGCCAATACGTCGAGCTGCGCTTCGAGATGGACACCATCGTGCTGTTGCACGCCGGGCCGCA
The DNA here is from genome assembly GCA_023433515.1 of Pseudomonadota bacterium. Lineage (GTDB taxonomy): Bacteria > Pseudomonadota > Gammaproteobacteria > Steroidobacterales > Steroidobacteraceae > CADEED01. The sequence continues at coordinate 20,986 of JAEZCN010000102.1, forward strand.
TCCGCTCGCAGCCGGCCCCAACTACTCGCCCGCGGGCATCGGCCTCGCCGCGCGCCGCGTGGAATCGCCCACCGCCGCCGATCCCTGCCGCACACGCTGCCCGGAGAACACGCGCGGATTCATCAACACCGAGCGGCATTACGCATGAGCGGCGCATCGATCGACACCGTCGTTCCGGCCGGCGAACCGTGGATGGGCGTCGTACGCGCCGGGCAGCTGTTCCGCATCGTCGACCTCGAGGGAAACCAGGCGGTCGACACGTTGTTCTACAACGCGCACGACACGGGCGAGCACTACAGCGCGCAGAACACGATCCAGGCGCAGCAAAGCATCTATCTGACTACCGGCACCACGTTGCTGACGAACCGCGGCCGGCCGCTGCTGAAGATCGAAGACGACACCTGCGGTCGGCACGACACGCTCGGCGGCGCGTGTTCCGCGGAAAGCAACACCGTGCGGTACGCGCTCGAGAAGCGGCACATGCACAACTGCCGCGACAGCTTCCTGCTGGCGCTGGCGCGGCACGAAGACGCGGGAGGCCCGCGTCTCACCAAGCGCGATCTGCCGTCGAACATCAACTTCTTCATGAACGTACCCGTCACGCCCGAAGGCGGCCTGCGCTTCGCGGACGGAATCTCCGCCGCCGGCCGCTACGTCGAACTGCGCGCGCTCATGGACGTGCTCGTGCTGATTTCGAATTGCCCGCAGCTCAACAACCCCTGTAACGCGTACAACCCGACGCCCGTACGCGTCATGACCCGGGAGCGCGCGTGAACGCGCGTTCCCGCCGGCGGGACGACCCGCCTGGAAACATCTTCAACGCCGGGACGACCTGGCGCAGTCCCCCGGGAAATGGAAGGGATCGAACTGCGCTATGCTCCAGAAAATACTGATCGCCAATCGCGGCGCCATCGCGTGCCGCATCCTCCGTACCGTGAAGGCGATGGGGCTGCGCTCCGTCGCGGTGTATTCCGAGATCGACGCCAACGCACCACACGTGCGCGAAGCGGACGAGGCCTGGCTACTCGGCCCCGCGCCCGCGGCCGAAAGTTACCTGCGCCAGGATCGCATCCTCGAGATCGCGAAGCTCTCGGGCGCCGAGGCGATCCACCCGGGATACGGCTTCCTCTCCGAGAACGCGGAGTTCGCCGCCGCCTGCGAGCAGGCCGGCATCGCGTTCATCGGTCCGACGCCCGCGCAGATGCGCGACTTCGGACTCAAGCACACAGCGCGCGAGCTCGCTCAACGCAGTGGCCTGCCGCTGCTTCCCGGCACCGACCTGTTGCAGGACCTGCCCGCCGCACTCGCGGCCGCGGAGGAGATCGGCTACCCGGTGATGCTCAAGAGCACCGCGGGTGGTGGCGGAATCGGCATGCGCCGTTGCGACACGGCGCGCGAGCTCGAGGAATGTTTCACCGCCGTGCAGCGGCTCGCGGCCGGGAACTTCAGGAATGCCGGCGTGTTCCTCGAGAAGTTCGTCGCGCGCGCGCGGCACATCGAGGTGCAGATTTTCGGTGACGGCCGCGGGAGCGTCGTCGCGCTCGGCGAGCGCGACTGCTCCGTACAGCGGCGCAACCAGAAGGTCATCGAGGAATCTCCCGCGCCGAACCTTTCCGAAACGGCCCGCCGCGAGCTGCACGCCGCGGCCGCGAAGCTCGGCGGCGCCGTCGGGTACCGCTCCGCGGGCACGGTCGAGTTCGTCTACGACGTCGACGAGCAGAAGTTCTACTTCCTCGAGGTGAACACCCGGCTGCAGGTCGAACACGGCGTCACCGAGGAAGTCAGCGGCATCGATCTCGTCGCCTGGATGATCCGCACGGCGGCGGGCGCACCGCCCGATCTCTCCACGCCATTCGAGCCTCGCGGCCACGCGATCCAGGCGCGCGTGTATGCCGAGGATCCGGCGCGCAATTTCCGCCCCGCGAGCGGGGTACTCACCCAGGTCAAACTACCGGCCTCGCGCAGGAACGGCGAGCCGAGCGACATCCGCTTGGACGCGTGGATCGAGGCCGGCACCGAGGTCAGCGCGTGGTACGACCCGATGCTGGCGAAAGTGATCGCGCGCGGCGAAACCCGCGAGCAGGCGCGCGCGAATCTCGCGCGTGCGCTCTCCGGTTCGCGCATCGACGGCATCGAAACCAACCTGTCCTACCTGGTTTCGATCCTCGCGGATCGGACTTTCATCGCGGGCGAGCAGACCACGGCGATGCTCGCCCGTCACACGTCGAACATTCCGAGCATCGAAGTGCTCTCCCCCGGCACGCTGACCACGGTGCAGGACTGGCCGGGGCGCCTCGGCCTCTGGGATGTCGGCGTGCCGCCGTCCGGCCCCATGGATTCGCTCGCGCTGCGGCTCGCGAACCGCATGGTCGGCAACGAACCGGGCGCGGCCGGACTCGAGATGACGGTCACCGGCGCGACGTTGCGCTTCGACGCGGATGCCGTGATCGCGCTTGCCGGCGCGCAGATGACCGCGACGCTCGACGACGACGCGATCGACTTCTGGGAGCCGATCGCGGTGAGACGCGGCAGCGTGCTGGCGCTCGGCAGGATTCGCGGCGCGGGACAACGCGCCTATCTCGCGGTACGCGGCGGATTCGACCTGCCCGAGTATCTGGGCAGCCAGTCGACGTTCACGCTCGGACAGTTCGGCGGTCACGGCGGGCGCGCGCTGCGCACGGGCGACGTGTTGAGACTGAAACGCGACGACCTGTCCACCGAAGGTTGCGCGCGGATACCCGATTTCGAGCGGCCTGACTACTCGCACACGTGGCGCATCGCCGTGAACGACGGGCCGCACGGCGCTCCCGACTTCTTCACGCCCGACGACATCGCGACGTTTTTCGCCACCGAATGGGAAGTGCACTACAACTCGAGCCGCACCGGCGTGCGGCTCATCGGCCCGAAGCCGAGGTGGGCGCGCGCCGACGGCGGCGAAGCGGGTCTGCATCCCTCGAACATCCACGACAATGCCTACGCGATCGGCAGCGTGGACTTCACGGGCGACATGCCGGTGATTCTCGGGCCGGATGGCCCCAGTCTCGGCGGCTTCGTGTGTCCGGTGACCATCGTCGACGACGAGTTGTGGAAAGTCGGCCAGCTTCGTCCGGGCGACAAGGTGCGCTTCGTTCGTTACGCGAAGCCCGCGGAACGGCCCGAGAATCCCTCCGTCATCCTGACGCTGCCGGCCACGGCGAATCACGCGGACATCTGCATCCGCCGCGCGGGAACCGGCAACCTGCTGGTCGAGTTCGGTGCGCCCGTGCTCGATCTCGTGTTGCGCTTCCAGGTCCAGGCGCTGCTCGAATCTCTCAACGCACGCCGCGATGCGGCCATCATCGACCTCACGCCCGGCATCCGCTCGCTGCAGGTTCACTTCGATCCGTCGCGCAAGTCCGCGAACGCGGTCATCGACACGCTGCTGGCGGCGATCGGCAAACTACCGAACGTCGCCGAGATGCGGCTGCCGAGCCGCATCGTGCACCTGCCGCTGTCGTGGGACGATCCGGCCACGCAGCTCGCGACCGAAAGATACAAGTCGGTGCGCGCGGACGCGCCCTGGTGCCCGGACAACATCGAGTTCATCCGGCGCATCAACGGCCTTTCGTCCCGCGAGGAAGTGCGCGACATCGTGTTCGGCGCGAGTTATCTCGTGATGGGCCTGGGTGACGTCTATCTCGGCGCGCCGGTCGCGACGCCGCTCGATCCGCGGCACCGCCTCGTCACGACCAAGTACAACCCGGCGCGCACGTGGACGCCCGAGAATGCCGTCGGCATCGGCGGCGCCTATCTATGCGTGTACGGCATGGAGGGACCCGGCGGCTACCAGTTCGTCGGTCGCACGGTGCAGATGTGGAACCGGTATCGACAGACCGCGGATTTTCGCGACGGCCGCCAGTGGTTGCTGCGGTTCTTCGACCAGATCCGCTTTTATCCGGTCGGCGCCGGCGAACTGCTCGAGATGCGCAAGGGCTTTCCATACGGCCGGCATCCGCTGCGCATCGAGGAATCGCAACTCGATCTCGGCGAATACCTGTCCTTCCTGGAAAAGGAGAAGGCATCGATCGACGCATTCCGCACGCAACAGCGCGCCGCGTTCGACGCCGAGCGCGAACGCTGGCGCATCTCGGGCGTCGCCGAAACCCCTGTCGTCGAGACGTCGATGAAATCGGCGGCTCCCGCGCTCCCCGACGACTGCATCGCCGTGACGTCTCCGGTCTCCGGGAGCGTGTGGCAGATCAAGGTCGCCGCGGGCCAGCTCGTGCAGAAGGGCGACACGCTCGTCGTCATGGAAGCGATGAAGATGGAGATCGCCGTGGTCGCCGAGGCGACGGGCACCGTCGTCTCGATTCATCAGAAAGCCGGCGCCGGGACCAGCGCCGGCGACACGCTGCTGACGGTCCGGCCGGCCGTATGACCAAGGACATGAGTACCGCTCCCGATCTTTCGATCGCCACCCTTTCGCGGGTTTACCGCGCGGGCACGCTGACGCCGCCCGCGCTCGTCGAATCGCTCATCGAGCGCCGCAAGGCCTTCCACTCGCACAACATCTGGATCCACCAGATCGGCGACGATGCGCTGCGCGCGCGAGCGCGCGAGCTCTCGAAGGTGTCGCCGGATTCGCTGCCTCTCTACGGCATACCGTTCGCGGTCAAGGACAACATCGATCTCGCCGGTGTCGAGACGACGTCGGCCTGCCCGGCCTTTGCCTATCTACCGCGCGAATCCGCGCCGGTCGTGCAGGCGCTGATCGACGCGGGCGCCATCGTCATCGGCAAGACCAACCTCGACCAGTTCGCCACCGGCCTCGTCGGCACGCGTTCGCCATACGGCGTCTGCAGGAACGCGTTCGATCCCGAGTATCTGAGCGGCGGCTCGTCGAGCGGCTCGGCCGTCGCCGTGGCGCTCGGGCTCGCGAGTTTTTCGCTCGGCACGGATACCGCCGGATCCGGCCGCGTGCCCGCGGCCTTCAACAATCTCGTCGGATACAAACCGACGCTGGGGCTGCTCAGCATGCGCGGCGTCGTGCCCGCGTGCCGCTCGCTCGACGTCATGTCGATCTTCGCGCTCACGGCGGAAGATGCCGCGCACGTGCGTGGCGTCGCGGCGCAATTCGACGCGGCAGATGCCTTCGCGCGCGCCGCGCGATCGCCGGCGCGCCCGGGCTGGGCGGATGCGCCCTCGTTCCGAATCGCCGTCCCGCGAATTTCGCAACTCGAATTCTTCGGCAACACCGCCTACGAAGAATTGTTTGGCGAGAGCGTCTCGCGGCTGCTGTCGCTCGGCGGGCAGGCGATCGAGGTCGACATCCAGCCGCTGCTCGATGCCGCGCGACTCTTGTACGAAGGCCCGTGGGTGGCCGAGCGTTATCTCGCCACCCAGTCGCTGCTGGAGTCGAAGCCCGAGGCGATGCTCGAAGTCACGCGCCGCATCATCCAGGGCGGCGCGACCCCGAGCGCGCGCGATGCATTCCGCGCGCAATACCGCCTCAGGGAACTGATCCGCAACGCGCAACCGATCTGGGACGCGGCCGACGTCCTGCTGCTGCCCACCGCCGGGACTCACTACCGCATCGACGAGGAAACCGCGGATCCGATCCGGCTCAACAGCAACCTCGGCCGCTACACGAATTTCGTGAACCTCATGGACCTGGCAGCCGTCGCGATTCCGTCCGGCTTCACGCCCGCGGGCCTGCCGTTCGGCGTCACGCTGATCGCCCCGGCCTGGAACGACGCCGAACTGCTCGCGCTCGCCGCACGCGCGCAACGTGCCGCCGTCGCGACGCTGGGCGCGACGAAGCGGCCGCTTCCGGAGCCGGCGCCAGACACCTCGTCGCCCTCCGGCGCGAACACGATCGACGTGATGGTTTGCGGTGCACACATGTCCGGGCTGCCCCTCAACGAGCAACTGCTCGAGCGCGGCGCGTGGCAGGTGGCGACGACCCGCACCGCGCCGGTCTACCGCTTCTACGCGCTGCCCGGCGGTCCGCCGTTTCGCCCCGGACTCGTGCAGGTGCACGAGAATGGAGTCGCCATCGATGTCGAGGTGTGGCGCGTGCCCACGGAAACCTTCGGCTCGTTCGTCTCAGGGATACCCGCACCGCTCGCCATCGGCAAGGTGAAACTCGAGGACGGGAGCGCGGTCTGCGGTTTTCTGTGCGAATCGGTCGGCGTGACCGGCGCGAAAGACATCAGTGCGCTCGGCGGATGGAGGCAATACCTCGCAACGCTGGGTTGAGCCGGCTACGATCGGGCGCGCAATCCCACTCCCAATCGGAGGCAACGAGGCATGGCCGCCCTGAAGCTGCGAATCAACGGTAAGGAAGTCTCGACCGACGTCGATCCGAACACGCCGCTCCTGTGGGTGCTGCGCGATTCGCTCGGCCTCGTCGGCACGAAGTTCGGCTGCGGCATGGCCGTGTGCGGCGCCTGCACGGTGCACGCCGACGGCAATCCGGTTCGCTCCTGCACGACACCGGTGAGCTCGGTCGTCGGTCAGGCGATCACGACCATCGAAGGCCTCGCACCCTCCGACACGAAACTGCATCCGCTGCAGGAAGCCTGGATCGAACACGACGTGCCGCAATGCGGCTACTGCCAGGCGGGCCAGATCATGTCGGCCGCCGCGTTGCTCGCGCGCACGCCGCAGCCGACCGACGCCGACATCGACACCGCGCTGGCCGGCAACATCTGCCGCTGCGGCACCTACCAGCGCATCCGCGCCGCGGTGCACACCGCGGCCGGCAAGCTGGCCCAGGGAAACCTGGTCAAGGGGAAATGACATGAACGCACGCACCCGCGACCCCATCACGGCCGACGAATACCTGCGCGAGATCATCCGCGAGATGGAAGGCGCGTCTCCCGCCGGCGGCAAGGTAGTCAGCTCGAGCGTCGTGCTCGACCGCCGCGGCTTCCTCAAGCTCACGGGCCTCGCGGGCGGCGGCCTGGTACTCGCCTTCTGCACGAGCGCGCCCGCCGAAGGCGCCACGGCAGGCGCCAGGGACTTCGTGCCCAACGCGTTCATCAAGGTGGGCCGCGACGGCAGGATCCTCATCTTCAACAAGGGCCCCGAGATCGGCCAGGGCATCAAGACCGCGTTTCCGCTGATCATCGCCGAGGAGCTCGACGCGAAGTGGTCGGACGTGGTCGTCGAGCAGGCGCCGGTGAATCCGGCCGTGTTCGGCAACCAGAGCGCGGGTGGCTCGCGTTCGATTCCCTCGAGCTGGGACCAGCTGCGCAAGGCCGGCGCCGTGGCGCGCGCGATGCTCGTGTCCGCGGCGGCGGCCCAGTGGAAAGTGCCCGCCGCGGAATGCACGACGCGCGACAGCACCGTGATACATGGCAAGCGCACGCTCGGCTACGGCGCGCTGGCCGCGAAGGCCGCGCTGCTGCCGGTGCCCGATGCCGCGAGCGTGCCGCTCAAGCAACGCTCCGAATACCGGTTGTTGGGCAAGTCGTACACCGGCGTCGAGAACCACCTGCTCGTCACCGGCAAGCCGCTGTTCGGCATCGACCAGACGCTGCCCGGCATGAAGATCGCCGTATACGAGAAATGCCCCGCGGTTGGCGGCAAGGTGCGCTCGGCCAATCTCGACGAGATCAAGAAGCTCCCGGGCGTGCGCGACGCCTTCGTCATCGAAGGCAACGGCAAGACCACGGAAGTGATGCCGGGCGTCGCGATCGTCGCCGACACCACGTGGGCCGCTTTCGAAGCGCGCAAGCAGCTCGAGGTCGACTGGGACGAATCGAGCGCGTCGAAGGACAGCTGGAGCGAACTCGTCAAGCGGGCAACCGAGCTCGGCAAGCAACCGACCGGCGAGAAAGTCACTATCGCGAAAGGCGATCCCGCGGCGCTCGCGGGCGCGGCGAAGAAGGTCGAGGCGTTCTACACCTATCAATTCGTCTCGCATGCGCCGCTCGAGCCGCAGAACTGCACGGCGTGGAGCCACGACGGCATCATGGAATTCTGGGCGCCGACCCAGACCGCGGACCGCGCGTTATCCACCGTCGCCGGCGCGCTCGGCCTGCCCGTCGAGAAGATCAAGATCAACCAGACGCGCGTGGGGGGCGGATTCGGACGCCGGCTCATGAACGACTACGTCTGCGAGGCCGGCGCGATCGCGCAGCGCTTCGCGGGCCCGGTCAAACTCGTGTGGACGCGCGAGCAGGACCTCTCGCACGACTTCTTCCGCCCGGGCGGCTTCCATGCGCTCGCGGGCGGCGTCGACGCGAACGGCAAGCTCGTCGCGTGGCGCAATCACTTCATCACCTTCACCACGGACGGCACGAACCCGGTGAGCGGCGGCAACCTGCCGGAGCAGGAATTCCCCGCGCTGAACCTGGCCAACTACCAGCTCACGCAGACGATGCTGCCGCTCAAGACGCCGTGCGGGCCGTGGCGCGCGCCGCGCTCCTGCTCGGTCGCCTGGGTCATCCAGAGTTTCCTGCACGAGCTCTCGGCGGCCGCCGGACGCGATCATCGCGACTTCCTGCTCGAGGTCATGGGCGAGCCGCGCCTGCTCGAGGGCGGGCTCAACACGGGCCGCGCGGCGGACGTCATCAAGCTCGCCTGCGAGAAGGCCGGCTGGGGTCGCAAACTACCTGAAGGCCACGGGCTGGGACTCGCGTTCCACTTCAGCCACGCGGGTCATTTCGCCGAGGTGGCGGAGGTCAGCGTCGATGCGAACCGCAAGCTGCGCGTGCACCGCGTGGTGGTCGCGGGCGACATCGGCCCGATCGTCAACATGAGCGGCGCGAACAACCAGTGCGAAGGCGGCGCCACCGACGGCTTCAGCACGATGATGGGACTCGAGATCACGATGGAGAACGGCCGCATCGAGCAGTCGAACTTCCACGAGTATCCGATCCTGCGCATCGCGCACCAGCCGAAGGTCGAGGTGCACTTCATCCAGAGCGACAACCCTCCGACCGGTGTCGGCGAGCCGGCGCTGCCGCCGGTCGCGCCCGCGATCTGCAACGCGATCTACGCCGCGATCGGGCATCGCGTGCGCACGCTGCCGCTCACGAAGGAAGGCTTCTCGGTCTGACCCGCGGACGCCCGGTTGGCTGCGGGTCCACGCGCGTGGTCCTGCCCGCCTGTTCCCGCCGGATCGGCTACGCGCGCCTCATCAACATGCAGCCGTCGAGAAAGCCAGGGACGGCGGCGCGGACTATTCGTCTAAGTAGTTAGGTGTCGTGGCGCGCCCACACGCGCGTGGGACGAACAGGCCACGCGATCGGCTCATGGTCGTACAGACGGCGCGGTGCCATCGCGGCTAGGGTCCGCGCCGCGAATTCGCGAACCAGCCAAAGGGGGATCCCATGATCCCGATCACTCGCTCCTTACTCCTGTTGTCGCTGTCGCTGGCGCTCGGCGTGGCGCACATCGGCGACACGTTCGCACAGGTCCCGGCGCCCGCGCCTCCGCGTGGCCAGCTCATCGAGAATCCCCCGCAGAAGCTCGGGTCCTACACGGTCGCCGATCTGCTCGGGCGCATCGCCGATGGCACGGTGACCCAGTGGCTCATCACGCAATCGACCGCGCAGGAATGCACCGTCGACGTGTACCAGATCCGCTACGGCACCATCGGCTCCGCGGGAGAGCCGACGACCGCTTCGGGCGCGCTGATGATCCCCTCAGGGACGCCCGCAAACTGCCAGGGGCCGCGGCCGATCGCGATGTACGCGCACGGCAAGCGCAATCTCGAGTCGATCAACATCGCCGATCTCGACGGCGACGCGGAGGGCGTGATGATCGCGCTGTCGCTGGCGAGCGCGGGATACGTCGTGATCGCACCTAACTACGCGGGATACGACACGTCGACGTTGCCGTATCATCCGTTCCTGCACGCCGCGCAGCAGTCCGCCGACATGATGGATGCGCTCGCCGCGGCGCGCGCGGCTCTCGCCGGCACCGCGGTCACCGACAACGGCAGGCTGTTCATCACGGGCTACTCCCAGGGCGGACACGTCGCGATGGCGACCCACCGCGCGATGCAGGCAGCCGGCATGACGGTGACCGCGTCCGCGCCGATGTCCGGCCCATACGCCATGTCCGCCTTCGCGGACGCGGTGTTCATGGGACAGGTGGGCAAGGGTTCGGTTGAAGAGTTCGCGATGCTGGCTTCGAGCTACCAGCACGCGTATGGAAATCTCTTCGCAGCTCCCGCGGAGATGTTCGAACCGCAATACGTCGGCGCGCCGGACCTGTTTCCGAGCACGGTCAGTGGCGACAATCTGGTCGCGCAGGGATCGCTTCCGCCGGACGCGTTGTTCAACGACACGCCACCGAGCGCCGAGCTGGCACCGATGACGCCGGCCACCGAACCGCGGGAATTCGCCGCCGTGTTCGCGCTGGGATTCGGGCCCGATCACCTGATCACGAACGGCTATCGCCAGGCCTATCTACAGGACGCGGCCGCCGCGCCCGACGAGGGATTCCCGGACACGACCAGCGGATTGCCGCCCGCGAATCCCGCGCATCCGCTGCGCCAGGCGCTGAAGGACAACGATCTCAGGAACTGGTCGCCGGTGGCGCCCGTCCAGCTCTGCGGCGGATCCGACGATCCCGTCGTGTTCTTCTTCAATACGGAGCTGATCCAGGGCTACTGGGCCGCGAACGCGCCCGGCAGCCAGGTGACGACGCTCGATGTCGATCTCGCACCCAGCGCCGAGGGTCCGTTTCCCGAGATACGTCAGCGATTCGCGCAGGCGAAGCGATTGATCGGGACGATTTCAGTGATCGACGGCGCGAAGGACGGCGGGCGATCCGCGGTGCTCGAGAACTATCACGACGTTCTCGTTCCCGCGTTCTGCATGCAGGCGACTCGTTCGTTCTTCGACCAACTCGCCGCCGCGCCCTGATGTGCGATCAGTTCGGCAGCACCGCGCGCGCCGTTCGCCGGCGCGTCGCGAGCCACATGCCGGCGAGACCCACGGTCAACAGCGACCACGTGCCCGGCTCGGGTACCGACCGCTGGACCTGGCGCAAGGTCACGTCGTCGCTGCCGACCCCGGTGCTGAAGAGCAGCTGGCCGTCCGCGTCGTATTGCGAATAGCCGAAACTGAAGCTCGGAAAGCCGGTCAGCAGCGAGTCGATCGGCAGCGGATCGAGCAACGACCAACCCGCCGGAACCGTGACGGTGTCGAAGCCGAACGCGCCGAAGCCCCAGGAGCGGAAAACGTTCGCGGGGTCCGTGGGCAGCCGGCCCAGGCTCGAACTGAGGTTGAACTGGTCGAAGGGCGGATTTCCGTCGAACTCGATATCGTTGAGGACGAGGATGTCGCTCGGCGATGAAAATCCCGGATTGTGGGTGCCGTCGAAACCGAAGATCCCGAGCGAGCCGCCCGGACCGAAGCTGAAAGTCGCCGCGGTGATGGCTCCATTGTAGATCTTCACCGTGTCGCTCTCGAACGTGGCCGGCGTTTCCGATTCGTAGGTGAACGTACCGGTGAAGGTGGTTCCAGACGTCAGAAGCGGCGTGAGTTCCACGGGAGTGTGTTCGTCCCAGTAGGCCGAGTTGATGACGCCCGAGATTTCGTAGGTGAACGGCGTGGCGAAAGCCGACAACGGAAGCAACGCGGCGCACACGACGGCCGACAGGCGATTGGAGCGCATTTCCCCTTCTCCGTTTCTTATTGTCTGGAACGAGCCACCAGTCTAACGGTCCTTGCCGGGGCAGGAACGGGATTCGACATAACTACTCGTACGGCTTCGATGCGAATAGATTGAGTCCGAGCCGCTCCGAGAGGAACCGCGTGACTAGTTTGCCCCTGACGCTGTTGCCAGCGCCATCGAGGGGCGGCGCGAACGTGCCGAGCCCGCCTTTGCCGGGCGCGGCCGTGAAGATGCCGCCGCTGACGCCGCTCTTGCCGGGCAAGCCGACGTCGTAGAGCCAGTCGCCGGATTGTTCGTAGAGCCCGGCGGTGGCCAGCGACGCGAGCACGTGTTTGCAGTGCGCGGCGTCGATGACGCGCTCGCGCGTGAGCGGATTGACGCCACCGTCGGCGAGCGTCGCGCCCATGATCGCGAGATCCTTCGCCGTGACTCTCAGCGAGCATTGCCTGGTGTAGACCTCGGTGGCCACGAGCGCGTCGCAATACATCCTGCCGTAGCCTTCGAGCAGCCGCGCGATGCCGCGGTTGCGCTGGTTGGTCCCGGCCTCCGATTCGTAAACCTCGTCGTCGAACGCGAGTTCCCGGCCCGCGAAGCGCGACAGCCCTTCCCTGACGGTGCGCCACTTCTCCTCGATCGTCCCGCCCGGCACGAGGCTCGTGGTCGCGATGGCGCCCGCGTTGACCATGGGGTTCATGGTGCGCTCGGGATTCAGGTCGATCGCCATGACCGAATCGAACGGCAGGCCCGTCGCGTTCACGCCGATCTTCGCGCGCGCCTCGGCCGCGCCAATGGACTGGCACACCAGCGCGAACACGAAAGGCTTCGACACGCTTTGAATGCTGAACTCGTGGCCGGCATCGCCGACCGAGTGCCACGAGCCGTCGATGTCCGCCACGCAGATGCCGAACAAGCCGCGCGGCGCGCGCCCGAGCGCCGGAATGTAGTTAGCCACCTCGCCATCGTCGATGCCGCGAAAGCGCGCGTGAGCCTCGTCCACGACGCGCGCGACCTGCTCGCGCGCGGGCAGCCGGCCGGTCGACACCGCGACGTCGTCGCCGCTTTCGACGCTGTCAAGAGGAATTGGCATCGCGCTGGATTCCCGATTTACGCGGAATGTAATGCCGGCGCGCGACGACTGGTCATGGACGAATGTCCCATCGTACGACCGGCGCGCCGGCGCGAATATATTGGATGCCCTCCCCGCGCCATGAGGACGGCACCATGCCGAAGCGCATCCGCATCACGCACGAAACCCAGTATTTCTACAACCAGCCGGTCAAGTTCGGCCCGCACCGCGCGATGATGCGCCCGCGTGAAGGACACGACCTGCAGATCGTGGGCGCACGCGTGGAAGTGGAACCGAAGGCGGTGGTCCGCTGGCTGCGGGACATCGAGAGCAACTCGGTCGCGGTGATCGCCTTCGACGATCCCGCCGACAAGCTGCGCGTGTTTGCCGAGGTCGACGTGGACCTCTCGCACGACGATCCGATCGAGTGGCTCATCGATCCGGGCGCGGCCTCCTATCCGTTTCAATATGCTCCGGAGGAGCAGGTCGAGCTCGTCCCCTACCGCCTGCCGAGCTACTCGTTCCACGGCCCGGCATTGCGCGACTGGCTCGGCAATCTCTACAAGCCCGGGCAGGTGATCGACACCTACGAGCTGCTTCACAAACTCAACGCTTACATTCACGACACGTTGCGGTACAGCGAGCGCTTCGACCCGGGCGTCCAACTACCGCACGAGACGCTACGGCTCGGCGGCGGCACCTGCCGCGACTACGCGGTGCTGATGATGGAAGCGGCGCGCTTCTGGGGCTTCGGCGCGCGCTTCGTTACCGGCTACGTGCAGATGGCCGAGGGCCAGCACGGCTCGACGCATGCGTGGACTGAAATCTTCCTGCCGGGCGCCGGCTGGCGCGGATTCGATCCGACCAACAACAAGATGGCGGGCGCCGAGCACATCTCCGTGGCCGTCGCGCGCGCGCAGGAGAACGCGGCGCCACTGTCGGGATTCTGGGAAGGGCCCTCGGGCGCGTTCCAGCGCATGTCCGCCTCGGTGCAGGTGGTGGCCCTGTGAGCGGATCGTTCAGCGGCTTCCAGAAGCAGCGCGCCGGCGCGCCGCCTCACTTTCCGATGCGCGCGCCCCCGGCCGTGCACACGATGGACTTCAGACGCTACGAGCCGGAGAACGGTCCTTACTACGACGAGCTGTTCGCGGCGCGCGGCCATCCGCGCCCGGGCTTCGAACCGCTCGTGGAAGGCATCGAGCAGCTCGAACCCGGCGTGCTGCAGGCGCGGCAGCAGGCCGCCGAGACGGCGCTGTTCAAGATGGGCATCACGTTCACGCTTGGAAGTGACGGCGAAAATGCGCGCGAACGGATCCTGCCTTTCGACGTGATTCCACGCGTCGTCGCCGCGGACGAATGGTCCAAGCTCGAGCGCGGCATCCGGCAACGACTGACCGCGCTCAACATGTTCCTGTCCGACATCTACGGCGAGCGGCGCTCGATCCGCGAGGGCATCGTGCCCGAGCACCTCGTGAGAACCTGCGCCGGTTATCGCGCGCGGTGCGAAGGCCTGAAGCCGCCGCGCGGGGTGTGGTGTCACCTGAGCGGCACCGACCTCGTACGCCACCGCGACGGCAACTACTATGTGCTCGAGGACAACCTGCGCTGTCCTTCCGGCGTCAGCTACGTGCTGGAGAACCGGCACGTCATCAAGCGCATCTTCCCGAAGCTGTTCCAGGCCATGTCGATCCGGCCCGTCGACGACTACCCGATGCAGCTCTACACGATGCTGCGATATCTCGGACAGGACCTCTCCGACAACCCGCACGTCGTCGTGCTCACGCCGGGGCGTTACAACAGCGCCTACTACGAGCACGCGTTCCTCGCGCAACAGATGGGCGTCGAACTCGTGGAGCCCGCCGACCTCGTGGTGCGCGACGGCTTCGTCAACATGCGCACGACGCGCGGGTTCCAGCGCGTCGACGTGATCTACCGCCGCATCGACGACGACTTCCTGGATCCGGAAGTCTTCCGGCCCGATTCGCTGCTCGGCGTGCCGGGCCTCATGAAGGCGTATTTCAGCGGCAAGGTCGCGCTCGCGAACGCGCCGGGTACCGGCGTCGCCGACGACAAGGCCATCTACGCTTACGTCGAGAAGATCATCCGCTTCTTCCTCGACGAGGAACCGGTGCTGCCGAACGTCCCTACCTACATCTGCTCCGACGAGAAGCACCGCGAGTACGTGCTCGCGCATCTCGATGACCTGGTCGTCAAGGCGACCGACGGTTCGGGTGGTTACGGCATGCTCGTCGGGCCGCATTCCTCGCGTTCGGAACGCCGTGAGTTCGCGGAGCGCATCCGCGCGCATCCGCGCGGCTACATCGCGCAGCCGACCTTGTCGCTGTCGCGCGTGCCGTCGATCGTCGGAGACCGGTTCGAACCGCGGCACGTCGACCTCAGGCCCTACGCGCTGCACGGCAGGGAAATCTACGTGCAACCCGGCGGACTCACGCGCGTCGCCCTGCGGCGTGGTTCGCTGGTGGTCAATTCCTCGCAGGGCGGTGGCAGCAAGGATACCTGGGTACTTACCGAGTGCTGAGCCGAGTCGCCGATGCCATCTACTGGTGCAGTCGCTACGTCGAACGCGCGGAAAACGTCGCCCGCTTCGTCGACGTGAATCTCAACCTCATGCTCGACACCCCCGTACAGAAACGCGACGACTGGGCGGCGCTGGTGCTGACCACCGGCGACCAGGACTGGTACTGGAGTCGCTACGACCAGGCGACGCCACAGAAGGTGACACGTTTCCTGATCTTCGATCCAAACTACCCGAACAGCATCCTCTCGACGCTGTCGCGCGCGCGGGAGAACGCGCAAACGGTGCGCGAGATCATCTCGCGCGAGATGTGGCATGCGCTCAACGAGTTCTATCTGTTCGTGCGCGACGCGAGCACGCACGAGTTCTCGGTCGACGACATGGCCGAGTTCTACGCCGAGATCATGGCGCACGCGGCCGAGTACCAGGGCGTCAGCAGCGCGACGCTGAGCCGCGGCGAAGCCTGCCACTGGTCCCGCTTCGGGCAATTCCTCGAGCGCGCGGACAAGACTTCGCGGATCCTCGACGTGAAGTATTACATCCTGCTGCCAACCGTCACCGAAGTCGGCACCACCGTGGATCTCGTCGGCTGGACCGCGCTGCTGGATTCGGCGAGCGCGCTGCAGATGTATCGCCAGCTGCACAACCTGATCTCGCCCGAGGACGTCGCGAGTTTCCTGCTGTTCGATCGCGCTTTCCCCCGTTCGATCCACTATTGCATCCACCGCGCCGAGGAAAGCCTGCACTACATCACGGGCAACCCGCTCGACCTGTGCTCGAGCGAGGCGGAGCGCCAGATCGGGCTGCTGCGCGCGAAACTCGACTTCGACCGCCCCGGCGACGTGTTGCGGTCCGGCCTGCACGAATACATCCAGGGCCTGCAGGTGCTGATCAACGACATCGGCGCCGCAACCCAGAAACAATTCTTCGACCGCTGGAGCTGAAACTCATGAACCAACCCGACCCCGTTTCCGCTCCGGAAAAACCAGCCGAGTCCGCCACGCCGCTCGACCCTTACCGCCTGCCGCGTTCGGCGCGGCCGCGGCGCTACGACGTCACGCTGTCGCCCGACCTCGCGCAAGCGCAGTTCGGCGGCGCCGTGCACATCACCTTCGATGTCGCGAACGCGCCGCTCGCGGAAATCGTGCTGAATGCGGTCGAGCTCGACATCCACGCCTGCGAAATCGACGACGCGGAATCCACGTTCCGGCTCGACGGCGAGAGCGAGAGGCTGTTCGTGCGGCCGCCCGCGCCGCTCGCAATGGGCAGACACGCGCTGACGATCCGCTTTTCCGGCTCGATCAACGACAGGTTGCGCGGTTTCTATCGCAGCACGTACCGCGATCCCCAAGGCGCCGAACACGTCATCGCGACGACCTCGATGCAGCCCGCCGACTGCCGGCGCGCGTTCCCGTGCTGGGACGAACCGGATTTCAAGGCGGTCTTCGCCATCACGCTCGTGATCGATCCCGAGCTCACCGCGATCTCGAACGGCCCGGAGATCCACCGCGATACCGTCAAGGGCGGGCAGGTCGCGGTGACGTTCGCCGACACCATGGTGATGAGCACCTACCTGGTCGCGTTCGTGGTCGGGCCGCTCGAAGCGACCGCGCCGCGCAAGGTCGACGGCAACACGATGCGCGCCGTGTACGTGCCGGGCAAGGCGCACCTGACGGAATTCGGACTCGACGTGGCGGCGTTTTCGCTGCGCTGGTTCGAGGACTACTACGGCATTCCTTACCCCGCGGGCAAGAAGACGGATCTGCTCGCGGTGCCCGACTTCTCGGCGGGCGCGATGGAAAATCCCGGCTGCATAACGTTTCGCGAGAATCTGTTGCTCGTGGATCCCGCGCGCGCGACGCAGAGCGAAGTGCAGCTGGTGGCCGACGTCGTCGCGCACGAGTTCGCGCACATGTGGTTCGGCAACCTCGTCACGATGCGCTGGTGGAACGGCATCTGGCTCAACGAGGCGTTTGCGACCTACATGGCCATCGTGGCATGCGACGCATATCGCCCGGCGTGGAAACGCTGGACGTCGTTCGGCATCGAGCGCAGCTTCGCGTTCGAGACCGACTCGCTCTCGAGCACTCGCGCGGTGGAGCTCGAGGTGCGCTCGCCGGACGACTGCCAGGGCATGTTCGACGTGCTCACCTACCAGAAAGGCGGCGCGTTGCTGCGGATGCTCGAGCAGTACCTCGGGACGGATCGCTTTCGCGCGGGCGTGAGCCACTATCTGCGCAAACACGCCTACGCGAACACGGAGACCTGCGACCTGTGGGACGCGATCGAGGAAACGAGCGGCGAGCCCGTGCGCCGGTTGATGGATTCGTGGATCTGGCAGCCCGGCTATCCACTCGTGTCGGCATCGCTCGTCGGGGACGCGCTGGTGCTGCGCCAGCGGCGCTTCTCGTTCGGCAAGGCCGCCGACGCGTCCGCGCGCTGGGTCGTGCCCGTCGGCGTGCGCAACGGCGGGCAGATGAGCCGCGTGCTGCTCGAAGGCGACGAACTCGAACTACCGCTCGCGGCGCCCTCGGAGCCGGTGGTGGTCAACGCGGGAAGCCACGGGTTCTTCCGCGTCGCTTACGACGATGCGCTGCGCGCGCGCCTGTCCGGCGCAGCGCTCCGCGAGCTCGACACGCTCGAGCGCTACCAACTGGTCGATGATGCCTGGAACGCGGTCGTCGCCGGCGACCTGGCGGCCACCGACTACCTCGAATTCGTCGCCGGCTTCGCGGATGAATCCGAATACGCGGTCTGGCAGTCCATCGTGATCGGACTGCGCGGCATCGGGCGTCTGCTCGACGATGCGCCATACGAACGGTATCAGCGGCGCGTCGCGACACTGCTCGAGCCCGTCGTGGCGCGACTCGGCGATCCCGCGCCGGGCGAGGACGCGTTGAACGCGAAGCTGCGCGGCCTGCTCGTCGGCGCGCTCGCCGTGCTCGGCGGACATGGCCCGACGCGCGAACATTGCCGGGCGCTGTTCGCGCAGGGCCTGGCCGATCCCGCCCATGTCGATCCGGAGCTGCTGCAGGCCGCGACCAGCGCATACGCGGCGACCGGCGGCGCGGCCGAGTTCGAGGTGCTGCTCGAAGGCTTCCGGCGCGGCGGTACGCCGCAGGAGCGGCTGCGTTACCTGTACGCGCTTCCGCAGCTCGACGACGTCAAACTACTGACGCGGACCTGCGAACTCGCGATGAGCGACGAGGTGAAGACCCAGGATGCCCCGTTCCTGCTGAACTCCTGCATCGCCAACCGCCGTTTCGGCGCCGCCGCGTTCCGCTTCGTGCGGGATGGTTGGGCGACGGCCACCGGGCGCTTCCCCGCCAACACCATCGTGCGCATGGTCGATTCGGTGAAGCTGCTCAACCGCGCCGTGGACGTCGCGACCGCCCGGGACTTCTTCGCGAGCCATTCGATCCCGCAGGCGGCGGCGACGTTGCGGCAGATCCTCGAGCGGCAACACGTCAATGCCGCGCTGCGCGCGCGCGAGTCGGCGCGGCTCGAGGCCGCGCTCGACTGAAGCACGCATCGCGCGGATTCAGGTGGTCGGGGAAAGGTGAGTCTGGAGGAACTGCTCGACTTCCCGGAGCAGCGTGAGGCGATCCGACTTGCGGTCCAGGTCGTGCCCGGCGCCCTTGATGAACACGGCCTTGTGCGGCTTCTTCTGGCCCGCGAGCTCGGAAGCGAGTTTCTTCGAGTGATCGACCTGTACCTGCCAGTCGAGGTCGCCATGCACCAGCAGCACCGGGACGCCGATCGCGGACGCCTGTCGCAGCGGCGAGTCGCGATTCAGCTTCGCGCGGTCGTTGCCGATCTGCCTTTCGAGTCGCGCCTCCTCCACCGCGCCGAGCATGGAAGCGTGATCCCGCAGCATTTCCAGGTCCGTGAAGCCCGCGATGCTGATCGCGCATCTGTAAAGGTCCGCGTTGCGCGCGGCACCGAGCAGCGCGGCGTAGCCGCCGAACCCCCAGCCGGCGACGCAGACGCGCTTCGGGTCGGCGATGCCCTCCGCGACCGCCCAACGCGTCGCGTCGGTGATGTCCGAGTAAGTGAGTTCGCCCCACTTGCCGTTGGCGTCGTTCCGCCACTTGTGGCCGTAGCCGGCCGAGCCGCGGTAGTTCATCTGCAGCACGGCGTATCCGCGATTCGCGAGGAAATTCCGCAGGAAGAAGAACTGCATCGTGTCGCGCGTGCCGGGGCCGTCGTGCGGCATCACGATGAGCGGCAGCTTCTCGGCGGGCACGCCGCGCGGCACCGTGAGATAGCCCGGAATCTCGGTACCATCCGCCGCCTTGTACGCGATGTGTTTCATCGTGCCGAGGCTGTCGGTGGCGAGCTCCGGGTAGGCGTTGCCGAGGCGCTTGAGCTTCTTGTCGTCGGTGTCGTACAGGTAGTAAGTCGCCTCGTCGATGTCGCTGAAGGAACGGATCACGAGCGTCTTCCGGTCGGCGGTCATGTCCACGATCATGTGGAAGCGCGGCGCGTACAACGCGTTCAGCTGGTTCATGACCGTGCGCAGCTTCTCGTCCGTGTAGTGCACGAAGGGGCGATCGACTTCGTAGCGGATGCCGATCAGGCGCTTGTCGCTCGACAGGATGGGAGTGCCGAGGTCCACCTTTTCGTGGGTCAGCAGCATCTCCGGATCGCGCTGATCCGACAGGTCCAGCCCCCACAGCGACATGCGGCCTTCGTGGTCGCCGACCGCGTAAGCGACGGTGCCACCGGGCTCGATGCCGATCGGCAGCAGTGGGCGGGTGCGCGTGAACGAGGCGAGTTTCTCGAGCTCCTTCCACTTGTCGTCGGCGCGTACGAAGTAACTCGTGTTCAGGCGCGCCGTCGTTCCCCAGCCGAACCGCACGGCGCCGCCATCGCCCAGGAACTGGCGGATCGGCGGAATGTCGTGGATCTTCACGGCACGCAGTCCGTTGTAGACGTTCAGCGCGAAGACGCTGGGATAGACGTCCTCGTCGTCGACGGCCTGGATCAGGATCGAGTCGCGATCGTCGGGCGTGACGTCGACGATCTGGTCGCGACGCTGGCCGCTCGAGCTCTCGTATGAGCGCGACGCGCCCCCGCCCCCCGAATTCGTGAAGGAAAAGTCGGACACGCCCGGAGTGTTCACCATCGAGTTGTTGGTGCGGGCATTCATCCCCGGTGCGAGATTGCGCGGCGAAGTCTTGCCTACGAAGAGGTTGCCCTTGTCGGCGACCTTCTCCAGCGTCTTGATGTTCGCACCGTTCGCATCGACGGCCATCGTGCGCACGAATGGGGTTTCCGCGTATCTCTTGCCGCGGATGTTGCCGACGAGACTGCACACGACCCGCTCGTTGTTGGCCCACGCGCAGTGGTCCACATCGAACTTTCCGGGCTCCGATACGGCGACGCGCTGGAATTGGCCGTTCGTCTGCCGATCGAACGTCATGATCGCCGAGCCGTTGTCGAGCGCGGATATGAACGCGACGTAACGTCCGTCGGGCGAGATCACCACGTCGCGCATCTGCGGCATGCGCGCGAAGTGTTCCAGCGGCTGCGGCGCCGCCGCCGCGGTTCCCGCGATCAGGGCCAACGAACCCGCAACGACTGCCCGGCGCAAACCGGCCTTCCGCGAATGGATGGACATGATATTCCCCCTCTTCCTGGACCTCCGGAGCCTAAGTCATGTCATGCATGCATGTCACTGACGGATGTCAGCTACCGAAGGCCTGTTTGGCGTAGTCGAACAGCGCGGCGATCGGAACGCTGGTCAGCCACGGGCTCAGCAGCGCGACGAACTGGGTGATCTGCTTCGTGGGCGAGGTGCGCAGGCCATGTTCGTCGAGCCACGCATCCACTTCCTTTTCCGATGCGGGCACCGCTCGTCCCTGCAGACTGTTCCTCGCCAGCTGGCGCACGGCGCGAGCGAGCGAGATCTGCGCGGGCACGAAGATGGCGATCAGCATCAGCGACCAGTAGGTAGCCACGACCACCGGCCAGTGATTCGACAGTTCGGTAAACAGCGTCACCGCCTGCTGGTCGCAGAGCAGCGGTAACGGCCAGTCGTGCAGCATCTTGATGTAGATCACGCCGCTGACCAGCACGCCTCCTCCGAGGTACAGCAGCAAACGCAGCGACTCGGCGCGATCGCGCAACCGCGCATCGTCCTGCGGCGGCTCGCTGCGGCACTCCGCGGCGAGCGCGCACACGGCGACCGCGAGCGTGACGACCACGACGCTGCTCAGACCACCGATCGCGCGATCGAACCATGGCCAGCCGATTTCCCGCTCCTGCATCAGGATCTGCAGGTTGTCGAAGAGCTTCGTCGTGAGCGCGAATTGCTGGTAGCGGCCCGCCGTGTAGTCGCCGCTCAACCAGGCGCCGACCGGTAGTTCGGTGACGACCCACGCTGCGGTCGCCGACACGAGGATGGCGGAAGCGATCGCGCCCACCCGGTGATTCATGCAGTGACCGCCCAGCGCGGCGATCACCAGGCCAAAGCAGATGATCGGCAGGATTCCCGAGCCGGCATACATCGCGAGCAGGGTCACGACCGCGAGCGCGCCCACCGCGATGACCGAAATGCGCAAGGTGTGTGTCGTCACAGAGCTCAACTGCCGGGCGACGATGAACGCGCTCGCGAGCAGTGTCAGCACTCCGAGACCGACAGCGAACGCGGCGGCGGCCGCCCAGCGGAAGCGGCCACTCAAGTCGACCGCGTATGCGTCGATCGAGCCGGCGGGACTGCGCACGTAGACGTGCGGCGCATACGCCACGCCGTTGGCGCACCGATCGATCCACTCGAACGACATGTCCGGCGAAATCACGAACAAGCCGGCGGCCGACTTGATGGTGTCTCCAATCGCGAAGACGGCCAGAAGACCGATGAGCGGCATCAGGCACCACGCACGCCGCAGGTCGTATCGAGGAGCGGCCACGTCAGTATTCCGGCCCGACGCGCAGTCCGCCGGTCAGGCTGAACGGCAGCGAGTAATAGAGAAAGAACGAGATGAGCCCGTGGGTCACGCCCGTCACCCACAGGTTCGGACTGCGCCGGTAGATAGCCGCGGCGACGAGCGCCGCGAGGAACGTGACGATCACGAGAAACGGATTGGGTATGTGAAAGGCGGCGAACACCAGCGCGGTCAGCAGGATCGCCCCGGCCGGCGATGGCACGAGCGTCGCGATGCCACGATGGTAGAACCCCAGCAGCACGTACTGCTGCGCGAGCCCGAAGAGCAGCAGCTTCGCGAACGTCCCGAGCGTGACGGGCGGTGCCGGAAAGTCGAGCGAGTGTCCGGCGTAGCCGACCGCCAGCGTGATCGCGATGGACAACACGGCCACGGGAACGAGGAACATCGCGGTACGCCGCGCCGTGTCGAGCCGGAAGCCGATGCCACGCATCGAGTCGCCGCGCTGGCGGTGACTCCACAGGAGCAGCAATACGAGCAGTACCGCGAAGACGAACCGTGATCCCGCGAACGCGTGCCGGCCGAGCCAGATGTATCCAGCCACCAGGACGGTGACGAGCACCAGCTGGAGCAGCACGGCGGATGGCCGCATCGGATGACTTCCCTGTATCGCGCTTTCCGGTAGCTAGCGCCCGACTCCCCCAGGCCGTCAATGGCCCCAGGTCGGTGCCGGGAGAGAAATTGAGGAGTTAGTTCGGACGTGCCGGATCGGGCGGACGCGGTCATGGTGCGCCGCGACATGCCCGCCATCGACGCCCGCGCGCGATCCTATCTAGTGACGCGGCGATTCATGGGGTACCGGCGACGCCGTCGAACCGCGCGCCGACCGGCCTCGCATCACTCCGCGATCTTCGCGCCGTCCACCCTGAAACGAAGTGCCTGCTGTTGTTCCGGCGTCAGGTTCGCGAGTCCGCTCGCGGCGGCCGCCTGTTCGCCGGGTTTGACGATGGCCTTGATGACCACGGGACTGCCCTGCTGCGCAACGCGCCCGGCAGCATCGACCAGCACCGGCGTCACCTGGATCGCGCTGAGCGGCACCTTCGAGCGGTTCTGCACCACGACCATGAGCCGACCCTGCGAGTCGTACTGGCCACCGGCCGCGATGTAATTCCCGGGATTCTGCGGCAGATCCATTTTCATGAACTCGACCGCCGCCGCCTGGCCGATCGCGCTCTGCGAAGTCGCCGCCGCCTCGTAATACTTGCGCGCGGACTCGGCGTCGCCACGGTCGCGCGCGATGTTGCCGAGGTAATAGGCGGCCGGCGCGGTCGGCAGCAGCTCGGCGCTGCGCTTGAGGTGTTGCTCCGCCTTCTGCTTGTTGTCGAGCTGCAGCTGAGCGACTCCCGCGCCCAGGTGCGACGCGAAGTAGTTCGGATTGAGCTGCATCGCCTTGTCGTAGTAGGCGGCCGCGGCCCGCGGCTGCTTCTCCGCGAGCGCGATCTGCCCCAGCAGCACCTGGAAACTGCCCTCCTTCGGAATGGCTTTCGCGGCCTCGTTCGCGAGGGATTTCGCGGTCGCGTAATCCTTCTTCTGCGCGGCCGCGAGCGCCTGGTCGGCCTTGTCGTATGCGGGCTTCAATTGCCGCAGTGGCTTCACGGCGGCCGCGAAAGTATCGGCGCCCAGCGTTCCGCCGCGCCCCAGCTTGTCCGCGGTCGCCTTGTTCCGGTCCACGCGTTCCTGCGACGGCGGGTGCGAAGCGAACAGACCTTCGAGCCAGTTCTGCTGCTTCTGCCCGCCGCCCTGCGACAGGCGCACGAACGTTTCCTGCAGCGTGATGGCGCCCGCCGGGTCGTAGCCCGCGAGCTTCATGTATTTCATGCCGTATTCGTCGCTCTCGAGCTCGTGCTCGCGGCCGTATTTCATCTGGACCATCTGCAATCCGACGCTCGCGCCGCCCAGCGCGAGATTGGCGACGCCCGGATCGACGTCGCTCATCGCCGCACCGATCTGCGCGGCCGCCATGCCGACCTGCATCAGCGTGCCGCGCTCCTGCGCCTTCGCGCCGTGCCGCGCGGCGGCGTGCACGATCTCGTGTCCGAGCACCGCGGCGAGTTCGGCTTCGCTGTTGAGCTCCGTAAGCAATCCGCGGTTGATCGCGATCTTGCCGCCGGGCAACGCCCAGGCGTTCGGCACCGAGTTGTTCAGCACCACGAATTCATACGGCAGCTTGCGATCCGCGACCGCGGCGAGTTTCTGTCCCACGCCGTTCACGTAGGCCGTCAGCTCGGGAAGCACGGTGAGATCGCCGCCTTCTCCCTGTCGGGCCGGGGCGTAATTATGCTCGCCGAGCTGCAGTTCCTGGGCCTCCGAGATGAACTGGATTTCCTTCTTGCCCGTGACGGGGTTGACGCCGCAGGCGGTCAACAGGGCAAGCGTGACCAATGAAACGAGGACGCGCATCTTCATGGCGGGAGATATACACCCGTCGATGCCGCCGGGCGAGTAGGACGCCGGGATCAGCGGGCCGGAAAAGGCGCGACGAATCCGACGCGTTCGAAGGTCCGTTCCGTGCCCGGAAACTGCTGCAGGGCTTCGCGGAGGTCGTCGATACCCGTTTCGCACTTGCAGTGCATCTGGGATGCGATGCCGCGTCCATAAAGCGAAGTGCCGAGATGGGGGTTCTTCTCGAGCACCCTGTCGTAAGCCTCGATGGCTTCCTGCCACTTGCCCAGGCGGAGCAACAGCAGGGCCTTGCTGTCGAGGAGGCTCGTCCTGCCGGGAGCCAATGCCAGCGCTCGATTGCAGTATTCCATCGCGCGTTCGAGCGCGGCATCGGAAAGAGTCAGCCGCCAACACAGGTGGTTGAAAGCGGCGGCATTCGGCTTCGAACCCAGCGCGGCTTCGAAATCCTTCGAAGCCGAGGCCGAATCACCGAGCCTGCCGTACACGATGCCGCGCCCGATCAGCGCATCGACCCGATGGCTTTCCTGTATGTCCTGCCGCGACGCCTTCGTGTACGCCTTCAACGCGGCCGCGTAATGGCCCAGGCGGAGCTCGAGGTCGCCGAGCGCCTTGTTCGCCGGCGACGAGTCCGGTTCGCTTTCGAGGGCGGCCTCGACATCCGCGCGTCGGCCTTCGATGTCCTGCCAGGGCCGCACCTCGGCGCGCACCAGGTAGTTCTCGGCTTTCGGCCAGATCCTGACCGCGCGATGGGCGGCAATCAGCGCGTCGTCGTCCTGGAGCAAATCGGAATATCGCTGCGCGGCGAATCTCTGCACTTCGTCGAACGTGGGAAAAACTCGCGTGAAACGGGTGATTTCCTCGATCGCCAGCGCCCATTCGCGACGCATGCCCCGGACGCGGATCCGGAGCTGGGGCAACTCGATGTCCGTCGGCTCCATCTCCAGCACGCGCGCGGAGTCGGCGAGCGCCCTCTCCAGTTCACCTCCGTTCACGTGTGCATATGCGCGGATACTGAGAGCCATGATGTAGTCGGGAGCGAGCGCAATGGCTCGGTCGAGCTGCCGGATCGCCCCGTTTGTGTCCCTGCGCGACAATGCGAGCGTGCCAAGGCCCGCGATGGCTTCCACGTTTTCGGGATCCGCCGCCAGCGCCGCCGTGAAATCGGCCTCCGCCCTGGCGTGGTCTTCGGATCGGAAGTACGCCCAACCACGCGAGGCGATCGCATCCGGATCGTCGGGATTCAGTTGAACTGCCTCTTCCAGGTCCGCCACCGCGCGCTGATTTTCGAGCACCGAG
Organism: Pseudomonadota bacterium; assembly: GCA_023433515.1. GTDB lineage: Bacteria > Pseudomonadota > Gammaproteobacteria > Steroidobacterales > Steroidobacteraceae > CADEED01. The sequence continues at coordinate 46,850 of JAEZCN010000102.1, forward strand.
AGCATCAGCCGGCCCCGGTCGAGATAGGCACGCGCATCGGCCAGGGGAGCATCGGGCGATTGGATGGCTCTCACCACGCGGAACCCGATCGAATTGTCGCGATGCGCGACCGGGAAGAAATTCCGCGCGGCCAGCCGCAGCTCGGGCCCCGTCGATTTCCAGGATCCCCCTTTGACGACGGCCCGCGCGCACGCTGAACCGCCGGCGGCGCGCCCTTCGTCGCAGGTGCCCGTCCATTCGGCCGCGTTGCCGATCATGTCGTACATCCTCGTCGCGTTCCGGAGGTAGCCACCGACGGCGGCCGTGGCGACCGCCCCATCGTTGCACCTCAAGCTTCCGGTCCGCGGATGAGCCGACGCCGCCGTGGCATCCAGCACGTTCGCATATGTGCAGGCGGGGTCGGGCACCTCGCCCCAGATGTACGTTTCGTAGCCTCCGCCAAAGCCGCCAAATTGCCACTCCGCTTCGCTCGGCAACCGGTAGCCGCGTGTAGTTAGGGAATCGAGCCAGGCGGCATAGTCGTTCGCGTCCTGCCAGCTCACGCAGACCGCCGGATGATCGTCGTCCTGCGCGAACCCCGGATCGACAAAGCTCGCGCGGGAATCGGCCCGCCATCGTCCCGGGGATTCGCGATCGGTATGGCAGCCGCTCCTGGGCCGGCGGCCCGTAGCGGCCAGGAATGCATTGAACTCGCCTCGGGTCACTTCGTACTGGCCGATCGCGAACCATCCGGGGATGTCGACTTCCGTCAGCGGCGACTCGTCAGGACCCCGATGCGCGTCCGATTCATCACTGCCGTACCAGATCCTGCCCGATCTGTGCACGACGAGCCTCGGGCAGAGTGCGCAGTCCCAGATGATGCCTCCGGGGTTGGTGTTTTCGCGCTCCCGCTTCCGCCAGGCCGCGAAGGCTTCTTCCCGTTTCGCGACGAAATCGCTCGAAGTGGGCGTGGGCGCGACAGCGCGAGCGGGAGCCGGCGCGGGCGCCGTGGAGCAGCCGCCCTGCATCAGGCAAAGCCAGGATATGTAGACAATACAAAGGGTCGCGCGCATGCGTCGCCTCCTCCCGGCGGCTACTTTACAGGGGAGCGTCGCGCGGCGCGTCGGCTATCTAAAAGAGTCGGAATTGCTAGAATCGTCGCGCACACACACTTGGGAGCGACCATGCAAGAGCAGACATTGCCCAGCCTGACACCCGTAGCGGCGCTCACCACCGAAGCACGCTCGAAATTCATCACGCGGACCTATAGTCACGTCGCCGCCGCCATCCTGCTGTTCACGGCGATCGAGATGTGGCTGTTCAGCACGGGCCGCGTGGTCCCGCTGTCCCAGTGGATCCTGAGTTTCAACTGGCTCGTGATCATCGGCGCGCTGATGCTCGTCGGCTGGATCGCGACACACGTCGCGCACAGCATCGAGTCCAAACCACTTCAATACCTCGCGCTCGCGGCGTTCGTCGTCGCGCAGGCCGTGATCTTCGCGCCGCTGCTGCTCATCGCCGTGAACCTGCAGGCCGGCATCGTCGAGAGCGCCGTGTTCATCACGGTGTTCGGTGTGCTCGGACTCACCGCGGTCGCGTTCATCACGCGCAAGGACTTCTCGTTCATGCGCGGGATACTGATGTGGATCGGCATCCTGGCGCTCGTCGCGATCGCCGGATCGGTGCTGTTCGGATTCGAGCTCGGCACCTGGTTCTCCGTCGCGATGATCGGCTTTGCCGGCGCGGCGGTGCTCTACGACACCTCGAACATCCTTCATCACTATCCCGAGGACCGCTACGTGGGCGCCGCGCTCGCGCTGTTCTCCTCCATCGTGCTGATGTTCTGGTACGTGCTGCGCCTTCTGATCGCATCGCGCGACTGATACGCCCCAAAAACGGGCCGGCGGATGCGCGCATCCGCCGGCCTCGCGCGACCAACGGTTCGTCGCCCGGTGAATTGACTAGCCTCCCCTTTTGACAACATCCTGTCCGCAACAACAATGCCGTCGGATACGGCAAGGGGCGGATATGGGAAACGCTAAGTCGTTGCGGGGATTGCTGTTTGCCGTCGCCGGGGCGGGAACCCCGTGGGCCCTGGCGCAAGATGCGTCGCCGCCACCCGACCCGGACGAGGCCGTCGAAGAGGTCGTGGTCACCGGTTCGCGCATTCGCCAGAGCGAAGAGAACTTCGCCAACCCGGTGACGACGTTCAGCGCCGACACGATCGCGCAGTCTGGCAAGACGAGTCTCGCGGACTTTCTTTCGCAGACCCCGGCGCTGATCGGGTCGATCAACGGCGACCTGACGGCCGGATCCTATCCGGCCTTCGGCGAAGTCGGCCTGAATCTCCTCGACCTGCGTCACCTCGGCGTGGACCGCACGCTGGTGCTGGTCGACGGCCGGCGCCACGTCTCGGGCCTCGAAGGCTCCGCCGCGGTCGACATCGATACCATTCCCACCGACCTGCTCGAATCGGTCGACGTGCTCACCGGCGGCGCCTCGGCTATCTACGGCGCGGACGGCGTCTCGGGCGTCGTCAACTTCCGGCTCAAGCGCGATTTCGAAGGCCTCGCGTTTCGCGGGCAGGCCGGCACTTCCAAGGACGGCGACGGCAACAACCTGTTCGCCGCCGTGACCGGCGGCCACAACTTCGCCTCCGACCGGGCGAACGTCGCCTTCGCGTACGAATACAACTCGAACGACCGCGTCAACGACCAGGACCGCGGCTACCTGCGGCCGCCGCGCGCCGCGAACCTGTATCAGAACCAGGCGGATCTCGACGATTCGATCATGCTGCCCGACAACGTCCCCTACGACGATGTTCGGTATGCCGACAGCGCGCGCATGGGCGCGGTCGATGTCGACTTCGATTTCATACCCGACTTCGAGGGCAGCGGCGGCGTGTACGACCGCGGCTTCGTGCTCGAGAACTCGGGCGGCTACACGCAGGGCGGATCCAGCACGCCGACCGACGGCTACCAGGGCGATCTGTTCCCCGAGATCAAGCGGCACCTCTTCAACGTGGTCGGACACTTCGACGTGAACGACTCGACGACGATCTCCGCGGAAGCGAAATACGTGCGCACGAAAGCGCTCTCGATCGTCCAGCCGACCTACGACTTCTATCTGTTCCTGCAGGCCGACAATCCGTTCATGCCGGACTCGATCCGCGACGCGATCGTGCCCGGCGCCGCGGCGGAGTACTTCGAGGATCCGGACACGCCGGACGGCGTGCTCGTGACCCGCGACAACTACGACATGGGCGTCAACATCGACGACGCGCTGCGCGAGACGGTGCGCGGCGTGCTGGCCCTGAACGGTGAGATCTCGGATCACCTGCGTTACGAGGTTTCGTACGTCCACGGCGAAACGCGCAGCCGCATCGAGTCGATCAACAATCGTCTCCAGGCCAACTGGGAAGCGGCGATCGACGTCGTCAGCCATCCCGATACCGGCGCGCCGGTGTGCCGTGTGTCGCTCGATCCGGATGCGCCGCCCGAGCTCGCGGGCTGCATCCCGTTCAACATCTTCGGCGAAGGCGTGCGCGATCCCGCCGCGCTCGATTTCGTTTCGATCGACAGTGTGTCGCGCACGAAGGTCGAGCAGCAGGTCGCGTCGGGTTATCTCTCGGGCGACTTCGGCTCGTGGTTCTCGCTGCCCGGAGGACCGATCGGTTTCGCCATCGGCGCCGAATACCGGCGCGAAGCCAGCGAAGCCGACCCCGCGCAGGAGATCGTGGACGGACTCACGTGGTGGGGACCGATCGCGCCGTCGCGCGGCAGCTTCAACGTCAAGGAAGTCTTCACCGAGGTGAACCTGCCGTTGCTGCTCAACGCCCGGTTCGCGGAGCGTCTGTCGATCGGCGCCGCGTTCCGTGCATCGGACTACAGCACCGTCGGTTCGACCAACTCGTGGAAGGTGGACCTGGTGTACGCGCCGGTCTCCTCGGTGTCGTTCCGCGGCACGTACGCGCAGGCGGTGCGCGCACCCAACATCACGGAACTGTTCTCGCCGGAATCGACGACCTTCCACTTCATCGTCGACCCCTGCGACCTGAACGAGCTCAACAACGGCACGAGCACGCGCGAGGCCAACTGCGCCGCGCTGCTCGAGGGAATGGGCATCGACCCGACCACGTTCCTGCCGTCGGACACACCGCAGGCCACGCTGTATACGCAAGGCCTTTTCGGCGGCAATACCGAACTCCGCGAGGAGACGGCAAAGACCTGGACGGCGGGCGTCGTGTTACGGCCCGAGTTCGTGCCGGGGCTGAACCTGTCGCTCGACTGGTACGACATCGAGATCACCGACGCGATCAACACGCCGTTCGCCGAGGAGCTCGCGCAGCTGTGCGTCGACCAGCCGACGCTCGACAACAACTTCTGCCCCGGCATTTCGCGCGATCCGGGGACGGGCTTCATCGTCGGGTTCACCGTGCGACCGGACAACGTCGCGAAGTTCCGCACGGCGGGCCTCGACGTCGCGCTCGACTACCTGGTCGCCGGCGATCACGGTGAATTCCGCGTGCAGCTCGCCGGAAACTACCTCGACCGGCTGGAGTTCATTTCGTCGCCCGGCGCCGAAATCGACAACGATCTCGAGGAGCAGTACTTCCCGAAGCTGTCGGCGACGCTGGATGCGAGCTGGTCGCGCGGGCCGGTCACCGTCTCGTACGGCATCAACTGGTTCAGCAAGACCGACCGCTTCACGCGCGAGACGCTCGCGGGCGATCCCGACTACAGCGATCCGCGCTTCTTCAAGGTCCAGGAGAAGTGGGAACACGAGGTCCAGCTCGCGTACGACGTGAACGACAACGTCAATGTGTACGCGGGCATCAACAACCTGTTCGACGAGAGGCCGGCGTTCGGCTACAGCTCCTATCCGGTCTCCGCGATGGGCCGTTACTTCTATCTCGGCGGCCGGGTGAACTTCGGCGCCGCGAGCCGATGACCGGATCGCGCTGGAGACTGGTCGCGCTGGTCGTCTGTCCCGCGTTCTGCGCGCAGACGCAGACGCAGGCGTCGTTCGCCGTCGACGACTACCATCTACTCGCGACGGCGGCCGAGCCGGCGTTCGCGCCCTCCGGCGAACGGATTGCGTATTCGCTCTCGAAGAACCAGCGCAAGGAAGACAGGACCACGACCGACCTCTGGTCCGTGGCCTGGAGCGGCGGCGCTCCGAAGCAACTCACCCATACGCCCGGCAACAACGAGTGGCAGCCGCAGTACGCGGGTGACGGCAAATCGTTGTACTTCCTGAGCGACGCGGGCAAGGACGAAGTCACGCAGCTCTGGCGGATGTCCGCGAACGGCGGGCGCGCGCGGCCCGTCACGCGGATACCCGGCGGCATCAGCGATTTCGATCTGTCGCCGGACGGCAAGCGCGCGGTGGTGGTCGCCGAGGTCGGGCGCAACGTGGGCAGCAAGGCTGAAACCGCGCCGCCGATCGAAACGGAACGCTTTCTGTTCAAGCTCGACGGCCAGGGTTATCTGGACGATCGCACGCAGCAGCTGTTCATGGTCGAGCTGGCTACCGGCGAGGCGAAGCAGCTGACGCAGGGTGAGCGCGATCACTGGCATCCGGCCTGGTCGCCCGATGGCGCTTCGCTGGCCTACACGGCCAAGGAGCGCGCCACCGATCACGATTCCAACTACGAGATCTACGTCCAGCGGGTCGACTCGGACGAGCCGCGCAGGATCAGCACCTCGCCCGGACCCGACGACGATCCCGACTGGTATGCGCGCCCGTCCTGGTCGCCCGACTCGCGCCGCGTGTTGTGGCTCGAGGGCGGCGACAGCAAGTGGATCTACTACGCGACCGCGCAGCTCGCCATCGCGGATCTATCTACCGGCGCGGTCACGCGGCCGGGACGGATCGACCGCTGGTACTACTATCCGAAGTTCGCGCCGGACGGGTCGATCGTGTCGTTGATCGAACACGACCGCGACACCTGGCTGGCGCGCATCGATCCGGCGGGCGGGAAGATCGAATACCTGACTTCGGGCAAACGCTTCGGCGTCGACTTCGACGTCGCGCCCGACGGGCGCATCGTGCTGATCGAGAGTGAGGTCGACACGCCCGCCGAACTGTTCGCGTTGGACGGCAGGCGCCGGCTCACGCATCACAACGCGTGGACGGAGCAGCGCGCGCGCGGCGAAGTGCGCGACGTTTCGTTCAAGAGCGGCGACGAGGAAATTCACGGCTACATCACGCTGCCGGCAAACCACGATCCGGCGAAGCGGTATCCGCTGCTCGCGTATCTGCACGGCGGGCCCGTCTACCAGCACAGCCACGAATTCGACATCGTGCCGCGGCTGTATGCGGCCGCGGGCTACGCGGTGCTGTCCGTCAATCCGCGCGGCTCATCCGGACGCGGCTTCGAATTCTCGCGCGCCATCTGGGCCGACTGGGGCAATCTCGACGCGCAGGACATCAGCGCCGGGATCACGCATGCCATCGAAAGCGGCATCGCGGATCCCGAACGCATCGGCGTGTTCGGCTGGAGCTACGGCGGCATCCTCACCGACTACATGATCGCGAGCGATCCGCGCATCAAGGCGGCCGTCTCGGGCGCGGGCGTCGCGAACGTGCTCGCGACGTTCGGTGTCGACATGTATGCGCGCGAATACGTGTACGAGCTCGGAACGCCGTGGGAGAACTTCGAGACCTGGCGGAAGCTCGCCTTTCCCTTCCTGCACCCCGAGCGCATCACGGCGCCGACACTGTTCCAGTGCACCGCCGCCGACGACAACGTGCCATGCGTCGGTTCGGAGCAGATGTACCAGGTCCTCAAGACCCGCGGCGTCCCCACAAAGTTGATCGTATACCCCGACCAGAACCACGAGATCGACGTCCCCAGCTACCTCGTGCACCGCATGCGCAGCAACCTCGACTGGTTCACCCGCTGGCTGGGTGGGGATAGTGGTGCCGGTGTAAAAAGTGGGGATTAGCGGAGGTGTCAGAGGGAATTCAGCGCGCCAGCGCTAATCCCCACTTTTTACACCGGCACCACTATCCC
>JAEZCN010000141.1 GCA_023433515.1 Pseudomonadota bacterium
CCTTCTTCCTGTGCGCCATCGTGCTCATTCCGCTGGCGGCGCTCGTGCTCAAGGCGGCCGGCATGGACTGGGATCGCTTCGTGGGCGTCATCGCGAGCGACCGTGCGCTGGCTTCGTACAAGCTGTCATTCGGCGCGTCGCTCATCGCCGCCGGCGTGAACATGGTCTTCGGCTTCGCGATCGCGTGGACGCTGGTGCGTTATGAGTTCCCGGGCCGCAAGATCATCGACGCGATCATCGACATGCCGTTCGCACTGCCGACCGCGGTGTCGGGCATCGCGCTGACGACGGTGTTCGCCGGCAACGGGTGGATAGGCCAGTACCTCGAGCCGCTCGGCATCCAGGTCGCCTATACCTGGGTCGGCATCACCGTGGCGCTCACGCTGATCGGCATGCCGTTCGTCGTGCGCACGGTGCAGCCGGCCATCCAGGAAGTGCAACGTGACCTGGAAGACGCCGCCGAGACGCTTGGCGCCGGCCGCTTCTATGTATTCCGGCGAATCATCGTGCCGACGGTGCTGCCCGCGCTGCTCACCGGCTTTGCACTTGCCTTCGCGCGTGCGGTCGGCGAATACGGCTCGGTGATCTTCATCGCCGGCAACATGCCGATGAAGACCGAGATCACACCCTTGCTGATCGTGATCCGGCTCGAGGAATTCGACTACGCCGGCGCCGCGGCATTGGGCGTGGTCATGCTGTCGATCTCCTTCCTCATGCTGCTCGCCATCAACCTGCTGCAGGCATGGGGCCGCAAACGCATGCTGGTGTCGCGATAATGGGCGGCCCGTCGACATCCGCGGAACTGTCCGCCGAACTCGCATCGCGGCCGGGTCAGGCCACCCTGCGATCGACCTTGGTCCGATGGCTGCTCATCGGCGTCTCGCTCACATTCCTGGGGGCGCTGCTCGCCGCGCCGCTGTTCGCCGTGTTCGCGATGGCGCTCGAGAAAGGCTGGGACGCATATTTCAACAGCTTCGCCGACCCGGACACACTTGCCGCGATCCGGCTCACGCTGATCACCGCCGCGGTCGTCGTGCCGCTCAACACCATTTTCGGCATCACGGCCGCATGGTGTATCGCGAAGTTCGAGTTCAAGGGCAAGAGTTTCCTCATCACCCTGATCGACTTGCCGCTCGCCGTTTCGCCCGTCGTGTCGGGCCTGATCTACGTGCTGCTGTTCGGCCTGAACGGCTGGTTCGGTGCCTGGCTGCAGGAACACGAGATCAGCATCGTCTATGCGTTGCCCGGAATCATCCTGGCCACGATGTTCGTGACCTTTCCGTACGTCGCGCGCGAGCTGATTCCGCTCATGCAGCAGCTCGGCAACGACGAGGAAGAAGCGGCGATCACGCTCGGCGCCGGCGGCTGGTTCACCTTCTTCCGTGTTACGCTGCCGCGTATTCGCTGGGGCCTCGTGTACGGCGTCATCCTGTGTAACGCACGCGCCATGGGCGAGTTCGGCGCCGTCTCGGTGGTCTCGGGCAACATTCGCGGACTCACTACCACGATGCCGTTGCACATCGAAATCCTCTACAACGAATACAACTTCGTGGGCGCCTTCGCGGTCGCCTCGATGTTGTCGATCCTCGCGGTGATCACGCTCATCATCAAGACGCTGGTCGAGCGGGGCGCGGGGTACCGCCGGCGATGAAACGCGACAGCCTCGGATGGTGGCTCGCAGCCAGCAACGTGGTGATCGTGCTGCTGGTGGCGCTGGGCCTGTCGTATTTCGCGATCGACATGCTGCGCGGGCTCGCCGACAGCCAGCAGAAGCTGCACGTGCAGCTTGCCGGCGCGAACGCGCGCGAAGAAATCACGCGCATGGCCGAGGACACCTTGACGAACGCGCGTGTGCTGGCCGAGCGTCCGCCGCTGCGCCGGCTGATCGCGGAGCCGGGCCGCCAGGGCCTCACTCCGTTCCTGCGGCGTTTCTGCGAAACCAGCGAACTCGATGCCTGCGCCGTGCTCGACGGCGCGACCGTGATCGCATCAACCGGGATCGAGCTGCCCTGGGCGCAGCTGCATGCGGTCGCCGCGGAGCAGGGCGATCGTTTCATGGCGGTACCGCCCGGCACCGAGTATTCCGTCATCGGAGCGATCTCGAGCCTGCCCGCGCAATACACCTCGTTCAGCGTCGTGGTCGTGCACCTGCTCGACGACGAGCTCGCGGCGGTGTTGTCCAAGCACAGCGGCCTGCCGGTGAAGTTCATCAACTACCGCACGTTCAACTCGCTGCCCGAGAACGAATTCACCTCGCTGCACTCGCAGGCGTTGTCGGACGGGCGCTTCTCGGTCCAGCGCATCGACCCGCTGGGGCTGTATGCGTCGAGCTTCCCGGTCTTCTCGGGCAACGGCGAGGGCATCGCGCTGATCGAAACGCGCGCCTCGGCGGCCGAGACCGATAAATCGGTGAGTGCGCTGGTGTGGCGCTTCATCTTCACGGCTGTTGTCTTCGCGCTGCTCGCGCTCATCGCCGGCATCCTCCTGGGCCGGCGCATCATCAAGCCCACCGAGGCGTTGACCGATGCGGCCGTGAGGCTGGGCCAGGGCGATTTCGCGACGTCGATCCCGACCGCGGGCCCGGCCGAGATCGGTCAGCTCGCGCGCACGATGGACGACATGCGCCGCAACCTGGTGGACCTCAATTCGGAGCTGCGGCGTCGCGAGGCCGAGGCGCAGGTGGTGCTCGAGGCGATCGTCGAAGGCGTGTACGCCGTCGACCAGGAACGCAACATCCGCTACCTCAACCCGCAGGCCGCGCGGCTGCTCGGAATCGAGCCGGGCGAGGCGATCGGCAAATTCTGCGGCGACGTGCTCAAGCCCTGCGGGCTGGATGGGAAGCCCGACGGCCCGCGGCCCTGCAAGACCACCGCGTGCCCGATCCTGCGCGCGCGGCAGGGGGGCAGCGCGCAATCCGTCGAGCAGTTGCAGACGCGCAGCGGCAACCGTCAGACCGTGATCACGAGTTCGCGCGTCGTGAACGGCATGCAGGTGCAGGTCATGCGCGACGAGACCGAGATGGAGGGCGTGCGCCGCGCGCGCGATACCGTGCTCGCGAACGTCAGCCACGAATTCCGCACGCCGCTCGCGGCGCAGCTCGCGTCCATCGAACTGTTGCGCGAAGGCCTGGCTACCAAGTCGCCGGCCGAGCTCACCGAGCTGGTGCTGTCGCTCGAGCGCGGCACGCTGCGGCTCACGCGGCTCATCGACAACCTGCTCGAAAGCGTGCGCATCGAGTCGGGCCAGCTCGACGTGCGGCGGCAGACCGTCGATCTCGCGGACGTCATCGAGGATGCGCGTGTGCTCATCGAGGCGCTGGTGCGCCAGCGTCATCAGGCGCTCGATGTGGACATTCCCGACGGACTCACCGTGCTGGGGGATGCGCCGCGTCTCACGCAGGTGTTCGTGAACCTGCTCGCCAACGCGAGCAAGTTCGCGCCGGAAGGTACGGCGGTGCGCGTCGGCGCGCAGGTGCAGGACCAACACGTGAACGCGTGGGTGGAAGACCAGGGGCCCGGCGTTCCCGAGAGTGACGCGCTCAATATCTTCGAACGCTTCAAGCGCGGCGGCACGCAGGAACCGGAGCCGGGCGGCCTCGGCCTCGGGCTGTGGATCTCGCGCTCGATCGTCGAGCGTCACGGGGGCACGTTGAGCACCTCGCGCACCGCGGAAGGATTCACGCGCTTCACGCTCACGTTGCCCGTCGAGGCGCCGGAATGAAGATCCTGGTCGCCGACGATGATCTGGATCTGCTCGGACTCGTTGCCTACTCGCTTTCGCAGGCGGGGTACCTGGTCGTGAAGGCCAGCGATGGCCCGGGCGCGCTCGCGACGTTCGACGCCGAGTCGCCCGATCTCGTGATCCTCGACATCAACATGCCGGGCGCCTCGGGCTTCGACGTATGCACGGCGATCCGCGCGCGGGGCGACGTGCCGGTCATGATGCTCACCGCCCGCGGCGAGGAACAGGATCTCGTCAAGGCGCTCGACCTCGGCGCGGATGATTACCTGACGAAGCCGTTCAGCCCGAAGACGCTGCTCGCGCGCGTCAAGGCGCTGTTGCGCCGCGCGAGCGCGGATCGCGCGCACGCGCCTCTCGCGGCGGGGCGCGTGACGCTCGACATCGAGAACTACAACGTGCGCATCGGCGATGGCGCGCCCATCGCGCTGACCAAGCTCGAGCTGCGGCTATTGCAGATGTTGCTGGCGCAGGCGGGCCGCGCGGTGAACTCGGACCGGCTGCTCGTGCAGGTGTGGGGACATCGGGGCTCCGGCGACCGGCAGCTGCTCAAACAGCTCGTGCACCGCCTCCGCCACAAAATCGAAGCCAATCCCGCTGTTCCACAATTGCTGCAGACGGCAGCGCCTTCCGGTTACAAGCTCGTCGTGGAATAGTTAGTGTCTGCGAGACGTTGGAGCGCACGCGGGAGAGGGTGCCGTTGATAGCTGGGATCTGCGCGCGCGGCGCTCAACGGTTGATTCGACGCTCGCAGGCTCGACCGTCAAATGGCAATTCGACGGTCTTGAGCTGGAACCTACGACAAACGGTGATCGCTTCAGGCGGCTTCCGTCACGCCGCGGTCGCCCGACCTGATAGGCTTGCGGCTCCATGAACATGAGAACCGCCATGCGGCTTGGGCCGCTAGTCGCCACCGCGCTCCTGCTGGCTGCCTGCAACAAGGGCTCTGACAAGGAAGTCGTCCTTCTCAACGTGTCGTACGATCCGACGCGCGAGCTTTACGACGACATCAATCCTGCGTTCGCCGCGGAATGGGAAAAAACGCACGGGCAGCGCGTGCGCATCAGCCAGTCGCACGG
>JAEZCN010000144.1 GCA_023433515.1 Pseudomonadota bacterium
TCGCAGACGTTGCTCAAGCGCAATGGTGGCGGCCGCGTCGCGGCGCACGAGATCATGATCGGTACGCCGGCCATCCGTAACCTGATCCGCGAAGGCAAGATCGCGCAGATGTATTCGGCGATCCAGACCGGCGCCCAGCAGGGCATGCAGACGCTCGATCAGTGTCTTGCCGATCTCGTCGCCAAGGGCGTGGTCAGCAAGGAAGAAGCCCGTTACAAGGCCTCCAACAAAGATAGTTTGTAACGGGCTCACGCCCGGGACTCAACCCGGTTCGCAAAGCCGAACCGGGCCCGTGAAGCGGCGGAGCCGCGGAAGAGACAGGTAATACGAATGGATAGAGAACAGGGCATCAAACTAATGCAGGACCTTCTTCGTCGCGTCGTCGACAAGAAGGCTTCCGACCTGTTCATCACCGCGGGATTCCCGCCGGCGATCAAGATCGACGGTGAGGTCCGGCCGCAGTCCGAGCGTGCGCTGACCGCCGAGCAGTCGGCGGTGCTGGTGCGCGCGATCATGAACGACCGCCAGACCAAGGAATTCGACGCGACGAAGGAGTGCAACTTCGCGATCGCGCCGCCGGGCATCGGTCGGTTCCGCGTCAACGCGTTCGTGCAGCAGGGCCACACCGGCTGCGTCATCCGCCTCATCAATTCCAAGATCCCGACGCTCGAGGAACTGGACCTGCCGCCCATCCTGAAAGAGGTGGTGCTGTCCAAGCGCGGTCTGGTGATCCTGGTCGGTGGCACGGGCTCGGGCAAGTCCACGTCGCTCGCCGCGATGGTGGGTTACCGCAACGAGAAGACCCGCGGCCACATCGTCACGATCGAAGACCCCGTGGAATACGTGCACCAGCACAAGGGCTGCGTGATCACGCACCGCGAGGTGGGCGTCGACACGGACAACTGGCACGCGGCGCTCAAGAACACGCTGCGCCAGGCGCCGGACGTCATCCTGATCGGCGAAATCCGCGATCGCGAGACGATGGAATACGGCATCCAGTTCGCCGAGACGGGTCACCTCGTGCTCGCCACGCTGCACGCGAACAGCTCCAACCAGGCGCTGGACCGCATCATCAACTTCTTCCCCGACGAGCGGCGCGAGCAGCTGCTCATGGATCTGTCGCTCAACATCCGCGCACTGGTGTCACAGCGACTGGTTCCGCGCGAGTCCGGTTCCGGCCGCATCGCGGCGATGGAGATCATGCTGAACTCGCCGCTGATCCAGGACCTCATCTTCAAGGGCGAGGTCGCGAAGATCAAAGAAGTCATGTCGCGCTCGACGCGCATCGGCATGAAGACCTTCGACCAGGCCCTCTACGAACTCTACGAGGCCGGGTTCATTTCCTACGAAGACGCGTTGCGCAATGCGGATTCGAAGAACGAGCTGCGGCTGCGCATCAAGCTCGAGAGCAAGCGCGAGGTCAAGAACCTCGACGACGGCGGCGCCCTCACGATCATCGACGAAGAACAGCAGGGCCGCTCGTTCTAACCAACAACAAGGTCCACATGTCAGCGGTGAACGAAAAGCTCGTCGAGACGGTCGAGGTCAAGGGCTCGGGCGATAACGGCCCGATGGTGCTCAACACGCGGCCGCTGTTCAAACTGATGGTCGAGCGCAAGGCGTCCGACCTGTTCTTCACGTCGAATTCCCCGATCAAGGTCAAGATCGAAGGCCAGATCCTGCCGATCAACAAGCAGGTGCTGTCGCCGGAGGCGGTGCGCCAGGCGGCCTATGGGCTCATGACCCCCGACCAGCTCGAGCATTTCAAGCGCGAACTCGAAATCGACTTCGCGATCTCCGAGCCCGGGCTGGGCCGTTTCCGCGTCAACGTGTTTTACCAGCGCGGCTATCCCGCGATGGTCATGCGCTACATCAGCGCCGACATGCCGCGCCTCGATCAGCTCGGTCTGCCGGACATGTTCAAGGAACTCATCATGGTGAAGCGCGGGCTCATCCTGATGGTCGGCGCGACGGGATCGGGCAAGTCCACGTCCATCGCGGCGATGATCAATCATCGCAACGAGACCTCGTCTGACCACATTGTCACGATCGAGGATCCGATCGAATTCCTGCACACCAACAAGCGCTCGATCGTGAATCAGCGCGAAGTGGGACTGGACACCAAGTCATTCGCGCGGGCGCTGCGTGGCGTCATGCGCGCCGCCCCCGACGTCATCCTCATCGGCGAAATCCGCGACAAGGAGACGATGGAAGCGGCGATCAACCTTTCGGGCACAGGTCATCTCGTCCTATCCACCCTGCATGCGAACAACAGCGCGGAGACGCTGGATCGCATCATCAACATGTTTCCCCAGGATCAGCACAAGCAGGTCTTCCTCGACCTGTCGCAGTACCTGCGGGCGATCCTTTCGCAGCGCCTGGTGGTCGGCAAGGACGGCAAGCGCATGGCCGCGATCGAGGTCATGCTCAACACGCCGTACGTCACGGAGCTCATCAAGAGAGGCGACGTGAGCGGGATCAAGGAGGCCATCGTCGCCAGCTCCGAGCGCGGGGTACAGAGTTTCGACGTGGCGCTGCTGAACCTCTTCAAACAGAACAGGATCGATCTCGAAGAGGCGCTCGCGAACGCGGATTCGCGCTCTAACCTCGAAGCCAAGATCAACTTCGGCTGATCAATGGGGACATTCCCCGTTTCCTGGCAATCGGGGACAGGCCTCATCGAGATTGCGCTTGACAGCTGTCTTTTCAGGCATAGAATGCGCGCCCCCATGCATCCTAACTACCGCAAATCATTCGCCCGCATCGCGATCGCGCTGCCGCAAGCCCTGATTCCGTCGAATCAGGCCTGCGACCTCGCGCGCGCGCTCCGCGGCGAACGGGATTTCGGGAACCTGATGCTCTAGCTCTTCGTGGAACGGAGAGCGGCGTTCGGCAGCTCTCCGCAAGGCTCTCATACGAGGCCCCGGTCAGCCGCCGCTGATCGGGGCCTCGCCGTTTGAGCGCACGCTGGATGAGCTTCTGACCGACAAGGGCGCGATCGACCGTGAGGTCGCCGCGTCGGCGGCGAAGCTCGAGGCGAGCGGACTCGCGGTGCGTTCGGTGGGGGCCACCAGATTCAGCTTCTGGGGCCGGCCCGCCGGCGAGTACTCTCGAACGAATGGTGAAAAGATGAGCGAGAAGAATTACGAAACTTTGAACGTCGAAGGCGGACGTCACGTGAAGATGTGGACGCGCGGCGTGCCGGTGGACGAGCAGGCCAAGACCCAGCTCACGAACATCGCGCGGATGCCGTTCGTGCACTCGCACCTGGCCGTGATGCCCGATGTGCACGTCGGCAAGGGCGCGACGGTGGGTTCGGTTATCGCGACCAAGGGCGCGATCATCCCGGCCGCGGTCGGCGTCGACATCGGCTGCGGAATGATGGCGGTTCAAACTACGCTGAAGGCGAAGGACCTGCCCGATTCGCTGGCGCAATTGCGTGCGCGCATCGAGCGCGCGGTGCCGCATGGCATGTCCAAGGTGCGCGGCCGTTACGACCGCGGTTCCTGGGGCAACACGCCGGATTCGGTGGCGACGCGCTGGAAGGCGCTCGAAGGGCGTCATGCCGCGATCGTCGCGAAGTACCCGCGCCTGAAGAACAAGGAACCGCACAAGCAGCTGGGAACGCTGGGTGGCGGCAACCACTTCATCGAAGTCTGCCTCGACACCGGGCAGACCGTGTGGGTGATGTTGCACTCCGGTTCGCGCGGCATCGGCAACCTGATCGGCCAGCTCTTCATCGAGCTGGCCCGCAAGGACATGAAGAGGCACTTCATCAACCTGCCCGATCAGGATCTCGCGTACCTGGTCGAGGGAACGGATCACTTCGACGATTACGTCGAGGCGATGACCTGGGCCCAGGACTACGCGGCCGAGAACCGTCGTTCGATGATGGACGCGGTGCTGCGCGTGATGCGCGAGGAGCTGCGCCCGTTCCAGTTGGGCGAGGTTGCGGTGAACTGTCACCACAACTACTGCACGCACGAAACGCACTTCGGCGAGGACTTGATCGTGACCCGCAAGGGCGCGGTGAGCGCGAAGCAGGGCGAACTCGGAATCATCCCGGGATCGATGGGTGCGCGCTCGTACATCGTGCGCGGACTCGGAAATCCCGAGAGCTTCGAGAGCTGCTCGCACGGCGCGGGTCGCGTGATGTCGCGTACCGCGGCGCAGAAGCGCTTCACGGTCGAGGATCACATTGCCGCGACCGAAGGCGTCGAGTGCCGCAAGGACAAAGACGTCATCGACGAAACGCCGGCCGCATACAAGGATATCGACGCGGTGATGGCGGCGCAGCGCGATCTCGTGGAGATCGAGTACACCCTCAAGCAGGTGTTGTGCGTGAAGGGCTGAAAAGGCGCGTCATTCGTGACGCGCCTTTTCTCTTGCCTACAAAGCTACGGCGTCTTCCACGTTGAGCGTGAGCTCCGCGGCTTCAGCCGCCGTCTTCGCCTGCCAGCTCTCGAGTCCCTTCATCTGGGCCTGGTCGACGCCTTCCTTGAAGGTCTCGAAATAGGCTTCGGCTTCCGGCGACTTCTGCACGAAGCGGCTGGTCGCCTTCGTCCACTTGGCGAAGTCGGGGCTGTTAACGCGGTATTCCGAGGTTCCCGACGGCCGGATCGGCCGCAGCTGCAAACCGTTGGCGTAGATGAAACGCAGCAGCACGTAGTAACGCTTGCCCGCCTCGACGTTGGCTTCCATGTAGTGACCGCCGTGCGCGGACATCAGCATGTGTTTGCCGGCCGGCAGGTTGATCACCGATTTGCTGCGCCACGACGACACGTTGAGCAGCGTGCGCTGCTCGCCTTCGATCTTGAAGATTCCGACCGGGAACAATCCCTGGATCTTGTTGATGGGCTCGAGGAAGACCAGCTGCGCTTCGTCGGCGGGCGGCGCGGGGATCGTGTAATTCGGCACCTCGACGAACGGCGGCGGCGGTGGATCGCCGGCGCGGGCCGCGAATGGCATAGACACGACCAGGAACAGCGCGAGAAGACGCGTCATCTGAAACTCCGTCGTTGGTATTGTTGTTTGGTCAGCCGAACACGGCGCGCGAATCGAACACCGGGCCGTCCACGCACACGCGTTTCATCGCGGGACCGTCGGGTGTCGTCACCTTGACCGTGCAGCCCGCGCAACCGCCGACCGCGCAGGCCATGAACTCCTCGAGCGACACCTGGCAGGGCACGTCGTGTTTCACCGCCACCTTCGCCATCGCCTCGAGCATCGGTGTCGGGCCGCAGGAGAACACTTCGACCTCTGCCTTCGCGGACGCGTCGAGCGAGCCTAACCACTCGTCCGCGAGCTGCGTCACGAAACCGTCGTAACAGCCGGGGAATCCGGCCTTCGATGCGAGCCTGCTCGGCACGCTCCAGCCATCGAGCAGCGGCATGCAGGCGATGCTGCCCGCGGGAATGCCGGAGACGAGGATCGTCGAAGGGCGCGGCTTGAAGGGGAACGGAATTTCCGAACCCATGAGTACCAGCGGCTTCCAGGAATCACCCTGCGCCGTCATCCACTCCGCCAGGAACACCATCGGCGGGATGCCGACGCCCCCGCCCACGAGCAGGGCGCGGGGACGCTTCGGATCGGGGCGGAAGGGCTGACCGATCGGTCCGAGCACGCTGATCGTGTCGCCCGCCTTGCGCCGGCTCAGCGCGCGCAGTCCCGGACCCACGATCTTGTAGAGAATCTCGATCCAGCCTTCCGCGGCGTTCACGCGCTGAATGGACAGCGGACGACGCATGGGGACGTCCGGATCGCAGGTGAGATGCACGAAGCTGCCGGGAAGCGCCCGCGCCGCGCATCTGGACGCCGCGATGCGCAACACGAACTGTTCGCCGGGCCAGCTTTCCTGCGCGATGAGCGTGCCGTCCTCGAGGCAGATGCTGCCGCGGTGCGCGGGGTGAACGCCGGCGCCGCGGCCGGGTTCTTCAAGGGGCAGCGCGTTCACTTGCCGCGGCCTTCGATGACGGCCTCGAGCACGGCCATGCGTACCGCGACGCCGTTGCGTACCTGCTCGCGGATCACCGATTGCCGCCCGTCCGCGACGTCGGATGCGATTTCGATGCCGCGGTTCATCGGCTGCGGATGCATGACGATCGCATCCGGGCCGGCCTTCGCGAGCCGCTCCGCCGAGAGCCCGAACTGCGCGAAATAACGATCCGCATCCGGGATCTGCGCCGTGGCCATGCGCTCCTTCTGGATCCGCAGCATCATGATGACGTCGACGCCCGCGATGCCCGCGTCGATCGACGTAAAGCGCTCGCAGCCGGCGAACTCACCCGCGTCCGGCATCAGCGCCTTCGGCGCGACGATGCGGATCTCGGCGACGCCGAGCGTCGCGAGCACGTGCCAGGCCGAGCGCGCGACGCGCGAGTGTTTCACGTCGCCCACGATGGCGATGCGTAATCCCTCGAACTTTCCCCTGGCCTGCAGGATGGTCAGCGCATCGAGCAATCCCTGCGTCGGATGCGACACGCTGGCTTCACCCGCGGACAACACGCTCACGTGGGGCTTCACATGCTGGGCGACCAGGCCGGGCACGCCGGACTCGGCGTCGCGGATCACGAACACGTCCACGTGGCAGGACTCGAGCGTGAATATCGTGTCGAGCATGCTCTCGCCCTTCACGCGCGAGGAGAGCTGCACTTCGAGGTTCACCACGTCGGCGCCGAGACGTTTGGCCGCGAGCTCGAACGACACGCGCGTGCGGGTCGATGGCTCGGTGAACAGGTTGGCGACGGTGATGCCGGCGAGCGAAGTGTTCTTCACGGGCGGCTCGCCGATGGGTTTCACGAACGACTGCGCGCGCGCGAGCAGGCTCTCGATCAGCGCCTTCGGCATGCCTTCGAGCGTGAGCAGGTGTTGGATTGTGCCGTCGGACCTAGTTTGGACAGTCATATCAATCAACCTAATTTCGACGAAAACCAGCGCTCCAGAATCACCGCCGCGGCGGCCGCATCGACGTCCGCCTTGGTCACGCGCCGTTGCCGTTGCCCGCTCGCGCGCATCGTGCGCAGCCGTTCCTCCGCATCCTGCGAGGACCAGCGCTCATCGATGAGGTCGACGGGTAACGAGGTAAGTCGCGCGAGCTCCGCCGCGAATCCCCTTGCGGCGGATGTCAGCGGGCTTTCCGAGCCGTCGGCATTATAGGGCTCGCCCACGGCAAGTCGCGCGGGACG
>JAEZCN010000166.1 GCA_023433515.1 Pseudomonadota bacterium
GCCGAATGGGCGCAAACTCCCGAGCGCATCGCGAAGCTGCGCGCCTCCGCCGACGTGGCCATTTATACGCCCGGCTCCGAGACCGGCATCCCGCTCTCGGTGTTGCGCTCGTTCTCGCCAGCCGTTGGGTCGGAAGGGGTTCAGCCCCCGGAGGGGGCAGCCCCCCTGCTTTCAAATGGCGCGCTGCGCGACCGCGTGGGCTCGGTCGTCTCCGGCCTGCTGAGTTTGTTAGGCATCGACGCGGACCCGATCGGCAGCCGCGAACACATCCTGCTCGCGAACATCATCGAAGGAGCATGGCGCCAGGGCCTCACGCTCGACATGCACGGCCTCATCCAGGCCGTGCAGAAGCCGGCTTTCGACAAGCTCGGCGCGTTCGATCTCGAGACGTTCTTCCCCGCCAGGGACCGGCTCAAGCTCGCGATGCAGATCAACAACCTCATCGCATCGCCCGGCTTCGCGACCTGGATGGCGGGCGAGCCGCTCGACGCGCAGAAGCTGTTGTTCACCTCCGAAGGCAAGCCGCGCATTTCGATCATCTCGATCGCGCATCTCAACGATGCCGAGCGCATGTTCATCGTGACGCTGGTGCTGAACGAAGTGATCGCGTGGATGCGCGCGCAGTCGGGCACGTCGAGTCTGCGCGCGATCCTCTACATGGATGAGATCTTCGGCTACTTCCCGCCGACGGCGAATCCCCCCTCGAAGCAGCCCATGCTCACGCTGCTCAAGCAGGCGCGCGCGTTCGGACTCGGCTGCGTGCTCGCCACGCAGAATCCCGTCGATCTCGATTACAAGGGCCTCGCGAACTGCGGCACGTGGTTCATCGGCCGCCTGCAGACCGAGCGCGACAAGATGCGCGTGATCGAAGGTCTCAAGTCCGCGCTGCCCGGCGGCGCCGACGCTTCCGATCTCGAAGCCCTGATGTCGAATCTCACGCAGCGTGTGTTCCTGATGCGCAACGTGCACGACGACGCGCCGCTGCTCATGAAGACTCGCTGGGCGTTGTCCTATCTGCGCGGCCCGCTCACGGGGCCGGAAATTTCCCGCGTAATGGCCGCGCGCAAGTCGAGTGCGGCGACGGCGGCCCAATCCACGGCTGTCTCTTCTTCAGCCGCGACTGCCTCACCCGCAACCGCGCAGACTTCGACCACCAACTCGAACACACGTCCGGCCGTCGGCGCAGGCATCGCCGAATATTTCCTCGCGGCCTCGCGCGGCAACGGTCCCGTGCTCTATAAACCCATGGTGGCCGGCTTCGCGAAGCTTCACTTTGTCGATTCCAAGCTCGGGCTCGACGAGTGGCAGACGGCCGGCTGGCTCGCCCCGTTCGACGACGCGAACGGTTCGTCATGGGCGGAAAGTTCGCGCGACACCAGTCTCAAGTCACGCCTGACCAGCGCACCCGTGCCCGACGCGGAGTACGGCGACCTGCCCGCGGCCGCGCTGCGAGCCGCAAGCTACCCGGACTGGGGCAAGAAGCTTCAGTCCTGGCTGTACGAAACCGCACGCGCCAACGTGTTCGTATGCGACGCGCTCAAGCTCGCATCGAAACCGAGCGAAACCGAGGGTGACTTCCGCTCGCGCCTCGCACTCGCCGCGCGCGAGAAACGCGACGCGGCGGTCGCCGATCTGCGCAAGCGCTGGCAGACCAGGTTGCAGCAGCTTTCCGACCAGATCCGCCGGGCGGAGGAACGCCGCGAGCGGGAGCAGAGCCAGCTCTCTCAGCAGAAGATGCAGACCGCCGTGAACATCGGCAGCTCGATCCTGGGCGCTCTGTTCGGTCGCAAGGCGCTATCCGTCGGCAACGTCAGCCGCGTCGGGACGGCCGCGCGCTCCGCCACGCGCATCGGTCGCGAATCGCAGGACGTCGCGCGCGCCGAGGAAAGCCTCGAGGTCCTCAAGCAGCGGTTCGCGGATGCGCAGCGCGAGGTCGAAGCGGAGGTCGCGAAGCTCGAAGGATCGCTCGATTCCGCGGCGCTGGCTTTGCGCAGCGTCGACGTACCGGCACGCAAGTCGGACATCGCGATCGGCGAAGTAGCGCTGGTGTGGACGCCGTGGCGCAAGGGTGCCGACGGCTTCCCTGCCCCGGCCTATCAATAAGGAGAAGACATGCAAGAACTCATCGATGCGTTGACGAAGCAGCTCGGCGTGAGCGGAGCGCAGGCCGAGGGCGGCGCCGCGGTGCTCTTCAAGGCCGCGAAGGACAAGTTGGGCGGCGAGGAATTCGGCAAGCTGCTCGGCGGCGTGCCCGGCCTCGGCGATCTCATGAAGAAGGCGCCGGCCACCGGCGGTGGCGGGCTTGGTGGGTTGTTAGGCGGGCTGGCGGGAGCCGTAGGCGGCAATGCCGGCCTCATCGCGACCATTGTCCAGGGCTTCGGCAAGCTCGGGCTCTCCGCCGACGACGCGAAACGTTTCGCTCCCGTCATGATGGGTTTCCTGCGCGGCAAGGTCGGACCCGACGTCGCCTCGAAACTCGAGAACATCCTGCGCGGCTGAAGGATTCACCCATGCCCTCATTCGACGCCGTTTCCGAGCTCGACGGACACGAGCTCACCAATGCCGTGGACCAGGCGAACCGCGAGCTCACGCAGCGGTTCGACTTCAAGGACACGGGCGCCAGCTTCACGCTCAAGGAAAAAGAATTCATCGTGAGCATGAAGGCTCCCGCCGAGTTCCAGTTGAAGCAGATGCTCGACATCCTGACGCAGCGTCTCGCGAAGCGCGGCATCGACGTTCGCTGCATGGAGAAAAAGGACCCGGTCACCAACCTCGCCGAGGCGCGCCAGGACATCCAGCTCCGTCACGGGATAGACCAGGATACGGGCAAGAAGCTGCAGAAAATCGTCAAGGAATCGAAGCTCAAGGTGCAGGCGCAGATCCAGGGCGACAAACTGCGCGTCACGGGCAAGTCGCGCGACGACCTGCAGGCCGCGATCGCGCTGCTCCGGAAGGAGGAGGAGCTGGACCGCCCTCTGCAGTTCAACAATTTCCGGGACTAGTTAGCCCCACCGGCCCGCAGCTTGATCGCGAACGTGTAACGCCCGACCGGGCAGTTGCGATTGGGCGGCTTGCCCGCGTGGCGGATGGCGCCATCGAACAGCAGCAGCCGCGCGGGCCGCGGGCTCACCGCGATTTCCGCATCGCCCTCGTCCGTGTAGAACAGGGTCTCGCCGCCCCACTCCTTGTCCCACCTCTCGCACAGGTACCAGAGCGCGGTCAGCTCGCGCGTATTGGACACCGCGTCGACGTGTGTCAGCAGCGTGTCGCCGAAGGACGCGTAATTTGTGTAGGCCCGATACGGGGCGAAGCGCTCGCCCGGCCGCACCTGCGCGATGACGCGTTCGGTCGCGGGCCACAACGAAGTGCGCGGCAGGTTCTCGAGCGGCATCTCGCACACCCAATGCCGGTACTCGATCGTGTCGGCACGCGCACTTTCGGTCCGGGTGAACGCGGCCTTCGTGATCGCGGAGGCATACAGCACGGCGTCCTCGGGCGGGACGAGGCCATCGAACACGAACACGTCGCGGCCGGAAACCTTCGCGATGCGCGACGGCGAACTCATGCCATCCTCGCCTTCAATTCGTCGGAGGCGCAGTTCGCGCGCAGCCAATCGTCGTGCAGCGGGTAGGTAGCCACGCGATTGGCGACATCGTCGTGCAGGATCGAGAAACGGCGCGCGAGTTCCGCGTCGGACGGGATGTCCGCGAACGGATGATACGAGCGCGGACGCAGGCCCTGTCCATCCATGACGGCGAACCAGCTCGCTTCCTTGAACAGCACACCGGCCTCGATGATGATGTTGCCGTTCCGCTCGTACATGTCCATGCGCTGCCTGAGCGAGTCCGGTAGTTTGGCCGCGCGGCAATGCCGCCAGAATGGCGTGTCCTCGCGCTCGGTCGCGGCGTAGTGCAGCACGATGAAATCGCGGATCTCCTCGAGCTCGGCGCGCGCGAGCGCGTTGAATCTGTCGATGGTCGCCGGATCGAAGCCGTCGCCCGGGAACATGAACAGGAAGCGCGCGATCGCGGACTGGATCAGGTGGATGCTGGTGGACTCCAGCGGTTCGAGGAAGCCGCTCGCCAGCCCGATCGCGAGCACGTTCTTCGTCCACACTTCCTTGCGTCGGCCCGCCTTGAACCGCAGCGGGCGCGGCGCGCCCTGCGCTGCGCCGTCGAGCCGGCTCAGCAACAGGCTCGCTGCCTCGTCATCGGACATGAACTCACTGCAATACACGTATCCGTTGCCGATGCGATGCTGCAGCGGAATGCGCCATTGCCAGCCCGCCTCGCGCGAGGTCGAACGTGTGTACGGCGTCGTGGTCGGGAGGCGATCGCAGGGGACGGCCATGGCGCGATCGCAGGGCAACCAGTGACTCCAGTCCTCGAATCCCACCTCCAGCGTCTGCTCGATGAGCAGCCCCCGGAACCCCGAGCAGTCGACGAACAGGTCGCCCGCGATTTCGCGGCCGTCTTCGAGCTTCACCGACTCGACGAATCCACTCTCGGAATTCTGCCGGACATGGACGATCTTCCCTTCCACGCGCCTGACGCCGTCTTTCTCGGCCATGCCGCGCAGGAAAAGCGCGTAGAGCCCGGCGTCGAAGTGATACGCATAGGCCATCTCCGGAAGCGGAATCCGGTCGTTGGGCTGGATCTTCCCGAATCGGCCCTGCCTGGACGCCACGCAATGCATGTTGAACACATCAGGCAATCCGGTTCCGCCATGCAGCCGGTGCCTCAGCCAGAAGTGATGGAAATAGATGCCGTGCATCTGCACGCCGTAGTGGCCGAACGGGTGGATGTAGCGATGCCCGGGTCGCGTCCAGTCGACGAACTCGATGCCGAGCTTGATGCTCGCCTGCGTGGCGCGCATGAACTCGTTCTCGTTGATCTTCATGCCGCGATTGAAATCGGTGATGGGCGGAATCGTCGCTTCGCCCACGCCCACCGTGCCGATCTCCGCGGACTCGACGAGCTGGATCTGGTACGGCATGCCGATCGACATCCGCGCGAATGCCGCGGCCGTCATCCAGCCGGCGGTACCGCCGCCGACGATGACGATTCTCGTGACCTTCTTCTGCATGGTCTCTGTCATCGCGGCTCGCGAGGCGCCGCGCTCAGGAAATGGCGCAGGAAATCGACGTTGCGCGGCATCGAGGCGGCGAGCTGCTGAATCTGCGCGCGCATCGCCGCGATTTCATGCGCGGGCAGCTTCGCGAGCGCGTCGCGGGTCTGCAGTTCGATGGCGTCGGGCCATTTCCCGCTGCCTATGAGCACCCAGGCCCAGTCCACCTCCTCGAAGATTTCCTGGTCGAGCAGGTTGATGCGGCCATTCGCCGCGTACAGGTCGAGCCTGTGCGCGAGACGCGCGGGCGGCTCGACGGCGCGCGTGGCGTCCCAGAACGCGCCGGCGCGCGAGGCTCCCGCCAGGTAGTGCGCGAGCGTGAAATCGCGCAGCGACTCGGCGTATTCGGCCATGACGCGGTTGTATTCGGCGGCCTCGATCGTGCTGGCGCAATCGCGCGGAAACAGCTCGATCAGGTTCGCGAGCCCGACCTGCGCCAGGTGCAGATCGGCGCCCGCCAGCGGCTCGAGCTCCACCGCGGAGGACCCTATTGCGACGCAGTTGCCCGCCCAGAATTCACGGCGTCGGCCAGCCGAGAAGCGCGCGAGCAGCGGCTCGCCGCGCAGGCCGGGCGCGAATTCCTGCAGCTCGGCGCGCGCGGATGCTTCATCCTGGAAGCGGCTCGAGAAAACGTGACCGTACATCGTCGCGTCCGCGACCGGTGCCCGCCACGACCAGCCCGACGCACTGGCGACCGTGCGCGTGATCGCCGGCGGATCGTTCGCGGCGGGACCGAGCCCGGACCACATGCGGTCCGCGGGCAGCGATTCCGACCAGTCCTCGCGCTCCGACATCGAACCCAGCAGCCGCGCATCGGGGCCCGAGCAGTCGACGTAGAGATCCGAGCCTACGGTCGAGCCATCGACCAGCCGAAGTGACTGAATGGCTCCGCTCTCGGCCCGCACCACGGCGCCGAGCGCCGCTGGCGCCTGGCCCACACCGAGCCGCGCGGCATGCTCGCGCAGATAACGCGTGTAGGGCACCTCCGCGACGTGGTAACCGTACGTGAAGCTCGCAGTGAGTGCGTTGCCTTCTCCCACCGGTCGCGCGAACCTGCCGAGGCGCGCGGCGCTGCCCGCCACGGAATATTCCTCGAGTCGCGCGGGTCGCCCGTCGAGTGCGTCGCGCTGGATGAGCCGGTAGAAAGGAATGCCGACGACCTCCCGGCCGACCTCGCCGTGAGCGTGCAAGTATCCGCTGCCCTCGCCCTGCCACTTCAGGTGCTCGCTCGCGATCTTGAACGTGGCGCCGGTGTGCTGGAGGAAGTGTGGCTCCGGAATGCCGAGTAATCCATGGAAGGCGCGCTGCGAGGGCAGTGTCCAGCGGCCGATGCGCGCATCGCGCGCGGGACCGGTATCGACCACGGTCACGGTGAGCTGGCGATGTCGCAATGCGCGCATCAGTCCGGCCGCGGTGATCCAGCACTCGGGGCCGCTGCCCGCCACCACGATGCTGCGTATTGACTCGCTCATGCGTTGGTCCCGGACTTCATGGGCATGGGATCCGCCGGGCAATACTGCTTCAGGAATTCCTCGTGCGACGGCATGCGCAGCGCCGCGCTCTGCACCTGTTCGCGGATCCGCGCGAGGCTCGACGCGACCTCCGCGTCGTTGGGCGC
The DNA here is from genome assembly GCA_023433515.1 of Pseudomonadota bacterium. Classification (GTDB taxonomy): domain Bacteria; phylum Pseudomonadota; class Gammaproteobacteria; order Steroidobacterales; family Steroidobacteraceae; genus CADEED01. Next base: position 6,746 of record JAEZCN010000166.1, read on the forward strand.
ATCCGCGCGCAGGTCGTAGCCAGTCGGCATCACGCGTTGTCCGAAGTAGACCGCGAGCCAGCTCGGCTCGAGGAACAGGCCGTCCTTGTAAGTGACCACGCGCGCGCGCTCGCGGAACAGCTCCATCTTGTGCGCGAGGCTGTCCGGGATACGCATCGTCCGGCAGTAGTTCCAGATCGGCGCGTCGTCGCGTTCGGTGGCGTGGTAGTGGAGGATCAGGAAGTCGCGCACCCGGTCGTATTCCATCTCGATCCAGCGATTGAAGCCATCGACCGTGCGCGGATCGAACTCGTGCCGCATCGCGGCCTTGTCGGTCAGGTAGTCGATCAGCGTCGTTATCGCGATCTGGATCAGGTAGATGCTGGTGGACTCGAGGGGTTCGAGGAATCCGCCCGCGAGCCCGATGGCGACGACGTTGCGATTCCAGGTCTTGCGGCGCCGGCCGGCCGTGAAGCGCACCGGCCGTGGCGAGGCGAGCGCCTTGCCGTCGAGCCGCGAGAGTAGTCTGGCGGCCGCCTCGTCGTCGCTGATGAAGTTGCTGCCGTACACGTAGCCGTTACCCGTGCGGTGCTGCAGCGGGATGCGCCACTGCCAGCCCGCCTCGCGCGCCGTCGCGCGCGTGTACGGCGTGAGCGGCCCCGTGTTCTCGCAGGGCACGGCCATCGCACGGTCGCAGGGTAGCCAGTGGGTCCAGTCGTCGTATCCCGTCTCGAGCGCCTGTTCGATGAGCAGGCCGCGGAAACCCGAGCAATCGATGAACAGGTCGCCCGCGACGACCTCGCCGCTGTCGAGCTTCACCGACTCGACCCGGCCATCCTCGCCGTTGAGCTGCACGTCGACGACCTTCGCGTCGGTGCGTCGCACGCCTTTCGCCTCGGAGAAACCGCGCAGGTACTGGGCATACAAGGAGGCGTCGAACTGAAACGCATATCCGAACGTGGACATGACGTGGGTCGGATCCTCCGAGGGCAGCGCGAACTTGTTCATGCGCGACGCCACGATCGGCAGCGAGTAGTCGTCGATGGACGTGTTGTCGCCGGCGGCGCGTCGCCGCAACCAGTAGTGATGGAACGGCACGCCGCCGAGGCGCGAACCGTATGCGCCGAAGGGATGGATGTAGCTGTCGCCGATCCGGCCCCAGTTCACGAACTCGATGCCGAGCTTGAACGTCGCCTGGGTCTTCGCCATCGATTCGCGCTCGTCGATGCCGATGCGCTTGTTGAAGTAGCGGATGTGCGGCAGCGTGGCCTCGCCGACGCCCACGATGCCGATCTCACTCGACTCGATCAGGCGCAGTTCCACCTGGGTGGACTTGAACACGGATGAGAAGGCCGCGGCGGTCATCCAGCCGGCCGTGCCGCCGCCGACGATCACGATCCTGAGCGGTGATGTCACCTTCGATGTCCCCCGGGCCGCCGTAAAGAAAAGGGCGCGCCGTATCGTATACGGCGCGCCCATTTAGCTCAGCTATGAGCCAGCGTTACTGGATGCGGTACCGGACGCCGAGCTGCAGGCGCATGTCGTTCGTGAACCACGAACGCGGCAGCTGCAGACCTTCCTGGTTCACCTGCTGACGCAGGACCGTTTCCTCTTCGGTCAGGTTCTGAACGTCTAGGAAGACGTCCCAGGCGCTCGACGGCTTGTAGTGGAACGAAGCGTCGAGCTGTCCGTAGGCCTCCTGCCAGATGGGCAGCTTGATACAGCAGTCCGCCTGGCTGATGAGGTAATCGTCGCGCCAGTTGTACGCGAGACGCGCCGAGTACTTCTCCTGCTCGAACATCAACACGAGGTTCGCCGCCTTCTCCGAGAAGCCTTCGAGCGGCAGGTCAGTGAACGAGATGTTCGTGTCCTGCGTTACCGTGCCGCCACCCGAAACGATGGTCAGGCCCGAGTTGCTCACGCCCTGGTTGTCCACCAGCGTGACGTTCGCCTGCAGGCCGATGCCGTTCCACGGCTCGGGCAGTCGATCGAAGAACGTCTGGTAGGCGAGTTCGACACCCTTGATCTTCGCGCCATCCGCGTTGACCGGGCGCGTGACGTTCACGGTGCGCGTGACACCATTGTTCGTCAGCTGCTCGTCCGACGAAGCCTTCACGATGTAGTCGTTGAACTTCTTGTAGAACAACGCCGCGGTGAACGATCCCGAGCTCGAGAAGTACCACTCGTAGGTCAGGTCGAGCATGTCGGCCGTCGTCGGCTTGAGCGTCGGATTACCCGTGTCCGCCGTGTAGCGCGGAGTCCAGGCCACCGGCGTGCTTTCGCAGTCACCCGGGACGCTCCACGTGACCGTGCCGGACGCGCAATCGCCCTGGTCGACACCGACCGTGTAGTAGAACTTCAACAGACCCATGTCCGCACGCGAGAGAGCACGCGACGCGGCGAAGCGCACGAACTGCTCGTCGGTGAAGCCGAAGCGCACGTTGAAGCTGGGCAGGATGTTCGTGTGCGAAGCACCGCCCACGGCCTGGTACGAGCCCTGGTTCATGAACGCGATGTCGTCGGCCGTCGCCAGGCTGCGCGGATTGATATCCGGCGCTTCCGGAGTCGGCGGGCTCGGCGCGGTGTACAGCGGGAACTGCGCGCCGCCCGTCGAAGACGTCTCGGTCTTCACCCAGCGGACGCCGATGTTGCCGCGCACGTTGACGCTGCCCCAGTTCGTTTCATCGTTGCCGAACTTGAGCATCACGTATGCGGCGCGCGTGTCTTCCGTAACGTCCAGCATTTCGACCGGGCAGTAGAGACCGGACGGACTGTTGACGTCCTGGGCGCAGGCGCGCTCGGCCAGCGCGACCCAGCTGTTGCTGCGGCCGTTGCCGTACAACGAGCGGGTGGCGTTGTAGTTGCTGACGATGCCGTAGTCCGGATGGAGGAAATTTCCGCCCGCATAGACACCGCCGCCGACCATGTCGGAGCCGAGGTTCTTCACCACAGAGGTGTTCTGCCACATGCCCTGGTTGAGGAAGAACGGGACGTCGTCCTGGAGACCCCAAAGCGGCTGCACCGAGCCCCAGTTGTAGGTAGTCCAGTTGACCTGCTGATCGCGATCGGCCGTGCGTACACCGACGCGCAGCGAATCGAGCCAGCCCTTTTCGATGTGGATGTCCGCGTCGATACGCGCGGCGATTTCGTCGCCGAAGCTGTTCTCCGCGTGTTCCATCGACCATTCTTTGAAGTAGTTCTGCGGATCGTCGTAGCCGCCCGGCGTCCAGCCATAACCCGTGGGCTGGCGGAACTCGAACTGCGGCTTGCCGCCGCTGATGTCGAGATACAGGTCGGTCGCCGTCTTGTTGTTGGCGCTGTTGTCGAAGTTGACGACAGACGACTTGATCTTCTGAACGTCGAAGTTGAGGCCGAGGCGCTCGTTCACGTTCCAGCGCAGGTTCAGCGAGTAGTCCTCGGTGAGGTTGGTCTGCGTCGAGTAGCGGGTATCGGCGCTGAGGCCCGCGCCACGCGTCGCCGGGCAGGGCTTGTTGGCGCTGCCGCCCCACGAGTAGCAAACCCAGTCCGGGCTGTTGGCCAGATCGCCCTGGCGATAACCATCCGGATGCGCGATCGTCGGGAAGTTGGTCGGGCCGGCCCAGCCATCGCCCACGTCGTTGATGACGCCGCGCACGAATACGCCGCGGCTGTCGAATTCGTGAGCCGGCGTTCCGTCGGGATGACGGTTGAACTCGGAATTCAGCACCAGGGCCTGCGGCTGCTGCGAATCACCGACGCCCGCCGTCAGCGAATACTCTTCCCAGTCGTTCTGATACTCGGAACGGTTGTACTGGAAGGTGGCGGTCACCGCTTCCTCGGGGCTGCGGTATTGACCGGCGAGCGACGCGCCCTTGCGGGTACGGAAGTAGGTGTTCTTGCGCAGATCGACGCCGCCCGGCAGCCACTTCGTGCCGCCGCCGTAAGCGTCGACGTCGGTCGCGTTGAAGAAGCGGAGCAGCTGGACGCCCTGCGACTCGGTGACCACTTCGGAGTAGGCGGCATTCGCCATCAGGCCGAACTCGCCGACGCCGGTGTCCCAGCGGTTGCTCATGAGGATGGAGCCGGCCGGCTTGGTTTCCCCGGCCAGCGTGCCCATGCCCATTTCGGCCGAGAACGCGGCCACGAAACCTTCGGAATCGAACGGCACGTGCGTGCGCAGGTTGACCGTGCCGGCGAGACCACCTTCGATCATGTCGGCGGTCATGTTCTTGTACGTGTCGACGCCGGCCATGAGCTCGGGCGATACGTCGCCGAACGACAGACCGCGCGAGCTGTTCGCGTTGAAGCTGTCGCGGCCGTTGAACTCGCTGCGCACCTGCGGCAGACCGCGCACGACGACGCCAGAGGGCTCGGCGGAGAAGTGCGAGGTGTCGCCCGACGCCGCGAAGCGCGTGACGGTGACGCCGGTCATGCGCTGCAGCGCTTCCGCGACGGACTTGTCGGGGAAGGCACCGATATCGGTGGCGGTGATGGAGTCGACGACGGTGTCGGCTTCCCGCTTGATTTCCTGCGACGTCTGCAGAGCCTTGCGGATACCTGTGACCAGGATTTCCGTCATTTCTTCCTGGCTCTTCGTCGTCGTCGCGTTGTCGTTGGCGTCCTGTTCCTGGCCCATGGCGAACGGCGCCAGCAAACCGGCACCAACCGCGAAAATGGCCAATTCCTTTACGCGCGATGATTGCGCGCACGCGGCTTCACGCCGCAACTTTCTCGTTGCTTTGGACACTGCAATGCCCCCCTGTAAGAACTGTTACGGTCTAAATCAGAATTCGATAACCGATTTGTAGTTTTGCCGAGTGTAGCCAGATCGTATGCACAAGCAAGGGCCGATTCACGAAAAGTTGCGAGTGTGCCGCATGTCTCGGCAGGTCAATTCTTGGCGTGTTCCATGCACTTGATTTTCGCGAAATGGTGACATCGGTGGGTGACCACGAGCAGTTGCAACACATTGTTTTTCTTGTTAATTCCGGCGATCTCGCGGCGGCGGCCCAGACCGCCGCGACTTTGCGGGACAAGGCAATGTCGTGCGAGGCGTGGCGCCTCGTGAGTCGCGCGAATGCAAATTTGCAACGCTGGACGGAGGCGCGGTCCGCGATCGATATCGCACTGCAGCAACGACCCGGTTCGACCGAAATTCGCGGCGAGCGTGCGGTGCTGCTGGGGGAAATGGGCCTCGCTGACGAATCGCTCGCGGAGCTCGCGGTGCTCGCGCGCGAGAATCCCGACTCGCCGCGGTGGTTAGGTCACTGGTGCCGCGCGCTGCAGTTCGCCGGTAGATGGAACGAGGCGGAAGCGCACGTCGAGGACGCATTGCGTCGCTGGCCGCTCGACGTGCCGTTGCACGCCCTGCTGATCGAACTACGCTGGCAACGCGGCGCGGGAGCGGAAGCGACGCGGGTGCTCGAGCGCGCGATCGAGGCTCAACCCGAAGCGCCGCAGTTGCGCCTGGTCGCCGCCGATCATCTGCGCAACGCAGGCTTCACCGAGCGGGCTCTCGACTTGCTGGAAGGCGGATTGCGCATCGCCCCGGGATCCGCGGCGTTCCTGACTTCGATCGGCGTGCTGATCGATGCGCTGGATCGGCCGCTCGAGGCATTGCCGTACCTGCGCGCGGCGATCGCGCGTTCGCCGCAATCCGTGCCGGCGCAGCGCAATCTCGTGCCCACGCTGCTGCGCACCGGCGCGGGCGCGGAAGCACTCGCGCTCACCGACTCACTACTCGCGCGCTCGCCGGACGATCAGCAGCTCATCGCGTATCGCGCGACGGCCTTGCGCCTGCTGGGACGCGAGGAGTACCGGCGACTGTACGACTATGAGCGGCTCGTGCGCGTGTACCGGCTGCATCCAGCCGATGGCGACATCGCGTCCTTCAACACGGCCTTCGCGCGGGAGTTGTCCGCGCTGCATCGCGCGCAACGCCGGCCGCTGGCGCAGAGCCTGCGCGGCGGCACGCAGACCGAGCGCCACCTGCCCGCGGACAATCCGCTCGTGGCGCGATTCTTCGCGATGCTCGACGCGCCGATCCGCGACTACATCTCGCGATTGCGCCCCGACCAAGATCATCCGGTCGATCGGCGCAGGCGCGCCGGCGGCGGCTACAGACTATCGGGATCATGGTCGGTGCAATTGCAGCCCGGCGGATTCCACCTCGATCACGTGCACCCGCGCGGCTGGCTGAGCTCGGCGTACTACGTGGAGTTGCCGACCGAGGTGGCAGGCACGTCGCGCGCGGGATGGATCAAGTTCGGTGAATCCGGTGTGCCGCTCGCCGCGTGTCCGCCCGAGCACTTCGTCAAACCGGAACCGGGAACGCTGGTGCTGTTCCCGTCATACATGTGGCACGGCACGGTCGCAATCAGCGAAGGGGGGCGGGGCCGGGCGCGCCGCGGCGGCGGGGGGGGGGGGGGCGGGCG